>NZ_CP159811.1:1052325-1403101 GCF_047720245.1 Candidatus Pelagibacter sp. Uisw_137
TCGCTATTTTCTTTATATTCAATGTGATGTTTAAAATAATTTATCATGGGATAAGAAAAAATTAAAAACCAAATCGCAGCAATAACAGGAATAAATCTTATATTTTCAAATTTACTTTTATCTAAACCAAAAGGAATAGTGTCAGGTAACACAAAAACATATAATGAAAATAATAATATTGGAACACATCCAATATATCCTAAAGCAAATGCAAAGCCTGATGTTTTTCCAATATTGTTTTCATTTGAACAGCTTTTTAATAGTGAATTATAAAAAATCACAGCAGCTTCATAGAAATAATTGGATAGTAAAAAAATAATCAATGCATACCATATATAATCTACTGATGGTTTAGCAAACCAAAACAGGCTTGTGAATAAAACACAAAAGATAGTAAATGTGTGTAATAAATTAATTTTACCTTTAGGTTCTTTGTCAGCTAAGCTTCCAAGTAGGGGACCCGTTACTGCAACTAGTATTCCACAAAGTCCAGCTGTCCACTGCCAGTACGCTGCACCAAGTTGTGGATTGCCTACAATTTGATTTGCAAAGTATGCTGATGTGATAAATGTTACAACTATAATTGTATAAGCTGAATTAGCTAGGTCGTAAAGTGCATAAAACAATTTACCCACTATTTTTTATCCATTTGTAATAATCTCTCGAGTGTTCCATTGGTATTCCATCTTTTAACTAAGGTACTCGTATCTATTGTGGTTTTTGAAACAAATTCTTTATAAATTGTTTTATAAGTAGGCCCAAGTATAATTCCACTGACATCATCAACTTTTACTATTTCTTTTTGCTCAAGCTGTAATACTTTTCTACGAACAGTTTCTCTTGGTAACTGTAGTACTTCAGCAATACTAGCAAATGCTAATTTATTAATTTTGCTTAAACTAGACATAGACATTAGATCAAAATTTTTTTGAATTTCAGTAAATTTTTTAACTCCATCTTTGTTCAAGTGATAAAGTGAATGACTAACAACGACTTGAAGAATAATAAAAGTTTCAAAATCAATTTTTAAGTTTTCTCTTATTCTTGAATAATAGGCTAATAAAAACATTAGCCAGTCATATAATCCTTTTGAAAAAGCTGGTTGATTAGCTCCCTCAATACCTTTTTTTTCCTCAGAAGAAATAGTCTTAATGTTTTCGTTTGTTTCTTTATCTATCACCATAATAATGCGCTCATAATGGGTGTAAATATCGCCTAAATTGGGTTTATGTCAACTTATACTTTTGTCTTGTAACCTTTATGAAGAAAAAATTACTATTATTGATACGATTTTTGTCCTTTTGATATATGAAATTTTATTCAGAAGATTGAACGAATGCCAACGTAGTCAATTGTGTTTTAAAATTTAGACAAAGAAATTGTAATTTGCATTTTAGTTTGCTTCTGATATTTTTTATACAGCTATGGAAATTATTATTAACTCACCAAACTTTTATTTGCATCTGCAAGACATGGCATTATTCATACAATACTCTATAGATGGATTTTTACATTTTGCTTCACAAATAAAAATTTAATTTGTGTATTACCTAGCATTATTTTTTTTTGGCATTATCTGTGGAAGCTTTGCTAATGTTTGTATTTATCGTTTACCTAAAAATAAAAGTATAGTTACAGGACGATCCTCTTGTCCTAACTGTAAAAAAAAAATTATTTGGTATGATAATATTCCACTACTATCTTTTATATTGTTAAAGAGTAAATGCAGATTTTGTAAAAAAATAATTAATTCACAATATTTTATAGTTGAATTAATCACTGCTATTAGCTTTGTATCAATCTATTATTTTTTTGGACTAACTCTTGCTGCTTTATTATTATCAATATTAAGTGTTTTTTTTATTATTATTTTTTTTATAGATTTAAAACATTTTATAATTCCAAATGAATTAACTTTTCCTTTAATGATTATAGGATTTTTTAAATCCTTTGATCCAAATTTAAATCAAACAATTTTTCCAAATTATATCAATTCTTTAATTGGGGGTGTCTTTGGTTATTTAATAATTTGGTTAATCATTTTTTTTTATAAAAAAGTTAGAAAAAAAGAAGGTATGGGTCTTGGTGATGCTAAATTATTAGCAGTAGTAGGTTTTTGGTTTGGCTGGTTTAGTATTCCTTTTACAATATTTATGTCTTCTGTCGTTGCTCTAATATTTGTTTTGCCATCACTAATTAATAAATCCAGAAAGATGTCGTCTCAAATTCCTTTTGGTCCTTATATTATTATTGCAGCTATTTTTTACGTATCTCTCTCTAACCAAATTAAAAGTTTTTTATTATAAAAAAATTTTTATTAATAGTTTTCTCTCCAAGATCTTCTGTAAGTAGTAACTTCTCCTGCATTAGTAGAGAGAATATATAATGTATCTTCTTGTTCAGCAGGTCCTGCTACGTTACCATAAAGTGTGTCTGCAAATATTGTTAATTCAGACAATATTCCTCTGCTAACAAATAAACAATCCTCACCTGCTATTACCGCACCTAGTTCAGATGAATTATTAGTTCCACATTCATCATCAGCTGAACAAATAAACGCTTTACCTATATTACATTTATTTCCTACAGGTGGTTCGTAAATTGGATAGAATACATTCCCTTTATAAACTGTAGGCGGTGCTGATACTTTTCTAAATCTTTTTGGCTCATTTGGATCCAATTTAATAACCCATGCTTGTTCATTAGGACCAGGACAAAGCCCTCCAGTGGCATCAGTAGTGGTATCCACACAAACGTTTGTATCATCAATATCGTTAGCTGCATCTGCACCTTTCTTAGCTTCTTCCTCAAAGTTACCATCCAATTGTCCAGGAATATTAACTCCATTTAAGTGCTTGAAGTATGGAAAATCCTCATCTTTTACACCATATAAAATGTTGTCCATCCCATTACTTCTGTCACCAATTCTTTGAAAATCACCAGTTCCACCAAAGAGCCAAAAATTATTTGTATCTCTTCCAATTGTGGCATCCATTGATTTATAACTATATCGACCATTTTCAACTGTTGCATTTAATTTGAATAATGTTGTTTGATCATAAAGTTTAGCATTATTAATTGTTTGGTTTGTTAAGTTAATTTTTGTAATTTTTCCTTCAAGATCATTAAAATAAACCATAGCTCCTCTCCAAGGAACACCTCGCGTTAAATCTGGTGTAATAACAACAGGGGTTGTTGGAAGTGCATTCGCTATGTCACTAGTATCAGTGTCAATGATATTAATTGCTCCTTGATTAATCGCTGCACCAAAAATGCTACCTGGATTTTCAAGATCTTCTAAATTTACAAGGAATACATTTGATCCTGAGCATACAAAAGTATTTCCCATGCCCCCTCCCATTACTGCCACATATTTATCATCATTAATATTTTCATCACCTTCTTGTGCAGGAATTCTAAATATTCTTGGTGTTGACCAAGTTTCTCCTAGTTGGCTATAGTCATATCCAACTGGGTCAGTACCAACTGACGAACATGAAGTTTGTAAAATAATTTGATTAGTTGATACATCGCCTGTACCTACGTTGAAAGTTTTTTCAGCTCCAAAATCAACTTTCAGAAAACCATCAACCATTCTAGCACTTGCAAAATTTATTTTAACTTTATCTCCATTTATTATTTCAGTAACTACAAGATCATCTTGACTAACATTACCAGCACCATCTGATGGAACCTCTATATCAAATACGAATGTTGAGCCTGTAAAACACGCTGCTGTTCCGTTAACTCTAAATGAACCAGAAGCTATAGCATTTGTTTGGCAAGCAGCGATGGCATCTTGTTGAGTACAGCTATTGTCATCTTCACAAGTGTCTGAGTCAGCAGTATCTGCTGTATTTTGGTTTTCAGATGCTATTTTAGCTTCTTCTGAATTATCTATATTTATAGTTGCTTGAGTATATTGATATTCTGTAATCTGACCCGTGTTATCAGCTACTAAAACTTTACTATTTACATGATCATTAAAAACTGAATACATATGCAGAGGTCCTTGACCACCATTGATAATGGGATTAGTAACATCTAATACAGAAAAACCAGCTCCTCCTCTCCCATAGGGAATCATTAATATAGTACGCCAGCTTTTACCTTCTTCATAATCTCCATCTGCATTTAGTCCTTGTATATACATGTCATGAACAACTGGTGAACCATCGACACCAAAAATTGGATTGGTTCCACCTGGATCTCCTGCAAATTTTCCATCATAAGCTTTATTTATTATCGTTGGTAGTTTTGATGCAATAAAGGGAGGTATAAAACCCCACTCTTCTTCTCCCGTAATTGAATTAAATGCATGTAGCATTCCATCATTTGCTCCCGCATAAATAACGTGTTGTCTAGATTGATTTGCACTAACAAAAGATTGGTAATTGTTTTTAGCTCTCCAATAAGCCTCTTGATTGACATCTGTAAAATTTGAATTTGCATCTGGGGGTCCAACTTCTACCAGTTGTGAATTATAAACATCGCCCAATAAGTGCGCTCTTTTTTCAATTATATTGCAGTCTCCATCATAATCAAAATAATCTATACCTCGAACAAAGTTAATTAATCCCTTAATATCATCATTTATTCCATCTTCTACATCATCAGCACTTGAACAATTGGATGTGGTATTATGATAATCTAAAATTGAATTTCCAGTTAAATCAAAAAGACTTTCTATATCTGATAAATATTTGTCATCTGTTGTCCAATTATTCCAATTTCCTATATATGAGTTGTCTGGCAGAGTAGTCCAAATGTTTCTCTCTTTACTCCTATTTTTTAATTTTTCTGCTGCGTTCCAATTTTCTTTATCTGAGTCTGTATTTAAAGATCCATCACCTTTAACACTTTGTCTACTGATGGTTCCTCGCCATTCTCCATACTGAATATATTCAAACTGTGCTTGGTATAAAGAACCCCCTTCTTGAATGGTTGCGGTAATTGATGGAGCGGTAAAAGATAATTTTTCAGCTATAATTTGTTGTATTTTACTTGCTAGCTCTGTCTTTAACATTTGAGGAGTGTCTGCATCTATTCTTGCTTGACAATCTGGTGAGCCTGCATCATCACATGAACCAGCAAGTGCCATTGCATCAAATTTAGCAAGTCCTGAAGCATTAAGTCCACCACCATAAGCAACTACTAGAGTTTTTACACCCAAATTTTGTCTCAATGATCGAATTTTTTCTACTGCTTGTTCACCATGTGTCCATTCACCATCACCAATAACAATTACATAACTTATTTGGCAGTCAGCTTCTTCAGCTTCACTACCTTTTAAGTTTAATGCATCTTGGTGTTGCCTAAAATATTCATCAGCTAGTTGTGCAAAAGCATTGGCATCTGTTCCCCATTGTAAAGATGTAGCATCAAGTGCCTCGGGTATTTGTGAGGCACCTTCTTTACTAATTCCTACGGATATACCTGAGTCACTGTTAAAAAGTTGAGATCTTCCTTGTGGATGCTCTCCATTCCAGCCTCTATAATAATCACAACCATCAACGCGATGGCAGTAATATCCTTTACCTACTGTATTTATATTACCTTTTCCTGCACCTAATACCCCAGCATTCCAAAACCCATAACCAAAATTAGCTCCTGCAGTTAACGAAGAGTCAGATACAACTGCTTTGATAGCTTCCTTAGCTCCTTCAAATCTAGTCTCTTTTTGTCCACCATATTCAGCCTGCCATGAAGTATCAATATTGGCTACTGTAAATTTGTTTTCATCAAATTCTTGTATCGTTGCTTTATTATCTGACACCCACACTTTTGTAGAAGTAACAAACAAAGCTTTTGGACCCCACAAATTAACCTCGGCTGCACTAAGTGCACCAGCACTGGCTGTATTTTCAGCATTTATTTTTCTTCCAGCAAGTGTGACTGAGGTTAATGTATTATCTCCTGTAAGAGTCACTTTTTGAACTACACCTTTATTAGAACTTGTAACATACATTGTAGAATCACTATCTGGAGAAACCTGAATTGCAGTAGCTTTTCGATGAGAAGTGTTTGAATTGCCTTGAACATAATATCTATCCCGGCCTGTATCACTAGGACAATAATTTTCTCCAGTTTTAGTTAATGCAAATCCATGGATGTGTCCCTGGTAGAGATAATATATAAAGTCTCCACTGTTATCGACAGTAAGGCGACTGCCGGATTGAATAACAGTACCCAAATTTCCACCATAATTACTTCCACAAGTTAAAGAGTCACCTGTCGTTAAATTTTTAGTATAAAAATATTTTCGCCAGCTACTACCTCCCCACCATCTTCCCGATGCAAATAAATGATCTTCACCACCAATAGTTCTTACTTCCATTGCGTAAGGTCTAAAACCACCAAGCTCAGCATAAGTAATAACCTCAATACATTCTCCAGATGTATTAATTCCTACAATTTTTCCATTGTTTGAGCCAGAGTCAGCACCATAAATCACATCCCCTGATACACCCAAAACATTAGTTGCAAGACCTAAGTTATTTATATTTTTAACTATAGAATTATTAGTTCCATCTAAAGTACATGTATCCGCTGGAGAACCTCTAAAATTTCTATTACCTGCTGCAAAAGTTCTATCAACAGTATTGTCAGCTGTTAGAATTTTTACAAAGCCTAAATTTCCCTCACCTACAATTAGGTTACCAGCTGAATCTTCTACAATATCATTTGGATTATCAATTCCACTACCCGAACTAAGTTTTCTATTCATGCTAGCAGAGCTATCTAAAAGTATTAATATGTTAGCTGGGACATCTCCTGCACCCGAGCCTGGAGGTAAAGGTTTAGAGATAGCATTTTGATTTAATGCAATAAGTACAATAAACAGATTGCTAATTATAATTTTTAAAAACTTATACATTTTTTATTATTCCTTTTACTCAATAATTAAATAATCTTTATATTCTGCATTTGATATTTGTAATTCTTCAATTAAAAATTTTTTTCTGTAGTACCACTTACCGTATATAATTTCTTTACCACCAATTTTCCACACTTTATAACCTGTCCAATCTGGTCTACTACTATTTTCAATTTTACCATAATTGCTGATTACATAATTATAAAGTAACTGTTTCTTACTTTCCTCATTATCCGTTCCATTTAATACTCCAATTATAATTCCAGCAATTTTATCATTTACAATAAACGCTCGAATAAAAGAATTACCTAGATTTGAATTAGGACAAAAACGATCAATCTCTGCTGAAACAATTGTGACATCATTGGGTTCCTCTACATTTTCTTCATCTGTCTCGATGGGTCCAAAATACTTTTCAATTTGAGATTTGTTGCCACCAATGTTAATAGAAAGGAAATCACATGCAAAACTAACTTTGTTTAAAAATAAAAGAAATACCAAGGAAATGGATGTTATCTTTAATATCTGCATAATTTTTTTTAAAATTTTATTCATATTTTAATTTGGCATAACCATCACTGTTTCTAACGGAATAATTATTTCTTCCTCACCGTCATAATCATCAAGTTCAGTACCTTGGGCAACCATAATACCACAGGCATATATCTTATAAGCTGTTCCTAATGATTGAGAATTATTAGATGTTTTTTTAATACTTGAACCAGTTCCAAGATAAGGCGCACTTCCAATATTAACTGAAAAAAATTCATACCTAAATCTTTTTAGATATTCTTTTTCTTTTGTAAGCTTTTCCATAACTTTGACATCACCCGTGGTAAGGGGATCTACTTCCCCAGGAGTTTCAAAAATAGGCTCAATCAGCTTTCCAAAATTTTGATTGACAACATGATGTGTTACTTGAAAATCTGCTCTTTTAATATTTCTAAAGCTTTTAAAGCAATTTGTGTCTATGGCGTTTATTTGATTTCTTGGTAAAGATCTGTCATTTGTATGTCTAACATCCCCTCCCTCATCTGCTGTTAAAGAGTTTAAATATAAATCATGAGCATTTGTTTCATCTTCTGTAGCTAATTCTCCTGGTCCAGATATATCATTTTTTTGCGTCCATGGTCCCAAAAATTGATTAATTATTTTTTTTTCTCCCTCTAAAAGGCCTGTTTCTGCTACATAAAATGCTTGCTGGTATTGATCACTAGTATTGTTACTTTGATGATCTCCTGAAGAAATAACTATTAAAGCTCCACCCATAAGTGACATCACAAGCAAAAGTATAAGTGACAGAACTAGAGCAAATCCTTTTTCATTTTTATTTATCATTTTTATCCTTAACTACCAATATTTCTTGTATTCACAGTGACGACAACCGAGTCTCTTAAATACCTATCCAAAAATTTACGTGTTCTTTCTCCAAGTCCTTTTACAAATCTTGGATTGTCATCTTTTGCTTTAAATCTATAAAACTCATTTTTTGATCTAAAAGTTAATCTTATGTCTACAGCTTTAATATTATAAAGATCCACTCTACTACTAGTGTCTGGTCTTGGAGGAGGATTGATAGCTCTTCCTCGCTCATCAAAAACTATGAACTCCATATCCACTAAGTGATCTCTAATCAATTCACCAGAGAAACATTCAGCACAACTACTTGACCAGTTACCTGTTACACTTTCACTAGACTGTATCCAACTTTGTTTTGATTTATAAACGGCATAATATTCATTATCCCCACTTGGTTTAGCGTAGTAAGTAACTCTATATCGTTTGTAAGGTTGTGCATCATTTTGATTAAAGTCCCCGTAGACAATATGAATTTTGTCACAACATAAATCTGCTTCATCGTTTTTAGATATAGCTGTGTCTGACTCTGCTGCATCTCCTAATTCATCTTTTATTACTATAATTGGATCATGACTTGTTTCTATATCGCTACTACCCGAAATATATTCAAGGTTATCTTGTTTTGATATATCATCAGTGTTTACACCATAATGATATTTAAAGCCTGCCAACCTAATATCTCTAATCAACATTGCAATAATATCTCTTCCAGAACGACTAATTTTTGCACGGTCTGTGACTTGAGTATAACTACTATTTACAATGCTGTAAGTTGTATACATCGCTCCCATCATAATAGCTGAGATAACCACTCCAATCATAATTTCTATTAGAGTTATTCCAGCAATATCTTTTAATTTATTTTTTTTAATCATTATTTAAGTGTGTAATCAGCAGTGAAATATAAAAATCTTCTTTTCTTTCCATCGTTCATATTAACTTGCACTCTTCCTATAAACATCTCATCATAAACTTCAGCATGAATATCAGACTCGTCTTCCTCATATGAAGAAGTATAGTCACAGCCCGTTTTACATATTTGAAAAATTTTTACATCTTTAGTATCTTTTTCACTTTTACATTTAAGATATCTGTCAGTTTTAAAAATGCTATTCCATTTTTCTTTTTTATTTTCCCCAGCATCTTCTACAACTGTCTCATAAATTGGTTTAATTGAGTCAATAGTATTTATTTTTGGACCACATGCTTCGATCCGTTCAAAACTAGTATCTGTTATTTTGTGAGCTATAATATCTTCTGCTATCATGCTTACTAAATAGTTTGCCTTGGTTCTTTCGCTAGAGCTATCAATAGATTGAACCGAAAAGTTCACCATTTGAAAAATAGCAACAAATCCTATTCCTATAATTGCGGTGGAGATTAAAGACTCTAAAATAGTGATTCCTGATTGTTTTTTTCTTTTATTTGAAAATTTGATCATTTTATTTACTGTAAAATCCATTCTGATTTAGATTTACTCCATTTTTCTAAGGTAATATTGCCAAATCTAGACCAATTTAGTGCAAATAAATTATCTTGATCTAGATTGTTTGGAACTCCATCTGCTTTAACATCACATTCTATTTCTTTACCTTCACAAATATAAAACGCTCCCGATGAATCAAACTCCTCAGCAGTGCTATACCAAGACCCGTCTTTAGAAAAACAAACGGTGCCTGACTCGTCTTCAAAATTTACTGCTATGTCATCAAATTTTAAGAAGTTAACTTCTAATTTATTAGATTTATTTCCTTCATCATCCCAATCCTGAACAAGAGCACATCTTAAAGTTTGGTCAGTATTCCAATCATCCTCACTATCATTAATTTTTTTTACAATGTTACTCAGTTTCATACCCTTCGAGATAACTTCTACCTCGCCTGTTTTTAATGCTGTTACTTCTACTTGGACAAATCCATATAATCCTCTTTGAACTTGAGAATTAATATTTGTGAATAAACTTTTTATTTTTACGGCGGCTCCCCTTACTTCTCTTGCTTTTTTCCAAGACGAAAAATTTGGATAAGCTGCTGCTGAAATTACTGATATAATTGCAATCACAACTAAAAGCTCTATGAGGTTAAAACCTTTAATGTTCTTTTCCTGCACTTGCATCAATTTTCCCATTATTAACAAGTTCTTCTAAAGATTTTTGCATTGTAATCATACCATCACGAACTGAAGTTTGCATGATACTTGGGATTTGGTGAATTTTTGCTTCACGTATTAAGTTTTGGATTGGAGCTGTACACTTCATAACTTCAAAAGCAGCCACTCGGCCTTGACCATCTTTTGTTTTTAATAATCTTTGAGTTACTACCATTTTTAATGAAGTAGAAATTTGTGCACGAATTTGTGCTTGTTGTTCTGGAGGAAATACATCAATAATTCTATTAATAGTATTGGGTGCTCCACTAGTATGCAATGTTCCAAAAACTAAATGACCTGTTTCTGCAGCAGTTAAGGCTAGACCAACTGTTTCAAGATCTCGCATCTCACCAACTAAAATAACATCTGGATCTTCACGCAAAGCTGCCTTTAAAGCACTTGCAAATGATTGCGTTTGTTTTCCAACTTCACGCTGTGAAACAATACTTTTTGCATCTTTGTGCACAAACTCTACTGGATCTTCAACTGTAATAATATGTGCTGTTCTTGTTTTATTAATTTCATTAATAATAGCTGCAAGCGTAGTTGATTTTCCAGACCCTGTTGGTCCAGTGACTAGAACTAATCCTTTATGCATATCAATAATATCATAAAGAACGTCTGGTAAATCAAATTGTGACATTTCAGGAATTACACTTTCTACTCTTCTAAGAACTGCAGCGGGTCCATTAATTGTTTTATAAAAGTTAGCTCTAAATCTTAATCCACTTAATATTACAGCAGAATCTAATTCATGGGTTTCTTGGAATTTTTTTGTTTCTGTTTCATTACAATTTGTCGACATAAGATCTTGAAGATCTTGTGCTTTTACAACAATATCTTTAACCGTAACTACTTCACCTGTTTGTCTGTAAGCTAATGGTGAGCCACTTCGAATATGAAAATCCGAGATTTTTTTATTATTTTTTGCTAGTTCTTCTAATTTTTCAAACATCTATATTTTTTACACAATAAACAAGAGTATTACCATTAGAGGTCGCCCAATTTGGGCTAGCTAAAAGTCAAATAAAAAATCTCTTATGTATTAATAGAATTTAATGCTCAAAATTTTAAAAGAATCTAAATCTACAAAACTCTTAAATAATTTTTTTTTTAGAAAAAATAAAGAACTAATTATAATAGAACTATTAAAATTATTTTTTTTAATAGCTAGTATAATAGTTTTTCTTGAGACAACAGCTAAAGCTCAAGCTACTCTAACACATGATATCTCAATAAGACCTCTAGCATCGTTCACAACTGACTCAGAAGGAGATCAAATTGTGAACGATGCTTTTCAAGATCCAACTGGTTTAGCTTTTAGTAATGATGGCAGAAAAGTTTTTGTAACCAATAGATATTTAAACAATGCTCATAAATGTTTAAAAATGATGACTCTTTCAACTCCTTACGATTTAAGAACCGCTTCTTTGGTTGTAGACTCAGCTGATCCACTAGTATCAAAAGTAAGTCTGACAGATAACTCTAATGATACAAAATGTACAGATATTAAATTCAGCAAAGATGGACTTAAACTGTTTTTAGGAAACATAACGGGAAAAATTCATGGATTTGATTTGGCTGAACCATTTGATCTTACAGGTTTAAGATATTTTAATAATGTAACAAGTGACCTTGGTGGAGATGCAACCTTTAGCTTTAGTAATGATGGAAAAAAACTTATTTATTTAGATGGTACTAGAGAGGGTCAACATATTGATGAATACAGTTTGTCAACCGCCTACGATCTTACATCTATAACTTTGGTCAATACCACAGACTTACGCACAATTGCTAATGTATCGAGTGGTAAAGATTATGGATGGGCTGTAGAATTTAGCCAAGATGGAATGACAATGTTTGTTTTAATGCTTGATGATACTAACAATAATAACACAAGCTTAGATTCTGTTTTTCAATTTAGTTTGACTACATCTTTTTCAACGAGCACTGCGACTATGATAGGTTCAATTACTTTACCTGAAGAATTAAGTTTAAGAACTTTTGGAATAGCCTTTAGTGGTATGGGAGATAAACTATATATTGTTAATGATTTAGGTCCGAGGGTTGCTGGTACTGGTGCAGATGTTGTTACGCAAGTAAGTTTATCTTGTAACTATGGTTTAGTTGCCTGTGTATCTGACCCAAGATCAAGCTTAGGTACTCAAGTTCAATTGGCAAAAAATAATATAAGTATGAACACTTCAATAATTTTTAAAAGATTTGAATGGATAAAAAGAAATAGAAATAGTAATAACCTTAATAATCTTACTGCTTCCATCAAATCAGATAACCCATTATTAAATTACTGGGTTAAAAAACTTCCAGATAAATTACTTTCAGTTAATGAAAAAGTAGAAGGTGGTCAGTCTATAACTATTGGTCTAAAAGATATAAATAATAACAAATTAAATAATTTTACCACTGCAATTAAATCAGATAACCCACTGTTAAATTCTTGGATGGATAAACTTCCAGAAACAATAACTGCTTATCAAGTAGCCCTTAAAAAGAAGTTAAGTAAAAATAAAAAAAGTGATTGGTTGTATTGGAGTCTTGGTGATTTAACAATCGGTTCTTATCATGGAAAATCAGTAGGACCAGGGATAAATTTGGAAAAACCCAAGGATATACGTACTAGTGGTTTAACTTTTGGAGCAGATAAAAAAAATAGTAAAAATAATTATACTGGTTATGCAATTAGATATGCAGATGGTAAATCAAAATTTGCTGCTTCTGGTCCTAGCACCACGATGGCTTCATTAACATTAAATTATTACTTAATTACCCCTTTAAAAGATAGTGGATACACTAATACAGTTGTTGGTTTAAGTTCACTTAAATACGATCTTAAAACTGGAGGAGTTGTAACTGGTCAAAGAAATGGTAAACAACTTTTTACATCAATTGATTTTAGAAGTGATAGTGAATATGGCAAGTTTAACCTGACACCATCTCTAAAAATAAAACATGCTTTAACTTCATTGTCTGACTTTACTGAGTTTATGACAAACACTTCCTCAGCGGCGACAAATTTAATTTATGAAAAAGAAACATTTCAAACTGGTGATTTGGCAACGGGATTTTTATTTAATTCTGATCCAGTAAAACATTCTACTGGAACTATGTCCCATAACGGCGGCTTAGAATTTGTTTATGACTATTCACCTGACATTACTTTTGAATATTCTTATGCAGGAAGTTCTAATGCTCAACAATATACAGTTGAAAAATATTCTCAAAAAAATATTCGAGCAAATTACGGATATGAGAACGTTTATAATAACAACTTTACACTTTCATTAAACTACGAAAGATTTCAGCATCTTGACAGTGATAAATTTTCACACACAGATAGTTTTTTAATTAAAGTTGGACATATCTCTGAGGAAGATACACTGTTTGCTTTTGATTTTGATCCTTTATCAAATAATTCAGCAAAATTAAGTTACGTAAAAGACATCAATAATTTTAATCTCAAATTAAACTCTAATATGAATTTATTTACTAAAATTTCTGACTATGGTGCAAATATAGAGGTTTCAAATAAATTTTAGCCAATTTAATAATGATATAAATAAAATTTTAATTTTGCTTAGATATTAGTAAAGAGTTTAAAACCTCATCAAAATCAGCTTAGTTGTTACATTTTTAACACCCACTTTGGGTGCTAATAACAATAGGAAAGCTAATAAATAAAAATTTATCAGGTATTTTTTATTATGAAATTTTTTTTAAAAAAATTAATCAAATATTCTTTTATTTTTTTTATAACAATGACTTTATTGTTATCAAAAGTTTTAGCTGAACCTACATTTATTGCTGATTTTAATATCAGAAGCGATGAAGCAAGCGCTACTGGGATAACATTTAAACCTGATGGTACCAAAATGTATATTACAGGAGTTGGTACTGATAAAATATTACAATATAATCTAACGACAGCTTTTGATATTACTTCAGCAACTTTAGAAAAGTCAGTGCTTATCCAAACAGTAGAGAATAAACCACAAGATGTAAAATTTAATTCAGATGGAACTGTAATTTTTATTTTAGGAACTAATGATGATGGAATTGATAGATGGTCTTTAAGTACACCATATGATATTGGATCGATCACTGTAGCAGATACCCTTTTTACTTCTATTGGTGGTGACCCAAGAGGATTTGATTTTAATAATGATGGGACAAAAATGTTTATTTTGAATCAGACAAATACGCGGGTAGAAGAATATAATCTTTCAACACCATATAACCCTGATACTAAAACTTTAACCAACACACTTGCTAATGCAAAAAGTGGTAATTTTCATCAAGGACTAGGTTTCAATGCTGATGGATCAAAAATGTTTGTAGTAAAATCAAGAGGTAGCTCTAACGCTCATAATAAAATTGATGAATACGCTTTATCTACTGCTTTCGATATATCAACCGCAACATTAACTGGTACATTCTCACCAACTCATGACAATGCTGAAAACATAAGTGGCATGGCTTTCAATGTTTCTGGAACAAAAATGTATCACATAAATTGGGCTGATGATGAAGTTCGAGAGTATAGCTTAACTTGTCCTTTTAAAGTCACTAGTTCATCAACATGTGACACGCCCTTAAAAGATAAAGATGTAAGAGGTATAATAGATGCACAAATTAATACTGCTAAAAATTTTGCTAATGACTCAAGCCAGTCTGCTTTAAAAAGACTAACTATTTTAAGAGCGAACAAAGGCTACAACACAAATGCACAAAAAGTAGAATTACTATTTCAAAATGAATTGTTCAATAAAATATCTAATAATGTTTCAAGTTCCACGCCTGCTAAATTAAATCCACTTCATCAAATTCAAAAAGGTTTACCTGAAAATTGGACAGCATGGACAGAAGGTAGTATTAGATTTGGAAAAATTGGTGACAGCTCCTTAAGTTCTGCGCAAGATATGGATAGCCTTGGTATAACTGTGGGTGCTGATAAAATAGATAATGACAAAATAGTAGGAGTTGCTTTAAGAGTTGGTTACAGTGACGTTGATGTTGGAACTTTTGGTTCTGCAGTTGATACTAATGCTTTAAGTTTGTCTGTTTATGGATCTAACAGCTTAAATAATCGTAATTTTTTAAAACATGTTTTTGGGGTTAGTTATTTAGATACTAATATTTTAAGAGTATATGAAGGACAGAGTGTCAAAAATGCAGGTAGCCGTAAAGGTAAACAGGCTTTTGGTTCACTTAATTTTGGTAGAGAATATGAAGATGGTGATGTAATTATTACTCCAACAGCACATATTGATGGAAGTTATACAACACTTGATAGCTACACAGAAAGTGGCCCTGCGAGTTCGGCGCTTAGCTTTAACAAACAACACATCAGGTCTTTAATGGCTTCTTTAGGAGTATTAATAGACAGAGATCATAATTTAGAAAATTCAACTTTAAAATCTAGATTTAATCTTGAATACGGTAAAGAGTTTGCCTCAGACTCTCATGTAATTACAAAATACGTGACAGACGACGAAAGTTTTGACTATCGAGCTAATCAAAAAGATTTAAATATACTTACAGTAGGTCAGGGGTTTGATTTTGTACACAATCAAGGTTTAATAATTAGGACTGATTATCAAAGGCAAAAAATTTTTGGTAAGGGTTTTATTAATGAATTATTTTTATCAATAGGTTTTATATCTAGAAAAAAAACAGAGTTTGCACTTGGCCTTGATGAAGACATGACCTCAAGCTTTAAAATTTCTAAAGCGTTAAATGGTTTTGATTTAGGGTTTAATTTAGAAAATGATTTTTCAAAACAAGAAAATTATAATGCTGACTTATCTTTATCAAGTAAATTTTAATGAGTAAAATAAAAATAGCTTTCTATTTAGTCTTAGCTTTTATTTTTTATAAAGGCTTTGTTGCTTTTCAAAATTTTGAAATTGGTGTTGTTGATAGAGTAGCAGATATAGAAGAAAAAGCAGATTTTGAAAAAGAAGGTGAAGTAATTGGTCTTATGATGTATTTGGGTGAGCCACCAGAATTATATGAGCATTTATTAACTAAGAACAAATCTAGGTGTTTGGAAATGAAACAAACAGCTGAAGAGAGTTCATCTGCATACTATGAATGTGCAAGAGTGAATGCCGTCCTTAAAGGTAGAAAAATTGTAAGCATCATAAACGAAATTGAAGTTATAGAATAATTATTAAATTAAAATTTAGAAATATAACTCAAATTCGCTTGTAGTCCGCTTGTGTCTTGACTTGTTTGAAGTCCATCTAATGAAATTAAAAAAATATCATTTTTTGAAAATTTATACTCGTAATTTAGACCTGCAGATAAGCTTAATTCCTTTTTTAAATCATTTTTCTGAGAGTAAGATCCCTTTACCCCATTTACATAAAAAACTTGTACATTTTCATCAAGTACAGATCTGGCATCAGCTATCCATGATAAATAGAAATTTGTTTTTTCATTTTTTATTATTTCGTGTTCATCACTTAAGGCTATTGAACCATTATAAATATCTTTGTCTTCCCATTTAAAATAACTACTTTCTTCATGTGAGGGCGTGTATGAATAACCAAAATTTAAGCTTATATCTGGAGATAAATTATTTAGGCTTAAATCTGGAAATAAACTTTCCAGGTTTGTCTTAGCTCCAATTAAAAACTCATAGTTTTCATATGAATCTGTAATATTTAACTCACCAGTTGTTGTTGTATTAGTTAAAATATTTCTATCACTCTTATTATAATTTGCTCCTCCCAATATGAATAAATCTGGGTTTATATTAAAAATTTCAACTTCATTAAAATGTAATCCTGTTAAGAAACCAACTTTATTAATATTATGGTCTTGGGAAATATTTAGTGAACCAGTCTCTACTGACACAATAAAATTTTTATTTTCTGATATAGGTTCAATAATATTTGCACCAACACTAGCTGTTTTACTGCCAAGTCTTAAAGTACTTTTATTTTCTTTTCTTTTATTAAATGTAGTGAAAAATTCTCCCCATTCATCTTGATTTAAATATGCCTCACTTTTTTTAAAACGAATAAGTGACTTTCTCATATTTAAAGACTTATAACTTAATGTTTCATCTAACATCTCATTACCTCCTTGACCGATTGATCCAGCTGAACCTTTAACAACTGGGTTACCATCTAAATCTTCTAAGTCATAAGTTCCAGCTCCATCTATGTCATAAAAATAAGCCTGACCAGCTCCATGTTGTAATTTAATAGTGTGACCTGAACCTACTATACTAATTCTACCTATTACTTTTCCTTTATCTTTTAAATTTACCGTGACACCACTTCCAGCTAATCCAAGTGCGAAAGCATCAACACCAGCTTTATTTTCTATTGTACCGCTATTTGTAAATGTTGCAGCTGATACTGAGGAAACAAAAACTGTTGATCCTCTTAAAGCATTGTCATAGTTATTATTATTATGAATGTGTCCTCCTGAATTATTTATTATAGTTATATTATCAGTGTCACTTTCAGATTTGACAGCATTACTAGATGTATCTCCTCTACTAACATCTTCAGCATAAATCTCTCCAGAATTATTTATTGTTACATTATTAGCTGTATCACCAGCATTATTTCCTTCAGTAATAGTAATAGTATTAGTATTACTTTTAATAATACCTCCTGAATTATTTGTAATAGTGCTATTTTCAGCGTTCAGTAAGTTAATGGCTTTAGAATTACCGGCGCTGATAGTTCCTGAGTTAGTTACGGATAAGCCTGATTGATTTTTTCCCTGAATTGCATTAGAGGAAGAAGCACCATTAGAAAAAATTGAAGAGCCAGACTCAACTGTTACAGTTCCATTATCTTTTGCATTAATATCTACTGTTGATGATGAACTTGTTGATAAAGTGATAGAATCTGAAATTGTTAAAGATGTGTCATCATCATTGAATTTTTTTTGAGTGGTATTGTTATTACTAGTACTATTTACAGTATTGGCTCCTGTTATATTTTCTGAATAGGCAGAACCCATAAGAAAAGAGCAAAATAAAAAAAAAAGAATATAAAAATAATTGAGTAATTTTCCCATAAACAAAATCATGATGAAAAATACTCTATAAATTATTTTTTATTTGTAATTTTGCAATAGTATGTACCCATTTTGGGTAATAAAATATAAAGAATGCCATACTTTTTTTAGGTTTCTATTCCCACTGCTTTTGATGGTGGGACTGGTTGGTTACGCTCCAACTACCCCTGCAATGTCAATGCAGTACTCTACTATTGAGCTACAGTCCCTTAAGTACATTTTACAAATTAACATTTAACTAGATCTATATACATTTGTTTCTTTTCCAACAGCATACATGATAGATAAGTTAATCCAAAAAATAGTTAAATTGTAATCACTAAAAAAAGCTCCACTGGGCAAGAATGGAATGAAAATGATTGATAAAAAGATTAAACAACCCAATTGTAGATAATTTTTTGAAATAAGAATAATCTTAATTTTACCGAAGATTAAATTAAATAAAATAAAAAATAAGATCATGCTTCCTACTAATCCATGTTCAGCTAAAAACTCAAAATAAGTTTGATGTGGATGGGTGTTACAAAAGTATTTACTATTTTTTTCAATTAAACATGCTTCCACTCTATAATTTTTATTTCCCACTCCCAGAACTGGATATTTCTTAAAAACCTCAAATCCAGATTGGTAAAGACGAATATACCTATTATTAATATATTCAATTCTTTCTGATACTTTCATTTCTTGTTCATTGTTGGTCTGAAAAAGTGAAATTATTGGTTTAAAATATTGACTCGAATACCTTGATCCTAAAAAACTGGAGATATTAAGCAAAAAAACAAATATAAAAATTAATAATAAAATTGAAAATATTTTTTCTTTAAATTTAAAAAAATCATTAAAAAAATAGAATAAAAAAAAACCAAAAATAGCTTTAATTGCATTAGATCTTTCACCTGTTAAAATTATTGCAGAAATAAAAAATATAGAAAAAATTAAAATGATATACTTATACTTATTTGAAATGTTTTTATTTAAGTAAAACAAATACCCAATGATGATTAGATAAAATCCATTAATGTATCCACCTACAATTGGCTCATCCTTGAAGAAGCTAACTATCCTTGCACCATATTCCTCACCATTGCCAAGAATATTTTTTCCAAAAATACTTTCTATAAAGGTGTCTAAAGATAAAATAGATAAAGTAAGTATCCATACAATCAAAACTTTATTAACAAAGCTCTTGTTATAAAAAAAATAATTAAATGCTAAAAATAGTATGCCAAATCTAACAAAACCAAAATTTCTATTAAAACTCATTGAAAAATCTTTTGAGATAATTGAGTTAAAAATTAAATATAAAAAAAGAAATATTATAAGTTTTACAGTTTTATTAGAAAAAAATTTATAATCTTTTTTAAACAAAATTAAAAAAATAAATGAAAAATCAATTAGCAGAATATTTATCAGTGAAACTGATGGTCCAATAATTATTGATACAGGTATAAAGGAAAATAATAAAAGAAAATAAGGATTAAGAATTTTATTATTCATTTTAATCAATTAATACTCTATTTAGTTATTAGAAATAAACATATAAAATTAATTGTACGTAATAAACTCGGTTTATTTTAACTTTCTAGAAAACTTTTTAACTGCTTAGATCTGCTTGGGTGTTTTAATTTTCTAAGAGCTTTTGCTTCTATTTGTCTAATACGCTCTCTCGTTACAGAAAACTGAAGACCTACTTCTTCAAGAGTATGGTCCGTGTTCATCCCAACACCAAATCTCATTCTAAGAACTCTTTCTTCTCTTGGGGTTAAAGTGGATAAAATTTTAGTCGTAGCTTCACTTAAATTTGATTTAATAGCTTGTTCTAAAGGTGCTAATGCTTTTGTATCCTCAATAAAATCACCCAAACTACTATCTTCTTCATCTCCAACTGGTTTTTCAAGAGATACGGGTTCTTTTGATATTTTTAAAACTTTTCTAACTTTGTCTAAAGGCATTCTTAATTTTTGCGCTAGTTCTTCAGGTGTAGCCTCTCTTCCAAACTCACTTAAAATTAATCTTTGGGTTCTTACAATTTTATTAATAGTTTCAATCATGTGAACTGGAATTCTTATTGTACGAGCTTGGTCAGCAATAGATCTTGTGATTGCTTGTCTGATCCACCAAGTAGCATATGTTGAAAACTTATAACCTCTTCTGTATTCAAATTTATCTACAGCTTTCATAAGACCAATATTTCCTTCTTGAATAAGATCTAAAAATTGAAGTCCTCTATTTGTATATTTTTTTGCAATTGAAATTACCAATCTTAAGTTTGCTTCAACCATTTCTTTTTTTGCAATTCTAGATTCTTTTTCACCTTTTTGGACTCGGCTAACTATTTTTTTATAATCAGTTACTGAAATTCCAAGTTTATGACTAATCTCAATTAATCTTTCTCTTATGTTTTTAAATTCATCTTTATTTTTAGAAAAAAACTGTTTCCACATGGTGTTAGTATCCAGGAACTTTTTAAGATTTGGATTAATTTCATTGCCAATATAAAACTTAATAAATTCATTTCTCGGAATTTTTTGATCCATTGCCAATCTTAAAAGATTTCCTTCTAGCGAAACAATTTTTTTATTTTCCACATAGTGCTTTTGAACCAATTCCTCTAGTACAGATGGTGATAACTGTAATGATTTAATATTTTCTAAAATATCACTTACAATTTTATCATGTCCTTTTTCTTTAGCGGTTGAGAAGTTTACTGAGTTCAAAATACCATCAAGTTTTGTTTTTTGATACTTGATTAATTTTGCATATTCTTTTGTTAAAGTATTTACAGTTTTTAAAACTTTTGGTTTGATTTCAGTTTCCATTGCTGCAAGCGTTGGATTAAACTCATCATCGTCTCCATTATTTTCATCATTTTTATCAGTTTCACCAGAATTTCTTTGTTTAGCGCTTGGACCAGTATTTTCGTCTTCCATGTAGTTAGTGTCAATATCAATAATTTCTCTAACTAAAATTTCATCACATTGAAGTTTTTCATCCCACTCTACAAATTGTTGTGCAGTAATTGGGCTTTGTGCTAATGCAATAAGCATTACATCTTTTCCAGCTTCTATTCTTTTTGCAATTGCAATTTCACCTTCACGAGATAAGAGTTCTACTCCACCCATCTCTCTTAAATACATTCTTATAGGGTCATCACTTTTCTCAATTGCCTTACCCTCTTCTTTAGATGAATTTTCTTTTTTTCTTAAAACTTTAAAATCAGATTTTTTTTCTACCAGTGCTACATTCTCATCAAGAATGTGCATGAAGGCTTGTTCTAAATTTTCGTCTGTAAGATTTCTCTTACCTAATGATTTATTTAGCTCATCAAAAGTAACAAATCCTCTATGAGTTCCACGACCCATAAGTCTAGCAAATGATTTTGTAATTATTCTTTCCACAATAGTATATTTGAGATGACTTATATAAGCGCAATTTGAGAAAAATCCACGTATTTTTTGAAGGATTTAATTGATGTTTTTTTGTTTTTTTAGCTCTCTTATTTCATTGAAAGTACTTTCGCTTAAATCTTTAGAGAATTTTGACTCAAGTTCTTCAATTCTAAACTCTAAATCGTAGTTTTTAAGGTCTCTAGAGACTTCTTCTAATAATTCAAACATTTTATTCTGATCATTTTGATGATTATTGAGAATATGTTTTATCGAGGCAAATTTAAAAATCTTTTCAGTTAATTGAGGGTCAATTGGAATTTGATCTAAGGTGAGTTTTTCTCCACTCTTTAATTTGGTTATCAAAGTTTCAAGAATTAATTTATTTTCTTCACTAAATAGATTTATATTTTCAATCATGTGAATATTTTCTTGAAATAAATCTAAATTATTCATTACCAAATAAAGTAATGAGAACTCTTTAATCTCCACACCACTCAATAATTTACTTTCGTTAAAGTGTTTTTGAGTAGACTTTAATGATTTAACTTTTTTAGTATAAAATTGTTTTTTGCCTACATTGCTATGTGGGGTTAAAGATGAAATTTTCTCCAAGAAAAACTCTAGTACATATTTTTTTATAAAATCATCTTTAATAGTTGCAGCAATAGCTCTTAATTTTTTTTCAAAAATAGCCATTGATGAAGGATTGTTCTCAGTTTGTTGTTTATAATGGTTAAATATAAATTGATGAATTGAAATTTTTGCTTGTTTAGTAAAATCAATAAAGTTTGCTTTACCATTTTTATTTGCATAGTTATCAGGGTCTTCTCCATCTGGTAAAAAAAGAAATGAAATTTGTTTTTCTGGTTGTAGCTCTTTAATTGAATTTTCTGCCGCTCTAAGTGCTGCTTTGTAACCACTTTCATCACCATCAAAACAAATAATTATATCTTCAAAGAATTGGTTAAGCATTAAAATTTGCCTATCTGTTAAAGATGTTCCAAGATTAGCTACAACATTTTCAATTCCATTTTTACTTAAGCCAACGACATCCATATATCCCTCAACTAAATATACATGATCTATTTTATTGGATAACCTTCTAGCTAAATCTAAATTATATAAGTTAGAACCCTTTTTAAAAAAAGGTGTTTCAGGAGAATTAATATATTTTGCTGAATAGTTATTTTCTTGGATAGTTCTTCCTCCCAACCCAATAGGTTGACCTGAAATATTATTAATTGGAAATATTATTCTATCTCGAAATCTTTCAATATATGTATTCTTTTTTTCATCTAAATAAAAAAGACCACTTTCAACTAAAACTTTTTCACTAAATTCATCTTTTAATTTTTCATAAAAATTAGAGTTTCTTTCAACAAATCCTATTTTAAATTTTTTTACCTCATCTTTACTAAGGTTCCTTTTCTTTAAATAGTCTCTCGCAATAGTTAAGCTTTCATTTTTTAAAATTTCATCATGATAAAATTGAACATATTGATTATAGATTGAACAGTATTCTTGCCAATTTTTTTCACGTTCTTCATCTTGCTTTGAAAATGTATAAGGTCTCATACCCGCAAGATTTGCTAATGATTTTACAGCTTCTCCAAATTTCAAATTTTGAGTTTTCATTACAAAATCAAAAATATTTCCATGTTCTGATGTTGCAAAACAATGATAAAATTCCTTTTCATCATTAACTGTAAACGAAGGTGTTTTTTCAGTTTTAAAAGGTGATAAGCCTACAAATTCTTTACCTCTTTTTTTTAGACTGACAGACTTTGACACAACTGTCGAAACCTTTAAACGAGTTTTAATTTCGTCTAAATACTCTTTTGGGTATTTCATTATTTATTTAGTAGTTCTTTGAATAAGAGTCCTGCTTTAGCAAAATCTAGATTGTCAGGGTATGACTTTTTCAATTCACCCATTACTTTACCCATGTCTTTAATTGATGCAGCACCCAATTTACTTATTGTATCAACACATATTTTTTTTGTTTCTTCATCGCTTAACTGTTGTGGTAAAAAACTAGATAAAAGATCAAATTCATTTTGCTCAACTTCTAGCAAATCCATCCTGTCATTTTTTTTATAGATCTCTATTGATTCGGTTCTTTGCTTGATCATTTTCTTTAAAAGTTTTTTAATATCCTCATCATCTGTTTCTTTAATGTTGGCGCCAGATCGATTGACAATATCAAGGTCTTTTATTCCAGATAAAATTAACCTGTAGGTTGAGATTTCAACCTTATTTTTTGATTTTAGAGAATTTTTATAGTTAGTTTCAATTTTTTTTTTCAATGCCATAATATTTTTTAATCTACTGCAAAGTGAAAATTCTTCAAAAGAAAAATTGTTTTTTTATATTTTTATAATACATCTCTGTTGCGATAATTAGGGTTTTATTGTATTAACCTTTAACTCATGAGTTGTAATTGATCAAAAAAGCAAAAAAAATTAGCTCTAACAAAATCTCACAGATTCACACAGGCGTTTTAGTTCTTGAAAACAAAACAATCTTTAAAGGGGTTGGTATTGGCTATCAAGGAACAGCGACAGGTGAAGTGTGTTTCAATACTTCTCTAACAGGCTATCAAGAAATTATATCAGATCCCTCTTATGCTGGACAAATTATCAATTTTACCTTTCCTCACGTTGGTAACGTTGGAACTAACAAGCAAGATTTAGAATCTGATAAAGTTTGGACCAAAGGTGTAATTTTTAACTCTGAGATAACAAGTCCTTCTAATTATAGATCTTTAGTTAATTTAGACCTGTGGTTAAAAAAAAATAAAATTGTTGGGATCACTGGTTTAGATACTAGAGGTTTAACTAATTATATTAGAGATAAAGGAGCTCCTAAAGGTACTATTTCTTTTTCTAATAAAGGTAATTTCAATATTAGCAAATTGACAAATGTTACGGCAAAGTGGAGTGGATTAAATAATTTAGATTTAGCAGAACAAGTAACTACTAAAAAAAATTATATTTGGTCAGGTTTTAAAACTTGGAAAAAGGAAACTGGTTACTTAAAAAATAAGAAAAATTCACTACATGTTGTTGCAATTGACTATGGCATTAAGAAAAATATCCTAAGGTATTTCTCAGATCTTAATTGTAAAGTAACTGTGGTTTCGTGCAAAACGAGTGCAAAAGACATCCTTAAATTAAAGCCAAATGGGATCTTTTTATCCAATGGTCCTGGTGACCCTGCAGCAACTGGAAAATATGCAATTGAAATCATTAAAGAATTAATCAAAAATAATTTACCTATTTTTGGAATTTGTCTTGGTCATCAAATTCTAGCCCTAGCACTTGGTGCAAAAACTAAAAAAATGAAACTAGGTCATAGAGGTGCTAATCATCCAGTTAAAAACTTAATTAAAGATAATGTTGAAATCACCAGTCAAAATCATGGCTTTGAAATTGTAAGAGCAACATTACCAAAAAATATTGAAGTCACTCACAAATCTTTATTTGATAATTGCATTGAAGGAATTAGATTAAAAAATAAACCTGTTTTTTCTGTTCAATATCACCCTGAATCAAATCCAGGGCCACAAGATAGTGTTTACTTATTTGAAGAGTTTATTAACAACATAAAAAAAAATGCCAAAAAGAAAAGATCTTAAAACTATACTAGTCGTTGGTGCTGGACCAATTATCATAGGTCAAGCTTGTGAATTTGACTACTCAGGGACACAAGCCTGTAAAGCCCTTAAAGATGAGGGTTATAAAGTTATTTTAATCAACTCTAATCCAGCAACTATCATGACAGATCCTGGTGTTGCAGATAAAACTTATATTGAGCCTATAACTTTAGAGGTATTAGAAAAAATTATAAAAAAAGAAAAGCCAGATGCAATTTTACCAACAATGGGTGGCCAAACTGCTTTGAATTTAGCAATGGAAGCAGAGAAAAAAGAAATTCTTAAAAAATATAAGATTGAATTAATTGGTGCAAATTCTAAAGCAATCTCTAATGCTGAGGACAGAAAAAAATTCAGAAAAAACATGTTAGATATTGGTTTGGACTTACCAAAATCTAAAGTGGTAAATCATATTAGGGATGCAGCAAAAGCTTTAAAACAAATTGGATTACCTGCAATAATTAGACCTGCGTTTACTTTGGGTGGTTTGGGTGGAGGAATTGCCAAAACTGAAAAAGAATATCTTAAAATAGTTAAAGATGGTTTACACGAGTCCCCTGTTAGCCAAATTTTAATTGAGGAATGCCTTGAGGGTTGGAAAGAATTTGAAATGGAAGTTGTTAGAGATAAAAAAGACAACTGTATTATTATTTGTTCTATTGAAAACATTGACCCAATGGGAATTCACACGGGAGATTCAATTACAGTTGCACCCGCTCTAACACTTACGGATAAAGAGTACCAGGTTATGAGAAATGCCTCAATTGCTTGTCTTAGAAAAATTGGAGTAGAAACAGGTGGTTCAAATGTTCAATTTGCAATCAATCCTAAAGACGGCAGAATGGTTATCATTGAAATGAACCCAAGAGTTTCGAGATCTTCAGCTCTTGCTTCTAAAGCAACAGGGTTTCCAATTGCAAAAGTTGCAGCAAAACTAGCTGTTGGTTACACACTTGATGAATTAAAGAATGAAATTACAAAAACAACACCTGCTTCTTTTGAACCTAGCATTGATTATGTTGTAACTAAAATACCAAGGTTTACCTTTGAAAAATTCTCTACTTCTGAGGCAATTCTTGGAACTTCAATGAAATCGGTTGGTGAAGCAATGGCAATTGGTAGAAACTTTAAAGAATCTCTTCAAAAAGCATTGGTTTCTCTTGAAATTGGCTTTTCAGGCTTAGATCGAATTTTTCCACTTAGCAAAAAAGAAATGGAAAAAGAATTAAAAAAAAATATTCCAAATAGAATATTATTAGCTGCTGAAGCATTTAGAAAAAAAATCAACATTAAAAGAATTCACCAACTTTGTAAAATAGATCCTTGGTTTTTAGAGCAAATAAAAGAAATTGTTGATGAAGAAAATCAAATACAAAAAAAAGGTCTCCCTAAAGACTACAATGAATTTAATAGAATTAAATCAATAGGTTTTTCTGATAAAAAACTATCTGAAATCACTAAAATTCCTGAAGACCTTGTTAGGAAAAAAAGAACTGCTTTAAAAGTATTACCAGTTTATAAAAAAGTAGACACCTGTGCTGCTGAATTTAAATCTTTCACGCCTTATATGTACTCAACATATCAAAGAAATTATGCTTTGAATTCAGAGTGTGAAGCAGAACCTTCTTCAAGAAAAAAAATCATAATTTTAGGTGGTGGACCAAATCGTATAGGTCAAGGTATTGAGTTTGATTATTGTTGTTGCCAAGCAAGTTATGCTCTTAAAGATAGTGGTTTTGAAACTATAATGATTAACTGTAATCCTGAAACAGTTTCAACAGACTACGACACAAGTGATAGGCTTTATTTTGAACCTCTTAAAGAAGAGTATGTTTATAATATTATTAAAAAAGAACAGCAAAAAGGAAACCTTGTAGGGATCATTGCTCAATTTGGTGGACAAACCCCTATAAGACTTGCAAAATTTCTACATGATAACAGGCTTCCAATTTTAGGTACGCAGTACACATCAATAGATTTAGCTGAAGATAGAGACAGATTTAGAAAGTTACTTGATAGATTAAAATTAAAACAAGCTGAAAGTGGTATTGCCAAAACTTACAAGCAAGCCATTCAAATTGCTGAAAAAATTGGTCTGCCATTAATGGTAAGACCTTCTTATGTGTTAGGTGGAAGAGCGATGGAAATTGTTCATGAGAAAAGCCAATTAAAAAACTTTGTAGAAGAGGCATTTAAAGCTGCAGAGGATAATCCAATATTAATAGATAAGTTTATTAGTCACGCTATGGAAGTAGATGTGGATGCAATATCTGATGGGAAAGAAGTTTTTGTTGCAGGTATCATGCAGCACATTGAAGAAGCAGGTATTCACTCCGGAGATTCTGCATGCTCTTTACCTCCTATATCTATTAAACCAAAGTTGATAACAGAAATAGAGGTTCAAACAAAAAAATTAGCTTTAGCGTTAAATGTTAAAGGCTTTATGAATATTCAATTTGCTATTAAAAATGATGAAATTTATGTAATAGAAGTAAATCCAAGAGCAAGCAGAACAGTTCCTTTTGTATCTAAGGCCAAAGGATTACCTCTTGCAAAAATTGCCTCAAGAGTAATGACTGGTGAAAAATTATCTAAATTTAACTTAAGAGGTAAAAATAAAAACTTATTTGCAGTTAAAGAAGCGGTATTTCCTTTCAATAAATTCCCAAATAGTGACTTATTATTGGGGCCTGAGATGAAATCAACAGGTGAAGTAATGGGATTTGATAAGGATTTTGGTATGGCTTATGCAAAAAGCCAAATTGCTGCTTCAAACTCATTACCAACAAAAGGTTTAGCATTTATTTCTCTCAAAGATGGCCATAAAGATGAAGGTGTAGATTTAGCAAAACAATTAATAAAATTAAATTTTACTTTATGTGCAACAGGTGGAACTGCAGACCACATTCGTAAATATGGAATAAAATGCAAAACAATAAACAAGGTTAGTGGAGGGTCACCTCACATTGTTGATGTACTAAATTCTAAAAAAATTGCCTTAGTTATTAATACGGGTGGTGGAAATAGTGAGCATCGTCTTCATGATGCAATGGCTTTAAGAAGAGCAACACTAGGTAACAAAGTTCCTTACTGCACGAACATGTCTACTGCTCAAGCTTGCTTGATGGGGATTAGATCTTTAAAAACAAAAGAGATTACAGTAACTGCACTTCAAGATATTTAATGCGAAGACAAACCGGTATTTGCAATACTGAAAATCATATCTTCGTAACTCATATCAAGATTTAGCACACACGATCTATAGAAATAACCTTTTCGAAGACCTGGCATTAAATTTGCTTCTATAAAATGAGGAACACCCAAGTGATCCATTTTAATATCTATTCTACCTAAAGATTTTCCACCTAAAGCTTTAAAGGAATCTTTTGCTAGTTTAGAAAGTTTGTCAAAAACTACAATATCAGAAACAAGAATTACACTCTCTTCATCATTTTTTTTAACATTAAAATCAAGAATACAATGACCGTCTATATTTTCTTTTACGATAATTTCTATTGGCATAGCTCTTAAAGTTCCATCAATGCTATCTTCAAAAATACCAACACTATATTCTTTTCCTGCTAAATATGTTTCAACTAAAGAAGGTGAGTTTTGCTTTATCTTAATATCTAATACTTTTGAGGTAAAATCTTCAAAATTAAATACAATTGAATTTCTATCCACACCTCTACTATCTCCACCAGTTACTGGTTTTATAAAAAGGGGAAATTTTATTGGTATTGAAGATTCTTTTAAGTATTCACCAGGGTTTGTTATAAAAAAATCTGCAGTTCTAATATTATTTTTTTGCATAATCTTCTTTGCTCTATTTTTATCACTTTCATTATCAAGAGCTGCTTTACTTGAGGCGATATATGGAATTTCAAACATCTCTAAATAGTCATTTAGCCAAATATTTCTATTATTAAAAAAGAAATACTTAACACCAGAGAATACTAAATCAGGCTTTCTTTTAACTAGGGCTTCAAGATCTTCTTCTGAGTTAATTTCAGTAATTAAAACATTTTTATATCGTTTAGATAAAATTCTTAGAACATTTTTTTCTTCTATGATGATTCCAACATTATCTTGATGTGAATCTACCTCACCCAAATTAGGGACTACGACTATTTCTATAGTCTTACTAATTTTTATTGTAATAATATTATTTTTTTTTAAAGGTAAAATATTACCTATTTCTGGAATTCCTTGTTTAGCTATGTCTTTTATAATCATAATAAATCCAGCACATACCCATGCAAAAAAACATGGATGATGGGCTATTCTAATAAAGTTGTTTTCTAAAAAATTATTGCCTAAGTAATGAAGTGTAAAATTATCTGGCAGTATCTAAAAAAAACTAAGTGTACGCCTTATCAGTGGTGATAGATACAAGTCTCTACAAATTTAAAACTACTTAACTTTCCAATCTGTAGGAAAAGAGACGTAATTAACTTGTAAACAGCGTCTTTCTTTGACGATCTCCTTCTTTTCCATCCCATGCCAAGTATTTGGCCCACTAGTAAAGAAATAACCATAGTTATTTTTATATGGAACAGTTTTAACTTTTTCTAACTTTTCATTGTAAAAATCAGTACCTAGTGTCTCAGATTCGTTAAATTCATTAACAAATAACAGACACGAGACTAGTTTTTCTTTAATATCACAATGTGGTTTAAGCCAAAATCCTTTTCTATCACAAATTACTTCTACTCTTACATAAGAATTAGACAGATCTCTATTTATAAGACTTGAAATCTTGGAGCATGTTTCTTTTGATTGAAGTTCATTGATTAGTTTTGTTAATGCTGGAAACTTCTTGCTATTTTCTTTTGTAATAAAACATCTAAATTTTATTGCTTTACCACCACTTGTTATCCCTTCTCTAAATTCTGGTGCACCCCCATCAATAGCTCTTGTTCCATCATATTCTAAATCAAGTTGATTTAGATCAGGTATGTCAGCACTTATGATTTCATTAATAGCATCATTTGATAATGGTTTATTTAACTCCCAATGTTTAAAAGGATCATTGTGTTCCTTAGAGTTATTTAAAATTGAATTAAGAAAAGTCATGCAGTTTTATTTTTTCTTTTATTTGGTTCGCTATTTTATTAGTTTCGTTTAGTTTTGTATAAGTCCAATTTTCAATAGAATTATTTAATTCTTTTATTATATTTAAAGACTCGAATAAATTAAAAAAGCTTTTAAATCTCTGATTATTTTTAATTGCTGGCATTTGAGCTACATAAATTGGCTTTCCAGTAATTGCAGCTTCTGAAATCATTGAAGTAGAATCGCAAGTAACAATAATATGATCTGAAATTTTTAATGAAGAAAGATAAGCTTTTTTATCAACATTGGGTATTATGATTTGATCTTTATCAAAATAATTCTTAGCTTTTTCTATTATATTCTGAGGAGTTCTCATTGAGGGAATAATAATTACTTGATAATTATTTTTTAAGAAATTTTGCTCAATCTTTGAAAAAATACCATCTATGACTTGATTATTATAATCATAATATCTAGTTGGTCCTCCTAATATTAAGGTAACAATTTTCTTTTGACTGTTAATTCTGGATTTTAAATAATTTTCATTCTGGTCCAACTCATCATTAGTTAAATAATGAACCGCACCTTTGCTTGTTAGTACGTTATTGCCCTTTAAACCATCATGTTCGGGTGCAACTACAAAATCAAAATTATCTAATGACACTTTAGGTTCTTGAATGTGAATATTTATGATCTTATTCTTAAATTTTTTCTTTAAATAAATTGATGGGATTACACTTTTTCTTCCACAAGAAATAACAACATCAAACTGGCTATTAATTTTATTTTTAAAAACAAAATCTTGAATGGGTGTTACTTTTGGTGGAAATAATTTCCAAAAATTATTAATTTCAATCTTCTCGTGTATAAAATCTAAATCTAAAGCCTTAGCTAATCCTTCAACTTGGCTAATCATGCCATGCATGCCCTCTGTTAATAATAACCCTTTTAATTTTGTCATTTATCCTTATATAACTTCTGCATGAGTGAAAATCCAATTAAACACACAAAAGTGTTAATAATAGGGTCGGGTCCAGCTGGCTATACAGCAGCTGTGTATGCTGCCCGAGCAATGCTAAGCCCTGTTTTAGTATACGGCTCTGAACCAGGTGGACAATTAACTACAACAACAGACGTGGAAAATTACCCGGGTTTTTCAGATGTAATTCAAGGTCCATGGTTAATGGATCAAATGCGAGACCAAGCAAAAGCAGTTGGTACAGAAATGATTGAAGATCATATCGGATCTGTAAATTTAAAATCTACACCTTTTGAAGCTATTGGAGATAGTGGACAAAAATATACTGCAGATAGTATAATTATTTCAACAGGTGCTCAGGCAAGATGGTTAAATATAGAATCAGAACAAGCATATAGAGGCTTTGGTGTTTCAGCGTGTGCAACATGTGACGGTTTTTTCTTTAAAGAAAAGGTTGTAGCAGTTGTTGGTGGTGGAAATGCAGCTGTAGAAGAGGCAATGTTCCTTACAAAATTTGCATCGAAGGTAAAATTAATTCATAGACGAGATACTTTAAGAGCAGAAAAATTACTTCAAAAAAAATTAATGGCAAATAAAAAAATTGAAATAATTTGGGATAGTGCTGTTGAAGAGGTTATTGGGGATAGCGAACCTAAAAATGTTACAGCGATTAAAGTTAAAAATCTTAAAACAAATAAAATTGAAGAAATGAAAATAGATGGCTTATTCATTGCAATTGGTCATGATCCAGCAACGGCTCTTTTTAAAGATCAATTAGATATGGATAAAGAAGGTTATTTATTAACTAAACCAGATTTAACAGAAACTAATATCCCTGGAGTTTATGCTGCGGGTGATGTTAAAGACAAAACGTTCAGACAAGCTGTAACTGCTGCTGGAATGGGTTGCATGGCTGCACTTGAGGCTGAAAAATTCTTATCTCACTAACTTAAATATTAACTATTTTAGAAATTTCTTTTTTTCTACCTAAGCTCCATTTTTTTAGAGCAGATATTATTGGTATTGCTGAATTTCCAAATTCACTTAATTTATATTCTACGTTTTGAGATTTATTAATAATTTTAACAACCAAATCATCTTTTCTCATTTCATCAAGTTTTCTTGCCAAAACTTGGGAACTGATATTAGTTACTATTTTTTTAAGCTCATTAAATCTTATTTTCTTATTTTCATAGATTCTTGCAATAATAAAAATTTTCCATTTTCCTCCTAATAATTCCATAACGTTTGAAAAAGGACATGATTGTTTTTGATTAATTTTTTCCACATCTATTTTGTAAACTAATAACAAAAAATGACCAGTCATGATTTAAGTAACTTTGAAGTGACTAGTAAGATTATAATTAGTTGATAAAAGATTATTTATGTCCATATGTATCAAAACAAAAATTTAATTAAAAGGAACAACAAAATGACAAATAAAGTATTATTAACTGGAATAAGTGGCTGGATAGCAAAACATATAGCGATTGAATTATTAAATTCTGGATATGAAGTTTTAGGAACTGTTAGAAGCCAAAATTCATTAGATAAAACAAAGAAAACTCTAAGCGAATATGTTTCAACAGATAAATTATCATTTGTTGAATTGGACTTATTAAAAGATGATGGTTGGGTTGAGGCTGCTAAAGATTGTAAATATATTATACATACTGCTTCTCCCTACCCTATGAAAAGTTCAAGAAATAGAGAGGCTTTAGTTCCAGCTGCTAAAGGTGGGGCGTTAAGAGTTTTAAATGCTGGTATAGAAGCTAATGTTGAAAAAATAATTCTTACTTCGTCAATAGCTGCTATGTTTAAAAAACCTAATAGAACAAATCCATATACTTTTGGGGAAAACGATTGGTCAGATACTGATTGGAGTGGATCGTATGACTACATTGTATCAAAAACTAAAGCTGAACAAGCTGCATGGAAATTAATGGAAAGCAAAGGATTGAAAGATAAATTAACTGTCATTAATCCAGGAGGAGTTTTTGGTGATGCTTTAGATAAAAAAACAAACACTTCAACTAGCTATGTTGAACTTTTCCTTAAAGGAAAATATCCAATGGCCCCAGATTTTGGAATATTGATTTCTGATGTAAAAGATGTAGCAAGAGCACATGTTTTATCTATTAAAAACACTAAGGTTAATGGAAGACGATTGATTATTGGTTTAGAAGTTAAAAAAATGCTCGAGCTTTCTAAAATTATGCAAGAAGCATTTCCAAAGTACGCAAAAAAACTACCAAAAAAAGAAATGCCAATTTTTATGGCTAAATTAATCAGCTACTTTGACTCTTCTGTAAAGAAGCTGTTGCCTGATCTTGGAATTTTAATGCAGACTGATACTTCATATTCAGAAGATTTATTGGGTATGAAATTTAAACCTGCAAAAAATAGTATTATAGATGCTGGCAACTCAGTAATTAGACTTGGATTAGTTTAAAAATACTAACTACTTATTTCTGATATCTCGTTAGACTCAAAAATAGTTTGCTGAATATCATTTTGAATAACAGCTATCATTGCTCTTGCAACTGTTTCGGAATGAATAGGTTTCATTTTCTTTAAAGGACCTAAAAGTAATGAAGAAAGTAACTTAAATACAAAAATACCTATTGTTTCACTTGCTCTCTTTTCTTTTCTATTACCTATTAAAAAAGATGGTCTCATTATTCCAAGTTTTGGAAAATTAAGTTCTTTTAATTCTTCTTCAACCAGTCCTTTGAATCTTACGTAATCTCCCGAACTCTTGGGGTTTGCATATAATGCAGAGACAAAGATAAATGAGTTAACCAAATTTGATTTTGCAATTTTTGCAATTTCTTTAGGAATATCAAGTTCAACCCTTTTATATTCATCTTTATCAGGTGAATTTTTTTTTGTTGTACCAATACAAACAAAACAATCATCTCCTTTGATATCTTCATTGTGATTTTGTAAATTACTAAAATCAGTCTTAATAATCTCTACTTTTGGATCGTTAATTTCAGGAACTGAACGAACAAATAATTTTATTTTAGAGTAATTAGTATCTTTAATTAATTGATTAAGAAGATGTCCTCCAACTAAGCCGGATGAGCCAAATAACAAAGCTGTTTTCATTACTTTAAGGAACCTTGCAATATATATTTCAATATACGAAAAGCTTGTTTTTGATCTGAAGCAACAGCTGCAGCAGAGCCATCCACTTCTTTAAGTGCATGTTGATGATCATCGTTATGAATAACAATCATAGATTTATTAAGTGCTGTAGCATAACCTGCATCAAAAGCTGCATTCCATTGCTTAAATTTTTCACCAAACTTAACAATAATTACATCACAATCTTGAATAGATTTTTTGGTTCGAATGGAATTGATATTAGCACCTTTTCTATCTTTCCAAAAATTTTTTTCTTCTGCTCCTAGAATTTCTACACCACAATTGTCAGATGCCTCATGATCAGTTACAGGAGATGTAAATTTAACATCTAATTTCTCTTTTTCACAAAGTTGAATAATTTCCTCTCTCCAATTACTGTGAATTTCACCTGCCAAATATACACTTAACATTTATATTTCCTTATTGTTTTTTTAGTTAAAATATCTTTTTTTAATTCATTATAAGGTCTAATTTGCTTGTAACAAATTATTACTAATCAGTTATATCTAGATTGTGAAAAAAGGTAAATACATTAAGACTTTTAAACTGTTGCTTCCTTATTTGTGGCCTAAAAAAAGAAAAGATTTAAGGATACGAGTTAGTTTTGCAGTTGTTGCTTTAGTTTTAGCAAAAATAGCAAGTGTTAGTACCCCTTTAGTATTAGGGGGTGCTGTAAACTCTCTGACAGAATTAAGTTCAGGTGTTAATCTATTCATGTTGGTACCAATTGCTTTAATAGTTGGTTACGGTGTTACAACAATAATTGCTTTTACGTTTGTTCAAGTCAGGGATGCTTTATTTTCAAAAGTTTCTCAACACTCTATTAGGCAAATATCTTTAAATATGTTTAAACATTTGCATGCTCTTTCATTGCAGTTCCATTTAGATAGACAAACTGGAGCGCTAGCTAAATATATAGATAGAGGAACTAAGGGGATAGATTTTCTTTTAAGGTACGTTTTATTTAACGTGCTTCCTACTTTTTTTGAAATCTTCCTAGTTTCCGGAATTTTGTTTTATTTGTATGGACCATGGTATGCAATTATAACTCTTACAACTATTAGCCTTTATTCTTTCTTAACTTTTAAGATTACTGAATGGAGAAATGAATTTAGAAAAAGAATGAATCAAGCTGATAATGATATCAGTACAAAAATGATCGATAGTTTATTGAACTATGAAACTGTTAAATATTTTAATAACGAAAAATTTGAATTTAGTAGGCTTGATGAATCTTTAGAAAATTATGAATTAGCAGCAAATCAAAGTAGACATTCCCTTTCATTGTTAAACGTTGCTCAAACATTCATTATAATGCTTGGAATTACTATCATGTTGGTAATGTCAGCTTATGGTATTAAGAGTGGAGACATCGATGTTGGTGGATTTGTAGTTATCAATGCTTATATGTTTCAATTATATCAGCCATTAAATTGGCTAGGTTCAGTCTATAGAGAAATTAGACAAGCATTAACAGACATGGAAAACATGTTTAGTTTATTAGAAGTTTCAACAACTTCCGAAGATAACCTGAAAGATATACCTCAAAGCAATATTGCAGAAATTAGATTTGAGAATGTCAGTTTTGATTATGATGTAAGAAGAACTATCATTAAAAATATTTCATTTAATGTGCCTAATGGAAAAAAAGTGGCAATTGTAGGTCCAACTGGTGCTGGTAAGTCAACAATAAGTAGATTGTTATTTAAGTTTTATAATCCCAAAGAGGGAAATATTTTTATTAACAATATAAATATAAATAAAATTTCTCAAAGCTCTTTAAGAAAAATTATTGGTGTAGTACCACAAGATACTGTCTTATTTAATGATACAATTTATTACAATATAGCTTACGGCAATACTGGTGCTACCAAAGAAGAGGTTATTAGTGCTGCACAAAATGCAGATATACATGATTTTGTAACAACTTTACCCGATGGTTATGAAACAATTGTAGGGGAAAGAGGATTGAAGTTATCTGGTGGAGAAAAACAGAGAGTTGCTATTGCAAGAACTATTCTAAAAAACCCTAAAATATTTTTCTTTGATGAGGCGACATCTGCACTGGATACTAGTACAGAAAAAGAAATTCAAAAAAATCTAGAAAATGTCTCTAAAGATAAAACAACTTTAATAATTGCTCACCGACTATCTACAGCTGCAAGTGCTGATAATATTATTGTCCTTGATCAGGGTACTATTATTGAGCAAGGGACACATGAGAGCTTATTGTTAGAAAAAGGTAAATATTTTGAGATGTGGGGAAAGCAAAAACCTAGCTAAGACTTTTACAAAAAGAAGATATTTTTTCTAAAGCCTTTTTAAGATTTTCCATAGAAGTTGCGTAAGATATTCTGAAAAAACCTTCTAAACCAAATGCAGAACCTTGAACGACTGCAACACCGCTATTTTCTAATAAAGATTGAACAAAATCAGTATCTGTCTTAAGTTCTTTACCACTTGTATCTTTTTTTCCAATTAACCCTTTGCAGCTTGGAAAAACATAAAATGCTCCATCTGGATTTAAACATTCAATTCCATCTATTTCATTTAATACTTTAACAACAAAGTTTCTTCTCTTTTGAAATGAAGTTGCTCTCTCCTTAATAAAATCTTGAGTTCCATTTAATGCTTCAACAGCTGCAGCTTGACTAATTGAAGATGGATTTGTTGTTGATTGCGATTGTATTTTAGCAATTGCTTTAATAATTTCTTTAGGACCAGCCGCATACCCTATTCTCCAGCCAGTCATTGAGTAAGCTTTACTTACACCGTTCATTGTAAGAACTCTTTCTTTCAAGCTATCAATTTGTGCAATAGTAAAAAATTTAAACCCTTCATAAATTACGTGCTCATAAATATCATCACTTAAAATATGCACGTGAGGATGTTTTGCTAAAACATCTGCGATTTCTTTAATATCACCTTCGGTATAACAAGCGCCTGTTGGATTTGATGGTGAATTTAATATTATCCACTTTGTTTTTGGTGTTATAGATTTTTCTAATTCAGCTGGATTAATTTTAAATCCTTGTTTTTCATTACACTCTAAAATAATTGGAGTTCCACCGGCTAATAAAACCATGTCAGGATAAGAAACCCAATAAGGTGCAGGAACTATAACCTCATCCCCTTCATTTAGGGTTGCCATCATGGCATTATAAATTACATGTTTTCCACCAGCACCAACTGTGATTTGATCAGTTGTGTAGTCTAAATTGTTTTCTCTTTTAAATTTTTTAACAATGGCATCTTTTAAGGCAGCAGTTCCATCAACGGCTGTATATTTGGTATCACCTTCATTAATGGCTTTTATAGCCGCTTGTTTGATATTATCTGGTGTATCAAAGTCAGGCTCTCCTGCCCCAAGTCCTATAATGTCTTTTCCAGCAGCTTTTAATTCTCTTGCTTTTTGAGTTACAGCAATAGTTGGTGATGGTTTAATCTTTTTTAGGCTGTCTGATATAATGCTCATTGAAATATATTTTTATTCTAATAGTTTTATAGATAATGCAAAATACTTATCAAGATTTAATTACAGATATACAGAGCAAAAATCCTGAAATTCACCAGAAATTAGAAGGTGGAAAAAAGTTTAAACTTGTTACAGATTTTAAACCTGCTGGTGATCAGCCAGAAGCAATAAAACAATTAGTTAAGGGTGCAAATAAAGAAGAATTAAACCAAGTTTTGCTTGGTGTAACAGGTTCTGGAAAAACTTTTACAATGGCCCAAGTAATTGAAAAAACTAATAGACCAGCTCTAATACTTGCTCCTAACAAAACACTAGCTGCACAGCTTTATGGAGAGATGAAATCTTTTTTTCCAGACAATGCCGTTGAGTATTTTGTATCTTATTATGATTACTATACACCTGAGGCCTATGTACCAAGGTCTGACACTTATATTGAAAAAGAAGCATCTATTAATGAACAAATTGATCGTATGCGTCACTCAGCTACTAGATCACTATTAGAGAGAGATGATGTAATTATTGTTGCAAGTGTTTCTTGTATCTATGGTCTGGGTTCTGTTGAGGCGTACAGCAAGATGACGTTGAGTTTAAAGAAAGATTATGAATACAGCAGAGAGCAACTAATAAAAACTTTAGTAAATTTACAATACAAAAGAAATGATCAGAGTTTTTATAGAGGAACTTTTAGAGCTCGAGGAGAATATCTTGAAATATTTCCCTCACACTTTGAAGATAGAGCATGGAGATTAAGTTTATTTGGTGACAAACTAGAAAAAATAGAAGAATTTGACCCTTTAACAGGAGATCTAATACAAGATTTAGATGTAATAAAAGTTTATGCAAATAGCCACTACATCACTCCCAAACCAACTATAGAACAAGCAATTATAAAAATTAAAAGAGAATTAGAAGTAACTTTAAAAAAATTCAAAGAACAAAATAAATTACTTGAAGCACAAAGATTAGAAGAAAGAGTTAAGTTTGATTTAGAAATGATTGAAGCAACAGGGTCTTGTGCTGGCATTGAAAATTATTCTCGTTTTTTATCTGGAAGGAAACCAGGAGAGCCACCTCCAACTCTATTTGAATATTTTCCTGATAACACTCTTATTTTTGTGGATGAATGTCACGTAACAGTTCCTCAATTAAATGGGATGTATAAAGGGGACAGATCTAGAAAAAGTAATCTTGCTGAATATGGTTTTAGATTACCTTCTTGCATGGACAATAGACCTCTTAAATTTGAAGAATGGGATGCAATGAGAACACAAACAGTTTTTGTATCAGCAACACCTGGTCCCTGGGAATTAGAACAAGTTAAGGGTAAATTTATAGAGCAAATAATAAGGCCTACCGGTCTAATTGATCCACCAGTTGAAATAAAACCTGCCAAAAATCAAGTTGATGACTTGATGCATGAGTGCAAAAAAACAATAGATAAAAATTTTAGAGTTTTGGTCACAACTTTAACTAAAAAAATGGCTGAGGATTTAACAGAATATTTTCATGAAAATGGTATTAGGGTTAGATATTTACACTCAGATATTGATACACTGGAGCGAATAGAAATCATGAGGGATTTAAGGCTTGGTGTTTTTGATGTCTTAGTGGGAATTAACCTTTTAAGAGAAGGACTAGATATTCCAGAGTGTGCATTAGTTGGAATTTTAGACGCTGATAAAGAGGGATTTTTAAGATCTGAAACTTCTTTAGTTCAAACTATTGGAAGAGCTGCAAGAAACCTGGAAGGTAGAGTTATCCTTTATGCAGATAAAGAAACAAAAAGTATAAAAAAAGCAATTCAAGAAACAGATAGAAGAAGAGCAATTCAAGTTGCCTATAATAAAAAGCATAATATTGATGCTGTTTCTATTAAGAAAGAAATTAGCGATGTGTTGCAGAACGTTTATGACAAGGATTATTTAAAAGTAGGTACTGGAGACAATATTGGTGGAAATTTAAAGAAGCACTTAAAGATGCTCAACAAAAGAATGAAAGATGCAGCCACAAACCTTGAATTTGAAGAAGCTGGTAAAATTAGAGATGAAATAAGAAATTTAGAAGCATCAGAATTAGAAATTGTTTTAAACCCAAAAATAAAACACTATAACCAAGAAAATAGAACATATCCAAAAGGTAGATCAACAATGGGCTTACCTGGTACAAGAGCTCAAAAAGGTAAGAAAAAATGGAAGCAAACAAAATAATTATCACTGGAGCCGCAACTAGAATGGGTGCTGCTATTGCAAAGAAACTCTCAGGTCCAGGAGTTGAAATGATTATTCATTACAATAAGTCTAAATCTGAAGCTGAAAAATTACAAAAAGAATTGTCAAAAAATAAAACAAAAGTTTACTTGGTAAAAGGTGACCTTGCAAAAGAACAAGATTTAAAAAAAATTATAAAATTCTCAAAGTTAAAATTAAAATACTTTGATTGTTTAGTTAATAATGCTTCATTATTTGAAAATGATAGTCTTAAAAATTTTTCTTCTAGAAGCTGGAACCAACATATGGATGTAAATTTAAAAGCACCCGCATATCTTACAAAAGAATTTTCAAAAAATGTTAAAGGTAAAAATAACAATATTATAAACATAATTGATCAAAGAGTTTTTAAGTTAACTCCCTTTTTCTTTTCTTATACTTTAAGTAAAACAGGGCTTTATACTCTAACAAAAACTAGTTCTATGGAATTAGCTCCAAACATAAGAGTTAATGGAATTGCACCTGGACCAACTATTAAAAATAAAAGACAAACTGAAATGCATTTTAAAAAGCAGTACTTAGCAACCCCTTTAAAACAGCAGGTAAATGTAAAAGACATATGTTCTGCTGTTGACTTTTTTATCAAAAACAGTTCAATTACAGGTCAAGTAATAGCAATCGATAGTGGACAAAGTTTAAACTGGCAAACACCAGATGTAATTGGAAAAGAATGAAAAATAATAATTTAAATATTGTCAAAATAGATAAAAATAAAAGCTTATTTAATTATGAAAAAAAAATTCTTATTAAAGAATTAACTCTAGATTTAAAGCTTGGTTATTATGATTTTGAAAAAGAAAAAACCCAGAAAATAAAATTTAGTTTGGAGATTGATTATGAAGATAGAAAACCAACAAATGACAGAGATATTAAATCAATTGTTAATTATGGTCAGGTTGTAAAATTAATTACAAAACTTGCAAAAAAGAAACATTATAATTTTTTAGAAACACTTGCTGAAGATGTTTTTGATGTATTGTTTAAAGATAAACGAATTGGAAAAATTATGCTTCAAATTGAAAAATTAGAAATTATAAAAGAATGTGCCTCGGTTGGTATCCAAATTACCAAAAAAAGAAGTCATGAAAAGCTCTGAACTAGGCAAAGACGTAATTAGAAAAGAGCTACCATTAATTCCTAAAAGCCCTGGAGTTTATCGAATGCTCGATCATAAAGATGTGATTTTGTATGTAGGTAAAGCAAAAAACCTTCCCAATAGATTAAAGAGCTATGTAGCTGAAAAAAATCATATCATTAGAACAGCAAGGATGCTCTCTCAAACTTTTAAGTTAGAGATAACGACTACTGCCAATGAAAGTGAAGCACTTCTTTTAGAAGCAAATTTAATCAAAAAACATAAACCTAAATTTAATATATTGCTTAAAGATGACAAATCTTTTCCCTTTGTTTTCATTAGTAATAAAGACCAATGGGCACAGGTTACAAAACATAGGGGCAAAAAAGATAAAGAAGGATTTTATTTTGGACCCTTTGCTTCAGCAGGAACTGCAAATTGGACCATTAAGATGCTTCAAAAAATATTTCAAATTCGAGTTTGTGATGATAGCACGTTCAAGAATAGAAAAAGACCCTGCATTCTTTATCAGATAAAAAGATGTTCTGGTCCTTGTGTCGATTATATTGATAAAGAAGATTATAAAAAATCAGTAGATCAAGCAATTCAGTTTGTATCGGGTAAATCAAGAGATATACAAAAAAATCTATCTAAACAAATGGAGGAAGCCAGCGAAAAGCTGGATTTTGAAAGAGCTTCTATTTTTAGAGATAGAATTAAATCCTTAAATATAATTCAATCGTCACAAAGAATTAATGAAGCCAATCTAGTTGATGCTGATGTAATTGCTGCCTATAAAGAATCTGGTAAAACCTGTATTCAAGTATTTTTTTACAGATCCAAACAAAATTGGGGCAACCAAGCTTATTTTCCAAAACATGATCCTGACCAAGACATATCTGAAATAATGTCATCCTTCTTGATGCAATTTTATGAAAATAAGAATGTTCCAAAATTAATTATTATTAATACAGAAATTGAGGACTGGAAATTAATTGAAGAAACATTAAGTAAAAAAGAAAGTAGTACAATTTCTATTAATATAGCAAAAAAAGGAACTAAAGCTAAAGTGATTGCTATGGCAGAAAAAAATGCCAAAGAGTCACTTAATAGAAAAATTTATGAAACAAATAATAACAAAAATTTATTTGAAGGTGTGGCTAAAAAATTTGATCTTAAAAATAGCCTCAACTTAGTTGAGGTTTATGATAATAGCCATATCTCAGGAACCAATAGTGTAGGTGCTATGATTACTTTTGGAAATGAAGGATTTGTTAAAAAAAGATATAGAAAATTTGATATTAAGACAAAGGGTGCTGAACAAGATGATTTTGCAATGTTAAAAGAAGTTCTTACAAGAAGATTTAAAAGAGCAATGCTAGAAAAAGGAAATTATTTAACGCTTCCTGATTTAATTTTAATTGATGGTGGTAAAGGTCAATATTCATCTGCCAAAGAAGTATTAGATGAATTTGGATTACATGATCTGCCTATGATTGCTATTGCTAAGGGTAAATTAAGAAATAGTGGTGATGAAACTTTTTTCTATAAAGGAAATTCATTTAAATTTGATAAGAATGACCCTACTCTCTTCTTTATGCAGAGACTGCGTGATGAAGCACATAGATTTGCCATCACCTCTCACAGAGCAAAAAGAGCAAAAGGAATTACAAAATCATTATTAGATCAAATTGATGGTATTGGATCAATTAGAAAAAGAGCTCTATTAAACCATTTTGGCTCTGCTAGAGCAGTAGAATCCGCAAGTTTTGATGAGATTAAATTAGTTGAAGGTGTTGAGGAAAAAGTTGCAAAAAAGATATATAATTTTTTTCACGAATAATTATGCTTAAAAAAATTCCAAATATTTTAACAATTGGTAGAATAATAATTGTACCCTTTTTTGTTCTAGCATTTTATTTGCCAGGTTTTTATGGTGACTTAACTGCATGCGTATTGTTTGTAATTGCTTCATTTACTGATTTTTTGGATGGAATGTTGGCAAGAATGATGAGCGAAGAGTCTAAGTTAGGTGAATTACTTGATCCTATAGCAGATAAAATTATTGTTGCTACTGCACTTATATTGCTTGTTATGAGTGGAACAATTAAACATTATGAGGTTATTGCTGCAATTATAATACTTACAAGAGAAATACTAATTTCAGGCTTAAGAGAGTTTCTAGCTAGAGGACAAATTAAATTACCAGTAACTAATTTAGCAAAATTAAAAACTTTTTTACAAATGGTTGCCATAGCTCTTTTACTGACAGGTGAAACTGGTAATAAAATTTTAAATTTTCAAGATTATAATGCCCAAACTATTGGTATAATCCTGCTTTGGCTTTCTGCATTTTTAACTCTATATACTGGTTATGAGTATTTAAGAAAAGGCATTGACCATGCAATATCTGAGGATAATAAAAAGTAAATAATCTATTTTTTTCTAACTAAAGCTTGATAACTTTCATTTAAATCAATTATAGTTTCACAAACTTTAAATTGATTATCCGCAATACATGATACTGGTGTTACTTCTGCAGCTGACCCAGTTAAAAAACAACCAACAAAATTTTTTAGTTCTTCTGGTTTAATTTTTCTCTCATTAATTTTAATTCCTTTAGATTTAGCAATCTCAATAACTGTTCTTCTTGTTATTCCGTCTAAAAAACAATCTGGAATTGGAGTGTGTATTTCTCCATTCTTATCTTTAAAAAAAATATTTGCTCCAGTTGCCTCTGCAACATTTCCTTCATAATCCAGCATTAAAGAATCTGTATAACCTTGTTGTTCTGCTTCATGTTTTGACAAGGTGTTGATCATGTATAAGCCTGATGCTTTTGTGTCCCAAGGTATTGTATTTGGTGCTGGCTTTCTCCAGTTTGAAATATTTAATTTAATCCCATTAACTTTTAATTTTGGATCAAAATAAGATCCCCAATCCCAGGTTGCTACAGCAACATGAATTTTTGTTTGTTGTGCAGAGATTGCCATCATTTCACTACCTCTCCAGGCCATTGGTCTTACATAACCATCTTTTATATTTTGAACTGAAATAATTTTATTACATGCATCATTTATTTCTGTTTCTGAATATGGCATTGTAATTCCCATTCTTTTAGCTGAATAAAAAAGTCTTGTAGTATGCTCTTCTAGCTTGAATATTGATCCGTCATAAACTCTTTCTCCCTCAAATACGCAGCTAGCATAATGCAATCCATGATTTAAAATATGAATTTTTGCATCAGCCCAATCAACAAGCTCGTTATTATACCAGATTTTACCAGATCTTTTATCGTAGGGTATCATGTATGAAATAATTTAAATTTTTTCCTAAAATTATCTTTGTATCTATAATATGTCAATATAACTTACCCATAATGAAAGAACTTTTATATTTAAAGGATACTCAGTTAAAGCAATTGATTGAAAAGTTATTTAAAAGTTATCGTGAATCTTTTTCAGATGCCAAGAAAACCTTAGATAAATACTCTATAGGTATAGCTCACCATAAAGTTTTACATCTATTATCAATGTATAAGGGGATTACAATTTCCGACCTATTAAAGAAGCTAAAGGTTACTAAGCAGAGTTTAAATAGAGTTTTAAAAGATTTAATTAAACTTGATGTTGTTTTTTTTGAAAAAGATCAACAAGACACAAGAGTAAAACACATTTTTTTAAATGAAAAAGGAGAAAAAATTTTTGATGAAATATTTTCGACACAAAAAAAAAGAATTTATAACGCTCTTTTAAATTCAAGTTCTGATCAAGTCCTAAACTTTGACAATGTTTTAAAGAAAATAATTAATGAATGATTTTGTAGCCCACATTTTAGTTGTAGATGATGATGAAGGAATTAGATCTCTAATTAAACAGTATTTGAATGAAAATAACTTTTTGGTTACTACATCGGATAGTGCAGAAAATGCTGAAGAAAAAATTTCAATAATTAAATTTGATTTAATTGTTTTGGATATAATGATGACAGGAAAAAGTGGCCTTGATTTTATCAAACAAAATAAATCTAAGATTGATACCCCTATAATTTTATTAACAGCCAAAGGAGAAACTGAAAATAGAGTTGAAGGCCTAGAGATAGGTGCCGATGATTATTTACCAAAACCTTTTGAACCAAAAGAACTTACTTTAAGAATAAAAAATATTTTAAATAAAACAAAAAGAAATAATGAAAAAAGAATTATAACCTTTGATAATATTAAAATTGATCTTAACAAACTTTTAATTATTAAAAATGATATTGAATATAAAATAAATAGTACTGAAAAAATTATATTAGAAAAAATGATTAACAATCCTGGTAAAACTTTTTCAAGAGAAGATATTGGCAAACTAACTGATCTTGATAAAGAAAGATCAATAGATGTAATAATTACAAGACTTAGAAAAAAAATAGAAGCAGACCCGAAAAATCCAAAATACTTACAAACTTTAAGAGGTGCTGGTTATGTCTTATGGATTGAATAATTTTATAAAAAATTTATTACCCAAAAGATTATTTTATAGAGCTTTATTAATCGTAGCAGTACCAATAATTGTTTTTCAAGTAGTCATAGCAATTGTTTTTTTCGATAGTCTTTGGATTAAAACAAATAAAGGTATGACAAGAGCATTGATCGGAGAGATGAAAACATTCATAGCAGCTTACGATAATGGAAAATATAATAATAATGACCTGTCAGGCTTATTCACAATTTATTTAGATCTTAATGTTGAGTTTAAAACAGATGATTCATTTAAAAAACCTCAAAAAGAAAGATGGTTTAGTCCAATAGATAGAACACTAAGGAGAGAACTAAAATCTAATATGGGTACTGAGAATTATTGGTTCGATACAACGAGTTACAAAGAACTTATTCATATAAATATTAAATATAACGACGGTTACTTTGAATTTTTTATCCCAAAAGATAGGGTGGCAAGCTCGTCTGCTAGAATATTTGCTTTATGGATCACCCTACCAGCACTACTAATGATAACTATAGCAATACTATTTCTAAAAAATCAAACAAGGCCAATTATAAACCTGGCTAAAGCTGCAGAAAGATTTGGTAAAGGGGAAAATATTGATGAATACAGACCATCAGGAGCCTTAGAGATCAGACAAGCAGGTTTGGAATTTGATAAAATGAGAAAAAGAATAATGAGACACCTAAATCAAAGGTCTGAAATGTTATCTGGTATAAGCCACGATTTAAGAACACCCTTAACAAGACTAAAACTTCAACTATCTTTTATGAAAGATAAAGATTTATCAAAAAAAATGTCTTTAGATATAGATGAAATGGAAAAAATGCTTAACGAATATCTGCAGTTTACAAGTTCATCTTATTTAGAAAAAGATGAAACCTTTGATATTTCTGAATTAATCGAAACTACAATAAATAAATATAATAATGATAAAATAACTAAAGAAATAATTCCAAGAGTTTATATGAATGGAAGAAAGAATTTAATACAGAGATCTTTAAATAATTTAATTGATAATTCAATTAAATATGCTGAGAATATAAATTTTCACCTATCAAAAAAAGATAATAACATAATAATTACTATTGATGATGATGGAGTTGGCATTCCTAAAGAAGAGTTAGAGAATGTTTTCAAACCATTTTATAAAGTAGATAAAAGTAGAGGGGATTCTAAATCTAGTGTTGGTCTTGGATTGTCAATTACATCTGACATAATCAAATCCCATGGAGGAAATATTTTATTAGAAAAATCTCCTTTAAACGGCCTTAGAGTTAAGATTTTTTTACCTTTGTAGATTTTTTATTTAGATTCTTTTTTTCCAATTTGTTGATTTTTTTTTCTAAATTTTCAACTCTTTTAATTAATATATCTGTTTCTTCTTTGCTAGTTAATTTCATTTTAAAAATGATTTCATCTCTTTTAGATCTTAAAACATTTATGATTTCAGAGCTTAAATCTTTATAAGAAATAAGTCCTTGTTCAAATAGCTTTGTTAATTTATCAATTACAAATTTTGATTTTGTCATATATTCGTTTATAAAATTAATATACTTTATACGTAGTTTTTTAAAAATGTTTATTAATAATTTTGACCCAGTTGCTTTTCAAATATTTTCATTAGAAATCAGATGGTATTCCTTGGCTTATATTATCGGTATTACACTTGGTTGGCTGTATTGCAAAAAAAAATTAATCAAAGATCCTCATATTTTTCAGCTATTTGATGACTTCATAACCTATCTCATTATAGGTATGATTTTGGGGGGTCGGCTTGGATATACTTTATTTTATAATCTAAAATATTATTTAGATAACCCTATTGAAATATTGATGGTTTGGAATGGAGGAATGTCATTTCATGGTGCTTTAATTGGAATTATAATTGCATCAATATTGTTCTCAAAAAAACACAATACAAATTCGTTTATATTTTTAGACTTAGTTGCCCTATCCGCTCCAATTGGAATTTTTTTTGGTAGAATTGCCAATTTTATAAACTCAGAGCTTTATGGAAGGGCCACAGACCTTCCTTGGTCAGTTCAATTTGTTCTAATAGATAATATCAAAAGACACCCCTCTCAATTATATGAGGCTTTTTTTGAAGGAATAATTCTTTTTTTTGTACTTGGGTATTTTTTTAAAAAAGATTATTTAAAAGTACCTGGAAAAATCTCTGCTTTATTCCTAATCTTTTATTCTCTATTTAGATTTTTTATAGAATATTTTAGATCTCCAGATCCTCAAATCGGTTACTTAGTTTTAAATCTAACATTAGGCCAATTGATAAGTATTCTTTTTTTCATAACTGGGGCTTATCTTTTATCCTTAAAAAAATGAAAATTAAGAATAATGACTCGTTTGCTTTAGATAAGTTTATAGAGGAATCTCTTTATAACAAAACATCTGGTTACTATATGAAAAAAATTCCCTTTGGCAAAAAGGGTGATTTTATAACCTCACCTAACATATCAGTATTATTTTCAGAAATGATTGCAATTTGGGTCGTTTCATTTTGGCAAAATCTAGGTTGTCCCAAAGAGTTTAATTTAATTGAATTGGGTGCTGGTAATGGTGAAATGATGAAAGTTTTAGTTAATACCTTTGATAAGTTTCCAATATTTAAAAATTCTTGTCATATTAAGATTTTAGAAAGAAGCAAATTACTCAAGAAAAAACAAAAGACTAATATCAATAAAAAAAATATTCAATGGTTAAATGATTTAGGTGAATTAGATAATTTACCATGTATCTTTTTAGCAAATGAATTTTTTGACGCCTTGCCCATTAAGCAATTCATAAAAAAAGAAAAAAAGTGGTTTGAAAGACATGTCAAATTCTTCAATAAAAAATTTGAATATTTCGATGTTCCTTTTGATATGGAAAAATTTGAAAATAAAATCAAATTTAAGATTGCGAAACAGCAGAACTTTATTGAGTATTCACCACAATCAACTGAATACTTAAAAATTATTAACAATAAAATTAAACGTAATAATGGTGGAATTTTAATAATAGATTATGCATATATTGATAAAAAAATGAAAAATACACTGCAAGCTGTATCGAAACATAAATATTGTGACCTGTTAGAGGGGTTTGGCAATTCTGATATTACTTATAATTTAAGTTTCAACTTGATAAATAGAATGGTTAAAGAATTAAGCTCACTTACCTCAATTAATACTACACAAGGTGAGTTTTTAACAAAACTTGGTATTCTTGAAAGAGCAGAAATATTGTCCAAGAAAATGTTATTTAGCGAAAAAGCTGATATTTATTTTAGAATAAAAAGGCTTATAGATAAAAATCAAATGGGTGAATTGTTTAAAGTAATGCTAATAACAACTCATAAAAATAAATTTAAATTGGGGTTTTAAACTGATTAAGTCAAAAAAACTCAGCAGATTGAAAAATTTACAGCATGCTTTCTTTAATAGAAAGGGTGGAAAATCTCTGGGTATTTTTAAGAGTTTAAATTGTGGTCCTGGATCTTCAGATAATAAAAAAGATGTTTTAAAAAATCTTCAAATCGTTCAAAAGAAAATTAAAACTAAACTTAAAAAAATTATCTTACTTAAGCAAATTCACAGTAATAAATTTCACTTTATAGATAAAAATCTAAAACTTAAAAATTATAATTTTGAGGGAGATGCACTAATCACAAATAAAAAGGAATTTCCTATAGCTATATTAACTGCCGATTGTGCTCCAATACTAATTTATGATGAGAAAGAAAAAATGATTGCAGCAATTCATGCTGGCTGGAAAGGTGCTTTTAAAGGGATAATTAAAAAAACTTTAAATTTTATGATAAAAAAAGGCTGCACCCCTAAAAATATTACTGCTGTTATTGGGCCATGTATTTCAATAAAAAATTATGAAGTAAAAGAAGATTTTATTAAAAAACTCATCAAAAATGATGAAAAAAATAAAAAATTTTTTAAAAAAATTAAAAATAAAGATTTCTTTAATTTAAAGAAATATGTCCATTCTCAATTAAAAACCTTAAATATAAAGAAAATTGATATAATCAATAAGGACACATTTAATCCTAAAAATAATTTTTTTAGCGCTCGAAGATCTATTAGCCGTAATGAGAATGATTATGGTAGAAATATTTCTGTAATTATGATTAATTGATAATATCTCATGAAATTATTAACTGGAAACAGCAATAAACCTCTCAGTAAAAATATTGTAAAATATTTAAAAACTAAGCTTGTGAATTCAAGTATAAAAAAGTTTTCTGATGGAGAAATTTATATAGAAATTAATGAGAACATTAGGGGTAATAGTATCTTTATAATTCAGTCTATTTCATCACCTGCAAATGACAACTTAATGGAATTACTACTTTGCATTGATGCTTTAAAAAGATCTTCGGCAAAAAATATTACTGCTGTCATTCCTTATTTTGGATATGCACGACAAGATCGAAAAGTAGTACCTCGAACTTCTATTTCTGCAAAACTTGTTTCTAATTTAATTACCAAAGCAGGTGCTGATAGAGTCGTTACTGTAGACCTTCATGCTGGACAAATTCAGGGCTTTTTTGACATTCCTGTAGACAACTTATTTGCTACACCAATTTTTGCAAGACATGCTAAAAAAAATATAAAAAGTAAAAATATTATTTGTGTTGCACCAGATGTTGGTGGAACTGAAAGAGCGAGAGCACTTGGTAAAATTTTAGATGTAGAACTTGCTATTGTGGATAAGAGAAGACCCAAACCAGGTCAATCCAAAGTTATGAATGTCATAGGAGATGTTAGGGGGAAAACTTGTATTATAGTTGATGACATAATTGACTCAGGTGGAACTATAGTAAACGCTGCGAAAGCTTTAAAGGATAGAGGTGCTAAAGAAGTTTACGCTTATATTACTCACGGGGTTTTAAGTGGAGAGGCAGTAGATAAAATTAAAAAATCCGTCATTAAAAAATTAGTAGTAACAGACACAATTGATAATCACGACAAAATTAAAAATGTTAAAAATATAGAAGTTTTGCCTATTTCAGCCCTTATGGGTGAGGCAATTAAAAGAATCTCTAACTCAACATCTGTATCTGATTTATTTAAATAATTATCTTGAGTTATTAAGAAACTTGGGCTAAAAGCCATCTTTTTATGAATTCACTTGATGCAAATACTAGAAACACTAAGTCAAAAGGAGATGTTCGATCTCTTAGATTGGCCGGAGATATCCCTGGCATAATTTATGGTGGGCAAGAAGAAAATCAAAAAGTTACTGTATTAAAAAAAACATTAAAATCTCTAATACAAAAAGGAAGCTTCTTATCAAATATAATAACTCTTAATTTAGATGGAAAGCCTCAAAATGTTTTGCCAAGAGAAATTACTTATAATGTAATATCAGATGAGCCAACTCATATTGATTTTCTTAGAGTTGTCCCAGGTGTGAAAATTAGAATAGAAGTACCTGTAGAATTTATTAACCATGAAACTTCACCAGGCTTAAAAAGAGGTGGAGTACTAAACATTGTTAGAAGAGAAATAGAATTAAAATGCCCAAGTGAAAAAATACCATCTGCAATAACTATTGATTTAGATGGAGTGGATATTGGAGAAAGTTTCAAAATATCTTCAGTTAAACTAGAAGAAGGTGTTACACCAACTATTATTGGAAGAGATTTTGTAATTGCAACATTGGCAGCTCCAACAGTTATGAAAGAGCCAGAAAAACCAGCTGAAGCTGAAGAAGTAGCAGCAACAGAAGATGGTAAAGAAGCAGCACCAGCAGCTGAAGGTGATAAAAAAGATGGCGATGAAAAAAAAGCTACTGAAGAAAAAAAATAATCAACTTATTATTGTGAAGACTCCTAGATACGATTTAAAAAAAATATGCTTTTATTTGTAGGCTTAGGAAATCCAACCCCCGATAGCGAAAACAACAGACACAATATTGGTTTCAAATTAATTGATGCTCTCAATCGAAAATTTGGTCTGTCTAAACAAAAACCCAAATTTAAAGGGTTGTTAACTACGGGTAATATTGAAGATAAAAAGGTTTATGCAATAAAACCTTTAACCTTTATGAATAACTCCGGAATTTGCATAAGGGAATTAATTGAATACTTCAAAATTGATGCTGAAGATGTGATTGTCTTCCATGATGACCTTGACCTTGAGTTTGGAAAAGTAAAAGCAAAATTTGCAGGATCTAGTGCAGGACATAATGGTATCGAGTCTATCGATAAATTTATTGGTAAAGATTATTCAAGAGTAAGAATAGGAATTGGAAGACCCAAAACTAAAGCTGATGTTTCAGATCATGTATTAAAAGATTTTGATGAAGATGAAATGATACAACTAGAAAAAATTACTAAAAATATTATTGGTTCAATGCCTATATTAATTGATAAAAAATTAGATTTATTCTCAAGCACTGTAAATAACAAGTAATGAGTTTTAAGTGTGGAATTGTTGGCTTACCTAATGTTGGTAAATCTACATTATTTAATGCACTTACAAATTCTAGCAAGGCACAAGCTGCTAATTTCCCTTTTTGTACGATAGAGCCAAATGTTGGTGTGGTTCCTGTACCAGATGAAAGACTAGATAAATTGGTAGAAATATCAAAATCAAAAAAAAAAATTAATACTACTATTGAGTTTGTAGATATAGCCGGACTAGTAGAGGGCGCCTCTAAAGGTGAAGGCTTAGGAAATAAATTCTTATCTCATATAAGAGAAGTCGATGCAGTCATACATATGATCAGATGTTTTGACTCTGATGATATTCAAAATGTGAACCCAACTGTTGATCCAATCAGAGATTTAGAAATTATTGAAACAGAAATGATGTTGGCAGACCTTGAATCAATACATAAAAGATTGGAAAAAAATAATAAGAAAAATGTAGATGAGGAACAATTAAAGATATTAGAAATTGCTTCTGACTGCATAAATAATTCTAAAGATATTCAAATACTTTATGAACAATTTGACAAAAAATTAATAAACCAAAGTGGTTTATTGTCTTTAAAACCTAAAATTTTTGTATGTAACGTTGATGAATCAAGTGTTCAAAATGGAAATAAATATACACAAGCTTTTATTGATAAATTTGGTGAGAAAAATACCTTAATAGTTTCGGCCGATATTGAGAACCAAATAAATCAATTAGAAAATGAAGAAAAAGAAAATTATATGGAGATGATTGGATTAAAAAGAACTGGTTTAAATATGCTGATTCAAAAGGGTTATAATATTTTAGAGTTAGACACTTACTTTACATCTGGACCTGAAGAAACTAGAGCCTGGACTATCCAAAAAAATTGTACCGCACCAAAAGCGGCTGGTGAAATACATACTGATTTTGAAAAAGGTTTTATTAGAGCTGAAACAATTGCATACGAAGATTTCATAGCAAATCAAGGTTGGGTAAATTCCAAAACTAATGGAAAAATGAGACTTGAAGGAAAAGATTATATCGTCAAAGATGGTGATATATTAAACTTCAGATTCAATACGTGACCAAATTTTCTTCATACTAAAGTAAACCAGAATAGTTAAAATAATTAAATATAAAATAGCCTTAAAGCCCATTTTATGTCTACTTTCTAAATGTGGTTCTGCTGCCCACATTAAAAATGTTGTGACATCTTTTGCCATTTGCTCTTCTGTAGCTTTTGTACCATCGCTATATTCTACTGCATCATCCATTAAAGGTTGTGACATCTTAATTTTATTACCATACATATATTTATTATAGTAAACCCCATCATCAAGCGTTACGCCACTGGGTGGATCTTCATAACCTAAAAGTACTGAATAAATATAATCAACCCCACCACTTCGAGCTTTTGCCAATACTGACATGTCAGGTGGATAAGCTCCTCCATTTGCTGCTTGAGCTGCCTTAACGTTTTCAAAAGGCATGACAAATTTATCAGATAATTTTGCTGGTCTGACAAACATTTCACCATCATTATTTGGTCCATCTGTAACCTCAAAACTTGCAGCTATTGCTTTAGCCTGCTCTTCACTAAACTCTGGTCCACCTGGTTCAAATAGGTTTCTATAACTTACGTATTTCATTGAATGACAGCCAGCACAAACTTCTGAATAAACTTGGTACCCTCTTTGCAAGGCCCCTCTATCAAATTTTCCAAATAATCCCTTAAAACTCCAATCTGTTTTTAAAAGATCAACTTTTTCTGCAGCATTAACTGTAAGAGTTCCTACTAATAAAAAAATGATTGAATAGCTAATTTTTAAAATATTTTTCACTTAATTAATCTAAACTTTCTTTTTTTTTAACAGCTGATGCCATTGGCATCCCCCCAAGTACTGGTTCTGTAATACTTAAAGGTAGGGGTATAGTTTTTTCTTTAAATCCTAATACCGGTAAGATTATTAAAAAATGAATAAAGTAGTAAGCTGTGGCGACCCTAGCAATCAATAAGTAAAGTCCTTCAGCTGGCATTGCACCCACGTAACCTAGAACCAATACATCTACTACTAGAATCCAGTAAAATTGTTTGTAAAGAGGTCTGAATACTGCTGATCTAATTTTTGAAGTATCTAACCAAGGCAATGCAGCTAAAATTAAAATTGCTGACAGCATTGCAACTACTCCCATTAATTTATCAGGAACTGACCTCAGGATTGCATAAAAAGGTAATAGATACCACTCAGGAACTATATGGGCTGGTGTAACCATTGGGTTTGCTTCTATATAATTATCCGCATGCCCTAAAATATTTGGTGAATAAAAAACAAAAAATGCAAAAACAATCATAAACATTAATAATGCAAAGGCATCTTTGATCACAATATATGGATGGAATGGTACTGTATCCTTAGAAGGCTTTTTAACATCAATCCCTACTGGGTTATTGTTTCCAGGAACGTGCAAAGCCCAAATATGAAGGACAACTAAGCCCAAGATTAAAAATGGTATTAAATAATGTAACGTGAAAAACCTTGTTAAAGTTGGGTTATCTACAGAATAACCTCCCCACAACCAATTAACTATTCCTTCACCCACTAAAGGTATTGCACTAAAAAGATTTGTAATAACTGTTGCTCCCCAAAAACTCATCTGACCCCATGGTAAAACATAACCCATAAATGCTGCTGCCATCATTAAAAGGTAAATTATTATTCCAATAATCCAAATTATTTCTCTTGGAGATTTATATGATCCATAAAACAAAGATCTAAATATATGAATATAGACTGCTAAGAAAAACATTGAAGCACCGTTTGCGTGAATATATCTTATTAACCAACCATAGTTTACGTCTCTCATGATATGCTCAACACTTTCAAAAGCCATGTCAGCATGAGCAATGTAGTGCATTGCTAAAGTTAAACCTGTAACGATTTGTGTAATTAAACAAAAAGTTAAAATCCCACCAAATGTCCACCAATAATTTAAATTCTTAGGTGTTGGGTAATCAGTTAAATGACTAGCAAGTGATAAAAGTGGTAGCCTGTCATTAAACCATTTTCCAAATTTTGAACTGGGGACGTACTCGTGATCACTCATAATTATTTATTATCCAATTTTAATTGTGTTGCTATTGACAAATTCATATTTTGGAACTTCCATGTTTGTTGGAGCAGGCCCTTTTCTAATTCTTCCAGAAATATCGTAGTGTGAACCATGGCAGGGGCAAAACCATCCATTATAATCACCTTTGTCATTTAAAGGTACACAGCCTAAGTGAGTACAAACCCCTACCATAACTAACCATTCAGGATCCTTTACTCTATCCTCATCTTTTTGAGGATCTTTTAAATCTTCTAATTTTACAGCTCTTGCTTCAGCTATTTCTTCAGGAGTTCTTCTTTTGATAAAAACTGGTTTTCCTCTCCAAAGTACAGTGATTGTTTTTCCAGATTGGACTGAACTTACATCAACTTCTGTGCTAGCTAATGCTTTAACAGAGGCATCTGGGTTCATTTGATCAATTAGTGGCCAAACAACCGCTCCTACCCCAACAGCTCCTACAGCATACGAGGCAGTAAATAAAAATTCTCTTCTCTCAGGTTTTTTTTCAGACATCTTTTATTTTTTGTATATTGTTATCTAATATATGATTTCATATAAGAAAAAAGATTTTTTTCCACTGAAACAATGACACATAAAACATGAATTTGAGACCTAAAATAGCCTTATATGAACCTGATATTCCCCAAAATACAGCTGCTATTATTAGAACGTGTGCGTGTCTAGGTGCTGATTTAGAAATAATTGAGCCATGTGGTTTTTTATTTAGTGATAAAAGATTTAAAAGAGTTGTGATGGATTACATGGATGAAAAAATGTTAAAATTTTATCAAAGTTCAGATGAGTTTTTTAAATCAAAAAAGAATGAGAGGGTAATATTGTTAACAACTAAATCAGCAGACTCTTATACTGCCTTCAAATTTGAGAGCAATGACACACTGCTATTTGGAAGAGAAAGTGCTGGTGTACCAGATCATGTTCATAATTCAATTAAGTATAGATTAAAAATACCGATGATGGACAATAAAAGATCTTTAAATATAGCCTCTTCAGTTGCTATAATTCTTTCAGAAAATTTAAGACAAAATAACTTTAATAAATAATGGATAAAGAAATTAAAAAAAAACTTGCTTCTAATTGGTTTAAGTTGCTCCAGAACACAATTTGTAACGATATTGAAAAATTAGAAGGTAAAAAATTAAAATTTAAATCTAAAACATGGAATAGAAGTGAAATTAAAGATGAAAGTGGTGGAGAATTTAGAATTTTAAAAAACGGAAAAATTTTTGAAAAAGTTGGTGTAAATTTTTCAGAAGTGCATGGAAAGTTTTCAAAAGAAATGAGTAAAAAAATCCCAGGTGCTTCTAAAGATCGAAATTTTTGGGCGTCAGGAATTTCTGTTGTAATGCATATGAAAAATCCTCATGTTCCAGCAATTCACTTTAACACAAGGTTTATCTATACAACGCATGGATGGTTTGGTGGTGGTATGGATGTAACACCTTGCATTCAAGATCTTAAAGAAAAAAACTTCCTTCATGACGAATTAAAAAAAATGTGTGATCGACATGATAAAAAATTCTATAAAAAGTATAAAAAATGGTGTGATGAATATTTTTATTTACCACATAGAAAAGAAACAAGAGGAATTGGTGGTATTTTTTTTGATTACAAAAAAAATGATTGGGAGAAAGACTTTAAATTTGTAGCAGATCTTGGAGTTACCTTTCAAATGTTATTTAACTCTATAATACAACTGAAATACAAAAAAAAATGGACTGTAAAACAAAAGGAGATACAGTATATTAAAAGAGGTAGATATGCTGAGTTTAACTTACTATACGATAGAGGAACAAAATTTGGTTTACAAACAGGCGGTAATGTTGAGGCAATATTAATGTCTTTGCCTCCAATAGTAAAATGGAATTAAAATGGATAAAGAACCAATAACAACAGATGGTCTTGAAAGTTTAAAAGAAGAATTAATTTTTTTAAAAGAAAAAAAAAGACCACAAATAGTTGCTGCAATATCGGAAGCGAGATCGCATGGAGATCTGAAAGAGAATGCTGAATATCATGCTGCAAAAGAAGAACAATCTCATAACGAAGGAAGGATTACAGAAATAAATGACATTATTGCTAGAGCTAATGTTATCGATGTAACCAAAATGAGCAATGAAGGTAAAGTCATCTTTGGCTCAACTGTAGATTTAGAAAATTTAGATACCGGAGAAAAAATTACCTATAAAATAGTTGGAAAAGATGAGGCTGACCTTCAAAAAAAATTGATATTTTTTCAATCCCCAATTGGTAGAGGTTTAATTGGAAAAAACAAAAATGATTTAGTTGAAATTAAAACTCCTGCAGGTGTAAAAAACTTTGAAATTAAAGGTGTAAAGTACGTTTAATTACTTACTATTTTTTGAACTTCTTTATCTGAAATTTTGAAATCGTTACTAGTCCAGACTTCTTCTATTACTTTTAACTTCTGTCCCAGTTCTTTTCCCTCAGGAACTTGATATTTTTCCATCAAAGTACTAGCTTTGAATGGCATGACGGGTACTTCTTTCTTTTTAAAAATTTCAATTAATTTAATTAACTTGTTGTCTTCTTTTTTAGATTTAAAAATTTTAAAATAAAGCACATCTAATAATGCCTCCCTACCATTAAAATAAAAAAATTTATTTAGATTTTTTTCTGAAAAGGTTTGGCTAGTATTTTTTTCTAAATTAAACTTATTTAAAAACATAAGTCTTTTTTGATCTTTTTTGGATAAATTAAATTTATAAATAAAGTAATCTACATTATCAGTTCCATCAATAATCATTAAAGATAATAAAAAAATAAAGTCCGCTTCAAGAAAATTTTTTTTTGCAAAACTATTCATTTTATTAAATAAGGAAATATTTTTAATTTGTGGAAAAATAAGATTTATGATCTCTAAACAATCCTTATCCTTAGTTAGCTTTAGAAAACCATCTGATTTTAATAATTTTTTAAACTCATCTATTAGTCTTTCTGAGGAAATACTTGAAACACCACTTAGGTTTTTTTTAATTGCTTTAATGACTTTTGGGTCATGACTATGCTTAGAATAACTAAGAAAGAATCTAACATATCTTAACACTCTTAAATAATCTTCTTTAATTCTTGTTTCTGCATTCCCAATGAAATTAACTTTTCTATTTTCTAAATCTTTTTTTCCGCCAAATGGGTCAAATAAATTTCCTTCAATATCTGCATAAATAGAATTGATAGTAAAATCTCTTCTAGAAGCATCATCTTTCCAGCTATCAGAAAATTCTACTTTCGCATGTCGTCCATCTGTATCAACGTCTTTTCTTAATGATGTAATTTCAAACCTTATGTCATTAATTATCGCTGTAATTGTTCCATGTTCTATTCCACTCTCGTAATATTTTATGTCTTTTTTAGACAGAGCCTCACATACCTCTTTTGGATTTAAATTTACCGCTAAATCTATGTCATCATATCTTTCTTTATTAATAATCTTTCTTACACATCCACCTACGTACCGAATTTCACTATTGCTAGAGTATGAATGAATTGCTTCAAATATTTTTGAAACCTCTGTTTCTTTTTTAATATTTTTGAAGCCTAAATTTATGTGATTAAGGTTTTGAGATCTAAAAAAAATTTTATCTAATAAGTTATTCATATATGGCTGGCCCACAAGGATTCGAACCTCGGATCTCTGTACCAAAAACAGATGTGATACCACTTCACCATGGGCCAATATTAATTTCATATATCACAAAAAAAAAAAATTATATAGTTTTTGATTCAATGCACCAATGCCTAGTAAATTTTCGTTTATATTGACTGTATGCTTTTTTGCAGGCCTTTTTGGAATGAAAATAAGCCACTATTGAGGATCCTGATCCAGACATTCTAGCAAATAGAGTATTGGGTAAACCACCTAGGTAGGATTTAATTCTTTTAAGTTCTGGATATTTATTTAATGCAACTTTTTCAAGGTCATTGTCTAAATTTTTTAAATATTTTGCTTCAAATAGTTTCTGTTTAGGTGGGTTGAATTCGGGTTTGGAAAAAGAATTAACTTTTGAATAAATATATTTTGTAGAACATCCAAAGTTAGGTTTCGTAACTAATATATGAAATTTAATTTTATTTTTATATTTTTTAATATCTCCATTAGATAAAAGAATAGCAGATGATGGCTTTATACCTAAGATAACATCCGATCCTATTTCATTACTTATTTTTTTTAACTCACTTTTTTTTATTTTAATTATTTTTTTTTCAATAAAAAAATTTAATAAGCTGGCAGCATTCATAGAGCCACCTCCCATTCCTGCTTTTTGAGGTATATTTTTTATAACTTTAATTTCAAATCTTTTATTATCTAAAAGTTTTTTGTCATTTAAAATTTTTAACAATTTTGAAATGGTGTTAATTTTACTGATGTTTTTAGAAAACTTTCCAAAAAAATTAATTTTATGCTGTTTTGTGTTACTTTCTCTTAGTGTGATTAAATCATGTAAATCAATAAAAGAAATTAAACTTTCAATATTATGAAGTTTTGATTTTTTTCCAGTAACGTTTAGAGCTAAATTTATCTTTGCGAAAGACTTTATCTTAAAACTATTCATAATTTAGGAATTTTTTAATCCCTCTATTAATTTATTTTTAATAGTTTCTTTCATGGCATCTTCCGTCTCATCTAAATTTAAAACAGCTTGCCAAAAATATCTTGCTTGAATTTTTCTGTCCAGCTGCCAAAGGATGTCTCCATAATGATCATTAACTATTGGGTCCTGGGGCATTAATTCAACAGCTCTTTTAAGAAAACTTTCTGCTTTTTCATATTCGTCAACTAAGTAATAAGCCCAACCAATTGAATCAATAATATATGGATCGTTACTTCTTGCGGCATAAGCTTTTTCTAGCATTTTAAGAGCAGTATCAATTTGATATTCTCTTTCTAGCCATGAATAAGCTAAATAATTCAAAACATAAGCATCATTTGGATTAGTCTCAAGAGATTTCAATAAGTCTTTATCTGCTTTTATATAATCTCCAGATCTCTCATAGCTTCCTCCACGTCTATATAGCATCTCAGCATATAACTCAGAATTAATATCCATTTTTAAAAGTATTTGATCGTAAAAGCTTATTGCCTCAATATATCTTTTTGCATTTTTATGCATATTTGCAATATCAAATAGAATTTTTTTATTTGGGTTTTTAATTTCTTTAAATTTATCATTAATGAAATTGAGAGACGTTTTTTGATCAGTTTTTTTTAATATAATTTGAGACTCTTTTTTTAATTTAAACCAATAATAAAATTCATGATTTTTATCAAATACTTCAAGAGTTTTTAAGGTATTTGAATAATCATTTTTTGAATAATAATTTTCAGCTAACAGAGATAAATTAAAAACGAATTTAGGATTTAAATAGTTTGCTATGTTTAGATAAAAATTTGATTTCTCATAATCATTCTGGGAAGAATAAAGATTTGCTATTAGAAAAAATAGCTCACTAACAACATCATTCGAATTTGTGCATGAAAAAATATCTTGAAAATTATCAAAATTCTTATCTTCTATCCATTTTTTACCTTGAGAGATTAGTATTGATGAATTTAAATAATCAAAATTATTTGTAACTTTTTTTGCTCCATCATAATTATCATTCTCAATTAAATAGCTGGTCAAAAAAAATACATATCTTGAATAATCAGCATCATTTTGTGAATTAATCAATTTATTAAAATATCTCTCAGTATTTTTATCATTTAGATAACATCGTTGAAAAACTTCATTAATAAATGAAAAATTTCCAAATGTATTTTTTTGCTTTATTATTTTTTTTGCTTCAAAAACGGATAAATATTGTTTGAAAGTTTCTGCAATGATTAAGGAAAGCCTATCATTGTTAATAAAATCATATGACCTATCAATATAGACTTTGCTTTTTTTAAAGTTTTTTTTCTTTAAACTATCAACTGCCAGCAATAAATTAGCCTGAAAAAAGTCAGAGTTTTTTTTTGTTGAACTCTGCTTAATTTGATTAATTGCTTTCTTAACTTTGCCATCAAGCACTAAAGAAAATACATACCTTTCAAGATAGGCGTCATGCTGTTTTATTAATATTTTTGATGAATTAAAAAATTTTAAAGCTTCCGTATTATCTAGATTTTCATACGCTACAATTCCTGAAAAATAATTAGACAAATACCTTGTATTAAAATCGTTTAAACTCGTATTTTTTGAGTATAATGGACTCTGATAAAGTAATACTATTAAAAATAATTTAAAAAACTTTACCAGCATTTGGTCATTCTATGTCTAAAAAAGTAATAAATCAAAATACGAATTATGACTTCTGAGTTTTTAAACTCTACTGGATCTGACTTTATTTTTGATGAAAACCCGATCAATAGACTAAAAAATACCAATAATGATTTAAAAAAAGATCCTAATATTCAAAAAGTAGATAAAATTAAAGAACTGGGAAGTCTTAAAGAACAAATAAACTCAATTAGCGATTGTAACTTAAAAAATAATTCAACAAAGATAGTTTTAGGTGATGGAAATATTAATAGCCCAATAATGATAATTGGTGAAGCCCCAGGCGTTGAAGAAGATAACTCCGGATTAACTTTTATGGGTGGAGTAGGAGATCTTTTAAAAAAAATGCTGATTGCAATAAACATTGAAAAACAAAATATTTACACAACATATGCTGTAAACTTTAGGCCTCCTGAAGATCGAAAGCCAAACTCTACAGAAATTAAAAGATATTCTCAATTTTTACAAGAACATATTTCAATAATAAACCCTAAAATAATAATTCTTATGGGTAGTACTGCTATGGAATCTTTAACAGGTTTAAATAATAAAATTTCTATTGAGAGAGGAAAATGGAAAGAAGTAATTGTAAAAAATACAAGTTACAACGTTATTATAACTTTTAACCCCTCTTATCTTTTAAGAGCTCCTGAAAATAAAAAACATTCATGGGATGACTTAAAAAAGATTAAACAAAAAATTTTAGAACTAAAACTATCCGTTTAATGAGAATCTTAGCAGGTGTTGATGAGGTTGGTAGAGGAAGCTTAATCGGACCCGTTTATGCAGCAGCTGTCATATTAAATAATTCTATTGATAAAAAATTATTAAAAGATTCAAAAACTCTAACAAAAAACAAAAGAGAGGAGCTTGAAAAATATATTAAAAAAAATTCTATATGGGCTATAGGCCAGGCATCAACTAAAGAAATAGAAAAAATTAATATATTGCATGCAAGTTTACTTGCAATGAAAAGAGCCATTCTTAAATTAAAAACAAAACCTTCACTTGTTTTAATTGATGGCAACAAACTACCTGATCTAAAAAACTATAGATTAGAGTATGTAATTAAAGGCGATCAAAAAATTCCAAGCATTTCTGCGGCATCAATTATTGCAAAAGTCAGTAGAGATAAATTTATTACAAAACTTTCAAAAGAATTTAATGATTATGGGTGGGATACAAACTCCGGTTACGGAACCAAAGAACATTTAAAAGCAATTAAGCAATTTGGTATTACCAAATATCACCGTAAAACATTTTCACCTATTAGTGATCTTCTATAAATCCTAAAAATAACAACACCAGATCTGGTTGTTTAAGAAATAATAAACACAAATTGAATCCATTTAATTCAATCACAGGTTGACCATGGAATCCGTTTGGAGTCTAATTGTTTTATAGAAAATGGAAAACAATTTTAAAAATAAGATTATTAATGGTGACAGTCTCGAGGAATTAAAAAAAATTCCAAGCGAAACCTTTGATCTTGTTTTCGCTGATCCACCATACAATTTACAATTAAAAAATTCCCTCACAAGACCAGACAGAAGCAAAGTCAGTGCTGTTAACGATAAATGGGATCAATTTGAAAGCTTTAAAAAGTATGACGAATTTACGGTTGCTTGGCTTTCTGAATGTAGAAGAATATTAAAAAAGGATGGAGCCATCTGGGTCATAGGGAGTTATCATAATATTTTTAGAGTAGGCACTGCAATACAAAATTTAGGTTTTTGGATTTTAAATGATGTTATCTGGAATAAGAATAACCCAATGCCTAATTTCAGAGGAACAAGATTTACGAACGCTCATGAAACTTTAATTTGGGCTTCTAAAAGTGAAAAGTCAAAATATACTTTTAACTATCAATCTTTGAAATGTTTAAATGATGACCTTCAAATGAGATCTGATTGGAATTTACCTATTTGTAATGGAGCGGAGCGACTTAAGAAAAATGGTAAAAAAGTTCACTCTACTCAAAAACCAGAATCTTTATTACATAGAGTTTTATTGGCATCATCAAATAAGGACGATTTAATTCTAGATCCATTCTTAGGATCTGGAACTACCGCAACAGTTGCAAAAAAATTAGGTAGAAAATATTACGGTATAGAAAAAGAAAAGATCTATTTTAAAGCAGCAGAAGAAAGATTAAAAAATACAAAACCTTTGGAAGATAATTTCTTAGACACTCTAAAAAATAATAGATCCAAACCTAGAATACCTTTTGGATCATTGGTAGAGCTTGGAATAATAAAGCCCGGAACAAGTATCTTTGATCAAAAGAAAAAGATAGTTGCTAAGATTATGGCAGATGGAAGTATCAAGCATAATCAAGCTGAAGGATCAATTCATAAAGTTGCAGCAACAATACTTGGTTCTGAAAGCTGTAATGGATGGACTTATTGGCATTGCACAGTGGATGGCGTTTCTGTGCCAATTGATAATTTGAGACAAAGATTAATTTCTAAAAATTAGTCTTTATAAATTTTACCAAGATAGCTATTAATAAATTTTTCATTTTTAACTAACTTTTGAATTATCAAGTTTCTAATCCAAATTATTAGTGGGTTAGATAAATGAAAAGCAAAGTAATTAAGTTTTGATTTCATATCAATCATCCTTACCCTTTTAACTCTTTCAGAGTTAAATTGAGTTTTTTCATTTTCTAAATTTTTATAAAGTTCATGAGCAACTTCTATTGATTGAGAGGCACCTTGAGCAAAAGTTGGAGGTAAAGCAAAAAAAGCATCCCCAATGATAAAAGTATTTTTATTTTTTGGTTCATGCACCTTAGAACCTACAAATATTGGGAAACATTTAATGCTTCTTAGATTGTTAATTGTTTCAGAAGCTACTTGCTTTGATATTTCAGATATAATAGATGTAGTAAAATCTTTGTTCTCAAATAAAGAATAGTCAGATAACTCTTTAGTACTAAGCTTTTTTCTAAGAATGCTAATAAAATTAAACTGTCCTTTGCTATTAACTGGATAAAGAACTGAGTGCAAGTTAGATCCTAAAAATAAAGATATATTCTCTGGGTTAATACCCTTAAGGGTATCCTGGTCTATTGTTGCTCTTAAGGCAATAGAGTTAAAGTACTTTGGTTTAATTTCTTTATTGGCAATTAATGATTTTGTTTTTGAAAAAGTTCCATCGGAGATAATTAAGTAGTCACATTTAACAGATGAACCATCCTCAAAAGAAACTTCTTTATTTTCAGCTTCTTCATTAATTTTTATAACTTTTTTATTATAATGAATAATATTTTCATGAAGCCCATCTTTTAAGAAATTAATTAAAGTAGAGCGCTGTAAAGTAGTATATTTTGTATCAGTGCTGTTAAACATGGATATATCTAAATCACATATTTTCTTATTATTTTTTAAAGAATAGAAATCTAGTTTATTGGGGTGAAATTTATCTTCTATCCTAATTTTTTGAAAATTTATTTGATTTAATAGTTTGATGCTATTAACTGAAAGTTGAATTCCATATCCTTTTTCCAAATTAACATAACCATTTTTCTCATAAATTGTGACTTTATAATTAGAGTTTTGACTTAAAAGATTTGCAATATACAGACCTGAAATACCAGCTCCTATTATTGCTATATTTTTCATTAAATCTTTTTTAAATAATTAAAAATTTTTTTAGTAAATGTGGGCAAAGTATAATCTTCAAGCTTAGAGCTATCAATCCAAGAAGAGTTAGAAATTGCACCCTTTAACTTGGAAAACTTGATTATTACATTCATATTCATATTTGATATCTTGAAGTTTAAAGGTTTTGCTAAATTATCAGGTTTGGATATTTGCTTCATGGGAAATATTTGTAAATTCTTTAAAAAATTAAATTTAGTATTTTTTATCAGTAAAAATTTATTATTCCTTTTATAAACTTCTAACAAATAAAATTTATCAATCTTCTTTTTTCTTTCTTTTATTATTTCAAAATCTTTTTTTTTAAAAGACTTACAATTTTTAATTAAAGGGCATTGGTGACATAAGGGATTTTTAGGTCGACAAATCAATGCGCCTAGCTCCATTAGCGCTTGCGCATAATCACTTGCTCTAGTTGAATTACCTAATATTTTTTTACTCTTAACAAGATTATCTTTTGTAATTTCTTTGGGTAATTTTAAATTTAATAATCTTTTAATTACTCTTTCAATATTTCCATCTAAGGGAATAAATGGCTTGTTAAATGCAATTGCCATTATTGCATTAGAAGTGTATTCACCTATTCCAGGTAATAATTTTAATTCTTCAATCGTGCTTGGTAACCTTCTATTAAAATTTTTTTCTAATATTTGTGCAGTCTTTTTTAAGTTTTTTACTCTTGAATAATAACCAAGGCCCTCCCAATACTTTAAAAGCTTATGTTCTTTAATTTTTGATAGAGATTTAATATCTGGAATATCTTTTATAAAATTATTGAAATATGGAATTACAGTTGCAACCTGCGTTTGCTGTAGCATAAATTCACTTACTAACGTGTAATATTCTTGCTTAACTTGTGATAGCTTTTTTCTCCATGGGAGTGATCTTTTATTATTATCGTACCAATAAAGAATTTTTTTTGTTAGTATGGATTTGGTCATATGCAATTTAAAAATAATACTAAGCAGAGGTTTAAAACTATTCAAGGCTTAAGGTCTTTTAAAGACACTTTGCCAAAAAACATTAAAAAAATTATCAAAAAAAAGGGTCATATATTTTCTGAAACACTTAACAACTGGAAGTACATAGTTGGAGATAATCATTTTCAGATATGCTATCCCAAATCCTTTAAAAATTCGAATAAATTTGGAGTAAGCACTCTTCAAATAATGGTAAAGAGAGGACATGAAATTGATTTAGAGTATTCAAAAAAATTAATAATGGATAAAATGAATAGCTTTTTTGGTTATGCCGTTGTTGAGAAATTGAAATTCATAAGCTTTGATGACGCTCAAACAAAGTTCAAAAAATTAGATACTAATGAAAATCATGTGACAAATATTAAATATGCAGATAAGATAAATAGTATTAAGAATGATAAAATTAAAAAATCATTACTTGAATTAACAAAACTATTTAAACAACGATGAAAAAACTAACCTCAATATTATTTATAATATTTTTAATCTTCTCTCCTAAAGCCTTTGCTGCAGATAATGAAATGGTCAAAAGAATTTCTGAAGGAGAAGAAAGTGCTAAAATAACAATAATTGCTTACGAGTCATTGACTTGTGGTCACTGTGCAAATTTTCATAAAGATGTTTATCCAGAACTAAAAAAAGACTTCGTTGATAAAGGGTTGGTAAGAATTGAATTTAGACATTTTCCATTAGATTTAGCAGCTTTTAATGCATCAAAAATTGCTCAGTGTAATAATGATGGTAATTCAAATATTTTGAATATTTTATACTCTGGGCAAAAAAAATGGGCTAGAGGAAAAACTCCAGAAGAAGCAACGGGTTATTTAAAAAAATTCTTAGAAAGTGAAAGTGTAAACGTAGATTTTGAAAAATGCTTGAGTGATAAAGCTATAGAAGATTACGTTTTAAATGATCGAATCGATGGGGTAAAAAAATTTGAAGTTAATGCTACTCCTACGATAATAATTAATGACAAAAAGTTTGATAAAGCCCTAAATTATAAGAATTTAAAAAAATATCTTGAAAAACTGATATAAGTTAGTCCATGGAGTTTAAAAAAATCCAATTAAATGGATTTAAATCATTCGCTGAAAAAACAAACTTTCTAATAGAGCATGGCTTAACTGGCATCGTTGGTCCAAACGGTTGTGGAAAATCTAATATCGTAGAATCCTTAAGGTGGGTTATGGGTGAAACCTCAGCTAAGAGTATGCGTGGCTCAGGTATGGAAGATGTCATCTTTAATGGTACATCTAATAAGTCTTCTAAAAATATAGCAGAAGTTTCTATTAGTGTAGACAACGCAAGTCATGATGGTCCAATGCAATATAAAGATTTAGATCATATAGAGGTTAGAAGAAAGATTGAAAAAGACAAGGGCTCAAAATTTTACATAAACGATAAAGAAGTTAGAGCTAGGGATGCTCAAATGTTTTTTGCAGATTTATCTACAGGTGCACATTCACCATCAATGATTAGTCAGGGGCGTATTGGAGCCTTAGTAACTGCTAAGCCTACAGACAGGCGTGCAATCTTGGAGGAGGCAGCTAATATTTCAGGATTACATGTTAGAAGGCATGAGGCTGAACTTAGATTAAATGCTGCAGAGACAAACTTGAAAAGGGCTGATGAATTAAGAAGACAACAAGAAAAACAATTGGCAAATCTTCAGAAACAAGCAGAAGAAGCAACGAAATACAAACTTATATCTGAAGAAATAAAAAAAATTGAAGCAGGGTTATATTATTTAAAATTATTAGACATTGATAATGAAATTAGAATAGAGAATGAAATTAATAATGAGGCCGAAGGAGAAGTGGGTAACTTCAATCAACAGATTACTCAATTTGAAAGTTTAATCAAAACTGAAACAGATAAAGTTTCTCCATTAAGAGAAAAAAATATAGAAAACTTATCCAAAATTCAAAGATTGAATTTGGAGTTACAAAATTTAGATGAAGAAAATGTTAGAACTCAAGATGAAATTGAAAATATTAAAAAATCTCTAAAAACTATCGAGGAAGATATAGACAGAGAAAAAGGAATTGTAATTGACGCCAACTCAAATGAAAGACGTCTAAAAGAGGAGAAAGCTGAATTAATAGAAATAGATTCTAAATATTTTGAAACAGAAAAATTATCAAACGAAGACCTTGAAAAAGCAAAAAACCTATTAAAAGATGAGCAAAAATCTGTTGATGAAATTATTAACATTTTTGCTGATGGAAATATCAATATTGCTATTGGGCCAATTCAAAATGTTAAAAATACAATTACCAGAGCAAAAGAATTGATCAATAAAAATGAGATTAATCAAGCGCTTACTTTACTTGATCGATGTCAGATAGAAATAGATAGTTTTTTAAATAATCTTGAAGATGAAGATAGCAAGAAGAAGCTTACTAACATTAATGAAAAAAATGAAAATATTAAATTATTGCAAGAAAAATATGCTGATAGTTTTAGTAAAAATCAGTCAATAAAAAAAGAGTCTGTAAAAAGAAACGAAAGAATTAAAGCCATAGAGTCAGAAGTTGAAAGTTGGAAAAACTTACTCTCTAATTCTGAAAAAATGGTTTCTGAACTAACTGAAAGAAAAAATAAATTATTATCACAGTTAAATGAGCGTGATCAACAACCCAAAGCTCAAGCAGAAAGAAAAGGACAAATTACTGAGGGTCTGAGAATTTCACAAAATGAAAAAATTGAGAATGAAAAAATAATTGAAGAAACAGATAAAAAGATAAACTCTTTAAGACTTGGGTTAAATGATGTTCAAGAAAGATCTATTCAAATAAGAGAAAGGAAAGCAAGCTCAGGAGCAACTGTTGAGGGTTTAAAAAAAAGAAAAGATGATTTACTTGAAAGAGTGAGTTCTGAACTTAACCTTGAAGAAAATGACATTTTAGAAAATTCTAATTTAAATGGAATTGAGAAGTTACCAGACTCTGTTGCACAAGAAGAAACTCTTGATGAGAAAAAAAGAGAAAGAGAAAAACTAGGATCAGTTAATCTTAGAGCAGATGAAGAAACAAACAAATATGAAATTGAAATTAAAAAAATGGAACAAGATAGAGAAGATCTTGTGTCTGCCATTATAAAATTAAAAGAAAGTATTAATGAATTAAATCAAAAAGGAAGAGAAAGATTATTAGAGGCCTTTGAAAAAGTTAATAGAAAATTTAATGAAGTTTATACAAAACTATTTAATGGTGGAAATGCAAAACTTGAATTAGTGGACTCTGATGATCCGCTTGAAGCTGGTTTAGAAATGTTGGTAAGTCCTCCTGGTAAAAGACTTCAGTCTATAACTTTATTGTCTGGTGGCGAGCAAGCTTTAACAGCCTTGTCTCTTATTTTTGCTGTGTTTCTTACCAACCCATCTCCAATCTGTGTATTGGATGAAGTTGATGCTCCGCTAGATGATGCTAACGTAACAAGATTCTGTGGACTTCTTGATGATTTAACTAAAATAACTGATACTAAATTTATTATCGTAACTCACCACGCTCTAACTATGTCAAAAATGAATAGACTTTATGGAGTTACAATGCCTGAAAAAGGTATTAGCCAACTTGTTGCTGTAGATTTACAAAAAGCAGAGAGTATGGTTGCGTAATAATTTAAATGCCAAAAGATAGCCTTAAAACTCGCTTGGAGATTGCAAAAACTAAGCTTTCAAAGAAAAATCTATATAAAAATGAAGAAGCACCCTCTTCTATTGGGACTGCCTTTAAATTAAGTACAGAATTAGTGTCTGCAGTCGCAGTTGGGACAATTATAGGGTTTATTTTAGACAAGACCTTTGGTACTAAGCCTTGGTTAATATTAATATTTTTTTTTGTAGGTGTTGTTGCTGGAATTATAAACGTATTCAGATCTGCAAAAAATATGCAAAAATAGACTTAAAAAAATTATGGCTACAAACCCAATGAACCAATTCGAAGTTTATAGAATTGGACCCGAAATTAAATTAGGGGCAATAGATATTTCTTTCACAAACGCAAGTTTGTTTATGGTTATTAGTTCACTTGCAATCTTATTAGTTTTTAATTTAGGGTCAAAAAAAAATTCCTTACTACCAAGCAAGATGCAACTTCTTTCTGAATTAAGTTATACTTTTGTTTCCAAAATGATTAGTGATACCGCAGGATCAAAAGCAAAACCCTACTTTGCGTTTATCTTCTCAATATTTATGTTTGTACTATTCTGTAATATGTTTGGGATGATCCCTTATGCATTTACAGTAACTAGCCATATCATTGTTACTTTTATCTTGGCTTCATTTATTTTTGTAGGTGTAACAATTATTGGATTTATGAAACATGGTTTGGGATATTTAAAATTATTTGTACCTAGTGGAGTGCCTGCTGTACTATTGCCGCTGATAGTTGTTATAGAAATAATTTCTTACTTAAGTAGACCGGTTAGTCTTTCAGTTCGTTTATTTGCAAACATGATGGCAGGTCATACTATGATGAAAGTTTTCGGAGGCTTTGTAATAAGCCTTGGAATAGTTGGTGGATGGCTTCCACTGAGTTTTTCGGTTGCATTAACTGGCTTGGAAATACTAGTTGCTTTTCTTCAAGCATATGTTTTCGCAATCTTAACCTGCATCTACTTAAATGATGCATTAAATTTACACCATTAACTAACATAAGGAGGATATAATGGAATTAGAAGCAGCAAAAATGATCGGAGCAGGACTAGCAGCAATAGCTCTAGCAGGTGCCGGTGTTGGAATTGGAATTATCTTTGGTAATTACCTTTCTGGTGCAATGAGAAACCCATCTGCAGCTCAAAAACAATTCCCTAATCTTTTATTAGGTTTTGCTTTAGCTGAAGCAACTGGCCTATTTGGATTAGTTGTAGCATTAATTATTTTATTTGCGTTTTAAATTTAATGATTAAAAAAATATTTTTTCAGTCGATATTTTTAAGCTTCCTGTTTTTTATGGAAGCTTTTGCAGCTGAAAGCGGTGGAATGCCTCAATTAAATCCAGAGTTTTGGGTTTCTCAAATTTTTTGGTTGATTATTACTTTTGGAATTTTATATGTTGTTTTATCTAAACTTATACTTCCAAAAATAAGTGCCAACCTAGAAACTAGAAAATCTCAAGTTTTAGAAAATATTGAGGCTGCAGAGAAGAAAAGAGAAGAAAGTGAACAAAAAATTCAAGAATACGAAAAGATAGTACACGATAGCAAAAATGAGGCTAAAAACTATTTTAAACAAGCTAGAGAAAAAGTGTTGAAAGATATTGGTGTAAAAAAAGAAGCATTAGACAAAGAAATTGATGAAGAGGTTAATAAAGCTGAGATTGAGATAAAAACTTTTAGAGATAGCGCACCAGAAAAAATTAAGAAGATTGCTGAAGAAACTTCTTCGGACTTGCTGCAGCAACTAATAGGAGCTGAAGTTAACAGTAGTAGTATTTCTGCAATAGTAGAAGATCTTTCAAGAAAAAAAATGGATGAATATTATGGTAATTGATGCAACTTTTTGGGTAGCTATATCTTTTTTAATATTTATAGGAGCTTTAGTTTATTTAAAAATACCTCAAAAAATTAATGAACTTTTAAATAAGCTTATCCTTGATATTAAAAATGAAATAGATGAAAGTGAAAAGCTAAGACAAGAAGCAAAGGTCTTACTAGATAGTGCTCAAAATAAACTTGATACCGCACAAACAGTAAGCAATGATATTTTGCAACAAGCTAAAAAAGATAGTGATCACCTAATAATTGAAATGAATGATAAATTTCACAAATCTTCAGAAATTAAAAAGAATTTAGCAGAAAATAAAATTTCACAAATGAAAGAAGCTGTACTTAAAGAAATAAAAGATGTTTCAATTAAAATTGCTGTTGATTCAGTTAAAAAAATTATTAATACTTCTGTTGATAAATCAAAGCTTGATGGTCTTTTTGAAAAGAACCTTGAAGAAACAAAAATAGCTTTAAAAAAAATAAGCTAATAATTACCTTACAATTTTTTAAAAAAACTATAAATTAACTCAATGAAATCTATTGTCATTGGTTCTGGATTTGGTGGTATAGCTGCAGCCTTAAGATTAAGAGCCAAAAATCATAAAGTAACTTTAATTGAAAAACATCCTGACTTAGGTGGAAGAGCCAGGGTATTTAAAAAAAATGGTTTTACTTTTGATGCTGGTCCAACTGTAATTACTGCACCATATCTAATTGAAGAGCTTTTCACTTTATTTAATAAAAAGTCTCAAGATTACATAAAACTCACTCCTTTAAAAACTTGGTATAGATTTGTTTATGAAGATGGAGGCGTATTTGATTATTCTGGAGATGAAGATCAAATGAAAAGGCAAATTGAGCAGATAAACAAAGAAGATGTTAAAGGTTATGAGCAGCTTGTAAAATTCACAAAAAAAATATTTGATAAAGGCTTCACAGAACTAGCTGATGTTCCATTTGATAAACCTCTTGTGATGATGAAACAATTGCCCTCTTTACTAAAACTTAAAAGCTATAAATCAGTTTATTCATTGGTTTCTTCGTATATAAAAAATGAAAAATTAAGACGCATGCTAAGTATGCATCCTCTATTAGTTGGTGGAAACCCTTTTACAACAACATCCATATACGGATTAATTCTATATCTTGAAAAAAAATGGGGTATTCATTACTCAATGGGTGGGACTGGAAACATAATCAATGGCTTAGAAAAATTAATGATTGAACAAGAAATTGAATTAATCAAAGGACATGAGGTTACGGAAATAATTTCAAATAATGGAAAAATTAGTGGAGTAAAATTAGATAATCAAAAAGAAATACTGTCAAATAATATAATATGTAACGCTGATCCTCCTGCTGTATATGAAAAACTTCTAAGTCTAAATAAAACAAGCTCTCTATTTAAATGGAAGCAAAATAGAATGCAGTATTCTATGGGTCTATTTGTTTACTACTTTGGAACAAAAAAAACATACCCAGATGTTGAGCATCACACAATCAAGTTTGGTGATAAATATAAAGAACACCTGAGTGATATTTTTGATAATAAAAAATTAAATGATGACATAAGCTATTACCTTCATAGACCATCAGCTACAGACAAATCAATGGCTCCTGAAGGAAATGATTGCTTTTATGTTCTTGTACCTGTCCCAAATAATCAATCCAAAATTGATTGGAAAATTGAAGGTGAAAAAATGAAGAATTTAGTAATAGATAAAATGGAAAAAGCATTACTACCCAATCTTAGAGAAAATATTATTGAAGATTTTTACTTAACACCAGATTATTTTGAAAATGAATTGAATACTAAATTTGGATCAGGTTTTTCGATCCAGCCAAAATTTACTCAATCTGCATATTTTAGGTTTCATAATAAATCAGAAATTTATGATGGTTTGTATTTTGTCGGAGCAGGAACACATCCTGGTGCAGGTGTTCCTGGTGTGCTATCTTCAGCAAAAGTTCTAGATAAGATTATATAATGTCTAATAAAAACTACCTGTCTATTTACGCAAAGTCATTTAATTGGGCTGGTTTCTTTTTACCAAAAAAAACCTATCAAAAGTGTTCGTCTTTATATGATTTTTGTAGAACTGTAGACAATATTGCAGATGACGATGGTGAATTAGATATTAAAAAAAAAAATCTACTAATTTTTAAAAATGATTTTCTTAATAAAAACTATAGTAATATAATAATTAAGAACATGTGGGATCTTATGGATCATCATTTAATTTCAATAAAAATTATTGAAGATTTATTTGATGGTGTTGAATCAGATTTAAATAAAAAAGTTCAATTAAATAATAAAAAAGATTTGTTAATTTATTCTTACAGAGTTGCTGGTACAGTAGGTCTCATGATGGCAAAAATTTTAAATGTTAAAGATAACAATTCAATGAAAGCTGCTATAGATTTAGGTATTGCAATGCAACTTACAAATATATCTAGAGATGTTGTGGAGGACTCAAAGATTAATAGATTTTATATTAAAAATGATTTTAAGACAATTAGTGACACCTTGGCTTTAGCTGATTTATTTTATAAAAGCTCCTTTATTGCAATAAAAGAAATTCCCTTTAAATTTAGATTTGCAATACTTGTAGCAAGAAGAGTTTACAAGAAAATAGGTGATAAAATTTTAAGAACAAAGAATATAGAGAATTATAATAAAGCAGGTAAGATTTATGTAAATAATGTTACAAAAATCTATCAGACCATTCTTTCTATATTTGACTTGGTAACACTTTTTGGAACAAAACAAAAAAGTAGTTATATGAATAATGAACACTTTTTAATTAGTGAGGAAATAGATTTAAATGAAAGAATTTGATTATATAATTATTGGTGGTGGTTGTGCTGGGTTATCTTTAGCGTACGAATTAGAAACTCATAATAAACTCAAAAATAAAACATTAGCAATTATTGAGCCTAGATTAGAGTACAAAAGAGATAAGACTTGGTCTTTCTGGAAAACAACAAGTCATAATTTTGAAGATTGTGTTAAAAAAAGTTGGGATAATTTTTCTATAAATATACCCAGTAAAACTAAATTTTTAGAATGTAATAAGCTACCTTATCAATCAATTGATAGTGGACTATTCTATAAAAAAATAAACTCCATACTGAAACAAAATCCGAATATTAAATTTTATAAAAATATTAATGAATTAAGCTTAAATAACTCATTTGTTTTCAATAGTGTTCCTTCAATAGAATCTAATGAAAATCAGCTTTGGCAACACTTTAAGGGTATTGAGATCGAAACTACTAAAGATGTTTTTGATGAAAAGATCATGAATTTAATGGACTTTGATTGTCAACAATATGAAAGTGTTCATTTCTTTTACACACTGCCTTTTAGTAAAAATAAGGCTATGGTTGAAACTACGTGGTTATCTAAAATGAATAATGATCTGGAAATGGATTATGATCGGCAATTGAAAAATTACATTGAAAATCATCTAAATATTAAAAATTACAAAATTAATTATAAAGAAAATGGTGCTATACCACTTTTTTATCCATCGAATATTAATGAAAAAAATAAAATAAATATAGGTACCGCGGGACATATGACTAGATTAAGTACTGGGTACACTTTTTTGAATATTCAAGAACACAGCAGATTCATAAGAAAAAATATTGATAATATTGATAAAATAAGAAGATATGAAATTAAAAAAAAATATCAATTTCTAGATAAGGTATTTTTGAGAGTTTTAAATGATCATGCCAACCAAATGCCAGATATATTTTTCAAAATGTTTGATAGCTCTCCTGAAACTGTAATTAAATTTCTATCTAATAAGAGTAATATTTTTCAAGATTTATTAATAATTCTTAAAACAGCTAAAAAATGGTTATTTATTAAAGCCCTTTTAAAATAAAATGCATAGTCTAATAAATAAAATTAATTTCTATCATTCAATAATTTTTTTTCTTTTTTCATGCTTCATTGCTTTGGCTGTTAATCAATTCGAAAACTTAATTATCTCTCCAATGGTGTGTTTATTTCTTATTCTTTCAATTGGAATTTCACATGGTGCACTAGACAATCAAAAAGGTAAAAAACTTAGCCAGTTATATAATATAAAAAAATCTTATTTTTTTTATTTAATATATTCCCTTATTGGAATTGGTATCATCATATTTTGGGTATTTTTTCCAACTGTGTCTCTTATTTTATTTTTAGTTGTTGCCTCATATCATTTTGGTAAAGAAGATACAGAATTTTTGACAAATAATAAGAATGTATCAAATCTAATTCTTTACTTCTTAAAAGGGTCTCTAATAATCATTGCACCATTAATGTTTCACTTCGTTGAAACAATTAATATGTTTAAATTACTTTTAATAGAAAATGAAAAGTTTTATTTGTTCTTAAACTTTATTGAAGATAACAGTGTATTATTTTTTGCTTTATCTATTTCTTTACTATCTAGCATTTATTATTTTTTGAAAGATTTTAAAATTATAAACATTTTGATATTTTTAGATTTTTTTTCAATTATAGTTCTGAATTATTTTTTAACTCCACTAATTGCCTTTACAATATACTTTTGCTTCCTACATTCATTCCGACATTCAATTTCGTTGATAGCAGAGCTTAATGAAAAAAGTTTGAAAATTGGTGCTATAACTTTTATAAAAAAAGCTATGCCTCTTACAGTGTTAACTGCTATTTTTTATATTATAAGCTTATATTTCCTTTCTAATTTCTACCAATTAAATGACTCAATATTAAAAGTTATATTTATTGGTTTGGCGTCTTTAACCTTTCCTCATATATTGCTTGAATATCTTTTAGAAAAAAATGAAAAATAAAGAAATTAAAGTATTGTTATCTGCTCCAAGAGGTTTTTGTGCTGGCGTAGAAAGAGCAATAGAAATAGTAAAAAAAAGTATTAAAAAATATGGTGCACCAGTTTATGTGCGACATGAAATAGTTCACAATAAGTATGTAGTAGATAGTCTTAAGGCAATAGGTGCAATTTTTGTTGAAGAGTTAGAAGAGATTAAAGATAAAACTAGACCAGTAATTTTTTCTGCACACGGTGTACCAAAATCAGTACCCCTAGAAGCTGATAGCTATAAAATAGATTATATAGATGCTACTTGTCCTCTTGTCTCAAAAGTTCACAGAGAGGCAGAAAATCTTCACAAAGCTAGTTACCATATTGTTCTTATAGGTCATAAAAATCATCCAGAAGTTATTGGTACTATGGGTCAATTACCAGAAGATTCAATTGATTTGATTCAAGATGAGCATGATGTTGAATTATATGAATTAGATAATAACAAAAAAATTGCATATGTTACTCAAACAACTCTGTCAGTTGATGACACTAAAAATATAATTAAAGCTCTTAAAAAAAAATTCCCACAGATTAAAGAACCATTTAAAGAAGATATTTGCTATGCAACTACTAATCGTCAATCAGCTGTTAAAAATATTGCCAAAAAATGTGATATGTTTTTTGTTTTAGGAAGTAGAAATTCTTCAAATTCAGTTCGTTTAGTTGAGGTAGCAGAACAAGCTGGTTGCGAACATGCGGAACTGATTCATTCAGATAGTATAATTCCTTTTGAAAAAATACAAAATTGTAAAATAATTGGTGTTTCATCTGGCGCATCAGCACCTGAAGTTTTAGTTGAAAATTTCATTAATAAATTGAAAGAAAATTTTAAAATAAAAATTGAGGAAGTTGAAATTATCAAAGAAAATGTTGTTTTTAAAGTTCCTACAAAATTAAACTAGATGGCTGTATACACTAAAATAAATAGTAAAGATCTTCTATCACTAAGTAGATATTACAGGTTAGGAAAAATAATCAAATCTGAAGGAATTAAAAAAGGAATAGAAAATACAAACTACTTATTAAAAACAAATAAAAAAAAATTTATTTTAACAATTTTTGAAAAAAGAGTTCAGAAAAAGGATTTACCTTTTTTTATGAACTTAATGGAAAAACTAAATCAAAAAAAAATTATTTGTCCAAAGCCATTAAAGAATAATGATGGTAAGCACTTAAGTAAAATTCAAAATAAACCCTCTAGTATTGTGAGTTTTTTAAAAGGGAAAGATAAGACTACTCTTAATTATAAAAATTGCTTTGATATTGGAAAAAATATTGCAAAATTCCACAAGGCTGGAACTAGAATAAAATTATATAGGCAGAACTCTATGTCTATTGATAAATTAGGTAGCTTATTAAAAGGTATAAAATTTACGTCTAATAAAATAGCTCCAAAACTAAAACCTACTCTTAATGTGTGCTTAAAAGATATAAAAAAACAATGGCCAAAAAAATTGCCAAGTGGAATTATACATGGAGATTTATTTATAGATAATATTTTTTTTAATAAAAATAAATTTTCTGGATTTATTGATTTTTATTTTTCAAGCAATGATTACCTAATGTATGAGATTGCAATTTGTATAAATGCTTTATGCTTTGATAAAAAAAGAAATTCTTTTGTAATGAATAATAAAAAAATTAAATACTTAATTGATGGATATGAAACTATAAGAGCTATTTCAAAAAAGGAGAAAGATGCATTAAATATATTGTGTAGAGGGGCGGCTTTAAGGTACCTGCTAACTAGAATTTATGATTATTTTAACACCCCTAAAACTGCACTAATACAGGTTAAAGAACCTAACGAATATTTTCAAAAATTAATTATCCATAACAATCTAAATAATTACAAAGATTATTATAAATAATGATAAAAATTTATACTGACGGTTCTTGTTTAAAAAATCCTGGAGATGGAGGTTGGGCTGCAATCATCAATATTAATGATGAAATAAAAAAAATTAGTGGAAGCGTTAAAGACACAACTAATAATAAGATGGAGCTAATGGCTCCAATTAAAGCTCTTCAGGAAATAAAAGAACAGCAACCCATTGAAATTTATACAGACTCACAATATGTAAAATTAGGTATTACTGATTGGGTGCACAAATGGATAAAAAATAATTGGTTAACTTCTAAAAAAGAACCAGTAAAAAACAAAGAGCTTTGGACTCAGCTTTATGAATTAAATCAAGCACATGAAATTAAATGGATATGGGTTAAGGCACATGCTGGAAATATTCTAAATGAAGAAGTTGATTTATTAGCTAAACAAGCTGCAGAATTAAACTAAATTTAAAAAATTTTGGGCAGCCGAAACTTCACACGCACCAGTATCTTCTTCTTCTTGTAATTTAATTACTTTAAGATTGTTTATTAGCATTGTGTATCTATTTGATCTTACGCCTAACCCTCGGGCACTTTTATCAACATCCGCACCTATTGCTTTCGTAAAACTCAAAAATGGATCAGCCATCATCAAAACTTTATCTGTAACATTTTGACTTTTGCCCCAAGCTTCCATTACAAATGGGTCATTTACTGAGATACAGACTATTAAATCTACACCTTTTGCTTGGTATTCATCATGGCTATCAACATAACCAGGTAAATGTTTAGCTGAACAAACTGATGTGTAAGCCCCTGGTAAACCAAATAAAACTACCTTCTTATCCTTAAAAAACTCAAAAGTATTTTTCTTAACAGGATTTCCATCTTCCATTATAAAAAATTCAGAATTAGGTATTGTTTCATTTTCTTTTAATTTCATTATATTTTTTCCTTAATGTATTGTTGAGTTTTACTTAGATTATTTGAAATAATATCATAATTTTCTTTTTCACCCATAACATACTTTAGTTCATCAGGTAAGTCAGGTTTGATTCCAATTGATTTATCTATAGCTTCAGGAAACTTACATGGGTGTGCAGTAGCTAAAACAATGTTATTGCCCTCTATATTAACTTTTTTTAAAGCTCCAAACCCTATTGCGCTATGAGGATCTAGTATAATGTCATATTTAACTTGAACTTCTTTAATAGTATCTAAAATTTCTTTCTCACTCATACTTGCTGATAAAAAATCTTCATTTATCTTTTTCATTTTATCTTTTGAAATAATATATTTTCCTTCTTCTTTAATTCCATGCATGATTTTTTTTGTTTCATGATCATCAAAGTCATTCAAATCATAAATTAATCTTTCAAAATTACTAGCTATTTGAATATCCATACTTGGAGAGTTTGTTTCTAAAACTGTTTCTGCTTCATATTTTCCATTAGAAATTGCTCTGTGTAAAATATCATTTTTATTAGTTGCAACTATAAATTTGTTTATTGGTAAACCCATTTTTTTTGATAGATAGCCAGCATATACATCACCAAAATTTCCTGTTGGTACTGAAAAATTCATGGACCTTTTGTCTTGTATTTGGAAGTATGTGTAAAAAAAATATACAGCTTGTGCAATAATTCTTGCCCAATTTATTGAATTTACTCCAGACATATTTATTGAGTTAGAAAATTCTTTATCTGCAAACATTGATTTAACTAAATTTTGACAATCATCAAAGTTACCTTCTATCGCTATATTAAAGACGTTCTTTTCTTTGACTGTCGACATTAGTTTTCTTTGAACGAGTGAAACTTTTTCATGAGGGTGAAGAACAAATATATTTATATTCTTTTTTCCCTTAATCGCATCTATTGCTGCCGCACCCGTATCCCCTGATGTTGCAACTACAACATTTATATTTTTATTATTTTTTTTTAAATAATGCTCATAGAAGTTTCCTAACAATTGCATTGCTATATCTTTAAAAGCTAGCGTTGGACCATGAAACAGCTCTAAAATCTTAGCATCACCTAATTTAATTAAATCTACGACGTTATCTTTTCTAAATACAGAGTATGATTTATCAACAATATCTGACAACTCATTTGCTGTCATAAAGTCTCCAATAAATGGAAATATTATTTTTTTAGCAAGATCTTGGTAATTTAAAGTGCTTAGAGTTTTAAGCTCTTCTTCACTATATTTTTTTAATGACTTAGGTATGAAAAGCCCTCCATCATCGGCTAAACCCTTAATGAAAACTTCCTCAAAACTGAATTCTTTTGAGTTGTTTCTGGTGCTTATGTATTTCATTTAATAACTTTTTTCTTAAATATAAATATAGTAATTGTAAAAATTGGATAATAAAAGTCCCTTTACAAATATAAACTAGTTGAGAATATAATTGTAAATTAATGACTTATTATCTTTTAACCTTAGCCTAAATTATATAACCTTTAAAGATAAAGATATAGGGGGGTAAATTGAGCACAATTGGACTAGTTACAATGTATCTAATTATTCAGTTAATCGTATTTTTTTCTATATTACCAATAGATGTTAATCGAAAAAGAAAATTTTTAATCCCAGCAAATGAGGTTGGGGCACCTGAAAATCCTAAAATTCTTAAAAAGACTTTTTATTCCATTGGTATTACGACTATTATTTTCACAATAATTTACTTATTGATGAAATATGAATATTTAGATTTAAAAAATATAATCAGTTAAGCAATATTATATCACAAAATTTTGAGTCGAAAAATTTAAATCAGACTATCTATTAAAAGTAATACAAAAATTAAGAATAAATACAAAATTGAGTAACCAAAAACTTTTTTTGCTTTCTTCAGGTTAAATTTATTTTTTTTAAATTGATATAAATCAAAACAAATAAAGTTGTAATAAATTGTAAGAATTAATGCTGGAATCAAATAGATTAAACCTGAAAAATTAATCCAATATGGAAAAATGATGATGGGTAGCATTAATAAAGAATAAATAAGAATATATACTTTTGTTTTTTCTATACCATCAGTCAAAGGTAGCATTGGAATTTTAGCCTTCTTATAATCGTCAGCTTTATATAAACTTAATGCCCAAAAGTGAGATGGCGTCCAAAAAAAAATTATCAAAAATAAACTTAATGGTTCTAAACTAATTGTATTAGTCGCTATAGTCCACCCTATAACAGGTGGCAATGCACCGGCAGCTCCACCAATAACAATATTCTGTGGTGTCTTTCTTTTTAACCATATTGTATAGACGAAAAGATAAAAAAATATTGTAAACAATAATAAAGATGCAGATAAAAAATTTGTAAAATAATTTAATGCTCCAACAGAAATAACTGACAACAATATGCCAAAAGTAAGTGCTTGTTTTCTGTTAATCTTACCAGTTGGAATAGGTCTTAAGCATGTTCTTGTCATGAGTGCGTCTAAGTCTGATTCGTACCACATATTTAAACATCCAGCCGCTCCCGCACCTAAAGCAACTAAAGTTATACCTATCATGGCATCAATAATTCCTATATTTGAATTGGAGGTTAAAAGGCCAACAGCGCATGTAAATATAACAAGAGACATTACTCTTGGTTTCATCAAAAGGTATAAAGATTTAATTAATCCATTAAAATCTAGTGAGACAGTTTTTTTTCTAATCATTTTGAATAAACGATTATCAGATATGATAGACCTATTCTACATTTATTAAAATAAATACTAAAATCAATACCATTCCAATAATAAGAATGTGATTTCCTAAGTCAAAAATTCCAATTTGTTTATTTTTTTTATCAATAAAAACTCTGCTGAGAGACATATTGTCATATGGATTAATTTTAATTGAAGGTCCTTTATCTTTTTGCTTCTCTAATTTTAATTGAGCACCAAACCATGTTGCATAAATAAAAAGTAAAAAAAATATTAAAGCTCCAGCAAGTACAGTGTATCCAGTCATAAAGTTTATCCTCCAGTAATAAAATATAATAATCTTGTAAAAACCGTGTATTTCCCTTCAGCTGCCATAAGAATAATAAAACAGGCTATTGCTGTCATTGGCCACAAAAGAATATTCACTAAAGCATATCGCTCCCAAAATAAGTGCATAAAGAAAGCCATTATTAAACCAGCTTTTAGAAACATAAATATTAAAATTAAAGACCATCTCAATAATCCTTGGAATGCAAACCAATCAACCATGTATGAAAAAAAACTCAGTACAAATAAAAGTCCCCAAATCCAAAGATAAATTCCTATCTTATGAGTTGTTGATTGTTCTTTGTTTTGTGTTTCTTCCATAATTTTATTTACCATAAGTAAAAAAAGGCAAATATAAATACCCACACTAAATCAACAAAATGCCAATAAAGACCCAAAATCTCTATTGCAACATAATCTGATTTCATTGTAGTAAAAAAGCCCCTTTTACCGTTATCAAAATCACCTTTAAAAACTTTTCTTGCAAAAATAAAAAGAAAGATCACACCAATTGAAACATGAAATCCATGGAATCCTGTAATCATAAAAAAGTATGAACCAAATTGTTTTGCTCCAAAAGGATTTTCCCAAGGTCTAACACCTTCATGTATTAATTTTGACCATTCAAATACTTGCATTCCAACAAATGTAAGGCCACCAATAGCTGTAGCTAAAATAAGCCATCCACACATTTTTCTATTTTTTTCATAACCATATTTTACTGCAAGAGCCATGGTTCCACTGCTTGTAATTAAAACAAATGTCATTATCGCAATTAATAATAATGGAACAGGTGTGCTGCCTACATGAAGTGAAAAGACTTCACTTGTATTTGGCCAATCTACTACTGTAGAGGTTCTTCCTTTCATGTACGAAATCAAAAAACAGCTAAACACAAAAGTATCACTCAGTAAAAAAATCCACATCATGACTTTCCCCCACTGAACACCCTTAAACATTGTTTGATCAGAGCCAGTATCTGTGGCCATTCCTTTAAACCCTGGTTTAAGTTCATAACCTTCAATTTTTACATCAGTCATATTTTTTTCCTAAGTTTTTTCTACCTCTGCATTAATAACTTCACTTGGTGGCGTTGTTTGGGTTATGTAATCTTCTTTTGCGCCAGGTACATTAAAGTCATAAGGCCATCTATAAACAACTGGTAATTTTTCTCCCCAATTACCATGAGTTGGTGGTACATCAGGGGTTAGCCATTCTAAAGAGTTTGCCTGCCAAGGATTTTTGCCTGCTGGTTTTCCAATTTTTAAACTTGTCACAATATTGTAAATAAAAATTAACTGTGAAAAACCAACAATTAAAGCTGCAACGGTTATAAACTCATTCATTCCAACAGCTGAAGTGACATAAGGACTGTCATACATTTCATAATATCTTCGTGGCACTCCAATAAAACCTAGGTAATGCATTGGAAAATAAATTGAATACGCACCTAAGAATGTAACCCAAAAGTGCCACTTACCTAATTTTTCACTTAACATTCTTCCAGTAACCAGGGGAAACCAATGATAAACTGCACCCATAATTACCATAAGTGGGGCTATGCCCATGACCATATGAAAATGAGCTATTACAAAATAAGTATCAGATAGTGGAATATCTACCGCAACATTCCCCAAAAAAATTCCAGTAATTCCTCCATTTACAAAGGTCACAATAAAACCTAAGCAAAAAAGCATTACTGTGTTCATTCTAATGTTTGCTCTAAATAGTGTTATTATCCAGTTATAAACTTTCAATGCAGTTGGCACTGCAATAATAAGTGTGGTTGTTGCAAAGAAAAAACCGAACCAAGGGTTCATTCCACTAACATACATATGGTGAGCCCAAACAAAGAAACTTAAAGCTCCTATACCAACAATAGCCCAAACCATCATTCTATATCCAAAGATATTTTTTCTAGCATGAACAGATATTAAATCTGAAACTATTCCAAAAGCAGGAAGAGCCACAATATAAACTTCGGGGTGGCCAAAAAACCAAAACAAGTGTTGAAAAAGAACAGGGCTTCCTCCTCCATAACTTAGCACTTCTCCAGCTTGGAGAATGGCTGGCATAAAAAAACTAGTCCCAAGCATCTTATCTAGAGTCATCATAATACAACTGACCAATAATGCTGGAAAAGCTAACATAGCCAAAGCTGTTGCGGTAAAAATTCCCCAAATAGTCAATGGCATTCTCATTAATGTCATTCCTCTAGTACGAGCTTGTAAAATTGTAATTATGTAATTTAATCCACCCATAGTAAATCCAATTACAAATAACGATAAAGAAATAAGCATTAAGGTAATTCCCATATTAGAACCAGGAGTACCTGGCAAAATAGCTTGGGGTGGATAGAGCGTCCATCCTGCACCTGTTGGTCCACCAGGAACAAAAAAGCTAGCCATGAGAACACACACTGCGATAAAAAACATCCAGAAACTAACCATGTTTACATATGGAAAAACCATATCTCTCGCGCCAACCATTAAAGGAATTAAATAATTTCCAAAACCTCCTAAAAATAATGCTGTTAAAAAATAAACAACCATTATCATGCCGTGCATAGTTACAAATTGATAATAATGTTCTGCTGTGATGAATGGAACTAGGTCTGGATAACCTAATTGTAAACGCATCAACCAAGAAAGTATTAGACCGACTATTCCTGTAAACACGGCAGTAAGAAAATATTGAATACCAATAACTTTAGCATCCTGACAGAAAATCCATTTAGTAATAAAACTATGCCCATGATAAAGATCCTGTTCAGGAATTTCTGCAGGTCTTACATAATCAATGTCTTTTGATGGAGTGCCAGAAGAGCCAGACATGGTTTCTGAAGACTGTGCTTCAAGAGGTGTATTCTGTTGGTTATATTCGTCTGACATAATTCTCCTTTACATTATTTAATCATCATTTTTAGCAAGTAGAGTTGTTTTTAATTTATCATTTTCTTGTTTAGCAATTAAATCTGAAAAAGTTTCCTGTTCTTTAATCCAGTTTTTATAATTGCCTTCACTTTCAACTATAACTTTTGCCCTCATAGCATAATGGCCCACTCCACAATATTCAGCACACAACACTTCGTATTCTCCTATTTTGTTTGGCTCAAACCAATAATAAGAAATGATTCCAGGTATAGCATCCATTTTTGCTCTAAATTGTGGAACATAATAATTGTGCAAAACATCTAGTGACCTTAATAAAATTTTTACTGGTCTATCTGTTTTTAGGTGAAGCACATCGTCTTGAATTAAAATATCATCTTTTCCATATGGGTCATCTAAGTTTATTCCAAAAGGATTGTCATCACTAATTTTTTCAACTTGAGCTGTGCCTAATATTCCATCTTCACCTGGTAATCTATATTGCCATCCCCATTGCCATGCATTCACTTCAACTTGCAGTGCATTTTTTGGAGTATTGATATAATTATTATAAACAATTAGACCCGGTGCTAGAAGAGCAATAACTCCAACAGTAGTTGCAATGGTTAATATTTTTTCTAATTTATGATCTTCTGGTTTGTATTCAACTTTTCTGCCTTCTTTATAGGAAAATTTTAGTATGCAATAAACCATGAACAAACAAACTAAAATAAATACACCGCCACCAATCCAGAAAGTTAAATTAATTGTATCATCCATTGCCCCCCAGTTTGAGGCTATGTCGGTCCACCACCATGGAGTATATATATGGAACAGAACTGAACCAACAATTACCCCTAAAAATATAATTCCCGGGTGCATATTTGTCTCTCTCTCTTAGATAACAGTAATTGAAATAAATTTTCGAATCCATAGAAAAATATATTAATAAATGAGTAAATAAGGCTTTATAGTGAATTAAATTATGCTTGATAGATTTAGTCTCTTTGTAGTTGTGCTGGTTTTAGTTTTTTGCTTTTATCTTGTAATTTCTCTGGGAGCAGGAGTTTTTTCAAAAAAAGAAAAGAGACCAGAAATACAAAAATATCTAAAATCTGTTAATATTTTATTAATTTTTATAATTATTGTTGGGGCTATTTTAACTTTGTTTCTTTAGATTGCTTATCCAAGTAATGCTCGACACCAAGCAATGACAGTATCATTAAAAACATACATAATTAAAAAAAATACAAACCAAATAATTAATAAAAAAGTCCAATAAAGAGACAGTGCATCAATACTTTTTTGTGAATTTATAATTTGTTCTTTTTTGAGCTTGTTAACTTTAGAGAAAACCTTTCCCCAAAAAAATAATCCTCCCAAAAGGTGCAATCCATGGAGTGCAGTAAAAATATAAAATGATGAAAAATAGTTATTTGTAGAAACATAATTTCCATTTTCCATTAATTGAAACCAAAAAAAAATCTGCCCAAATAAAAAAACGTAGCTTAAAAAACCAACTATAAGCAAATTTTTTTTGATTTTTTCAAAATTATTTTTTTTTAAATCATTTGTGATTTTATTAAAAAAATAAGCAACGTATAATAAAACTAAAGTATTTAACCATAATAAATTAGGTTTCAATAGATACTCTGTATCTTGAGTCACTGGAATGCTATAAAGGTACCCTGTAACAACTAAAGTAAATAATACAGTACTTACACCAAAGATAACAATAACGGCTGATGTCTGCAACGATATATCAAAAGTTTTACCTTGATGATAGTTATCACTTTCCATCTGTTCTTTTTTCCAAGGCTTATCAGACAATGTTCCAAAAAGTTTTTTAATAAATTTAGACATAATTATAATATATAATATATTAATTCATAAAATATGAAATTAAAGACCTCAATAACTATACTGGGTGGCTGTTTGTTAATTTTTTTATTTATTATGTTACCTATTGTATTAACAATACAAGAAAAGAAAGAAAATATTGTTGCTTCATATGCCGGTTCTGCATTTACTTTAACAGATGTAAATAATGAGCCCATAACAGAAAAATCTTTTCAAGGACCGTTAACTGCAATTTTTTTTGGTTTTACAAATTGTCCTGATATATGTCCAATGACATTATCTAATCTAGATCAGGTTATCGAAAAATTAGATGATAATGAGAAAAAAAATTTGAAAGTTTTTTTTGTAAGTATTGATCCTGAAAGAGACAATCCTCAAACAATTAAGAATTACTTGAATTCATTTGAAAGTAAGATTTATGGAGTAACTGGAGATCCACAAAAAGTATTTTTTCTTTCAAAATCATGGGGTGTTTTAAGTGAAAAAATTTTTAATGAAGACGGTGGTTATTTAATCAATCATAGTTCTTCAATACTTTTATTAGACAAAGGAAAGTATATTGATCGAATTAGTCATCATGAAAATTTGGACAATATTTTTAAAATAATTAAGAGTTATTTGTAAGCTTGTGAAAATTAATATGTATTTTTTCTTACATATAAATAAAATAAAAAAATTGACAGCGCTAAAGAAAACCAAGTAATAGCATACTTTTTGTGACTATTTGAAATATTTACAGTAATAATTTTTGGTTTTGGTAATTCTAAATTATTATTTAAGTAAATTACAAATGGTGAAAATTTTTTATTTGTATATTTAAAAATATCATCTCTATCTAAAGTAAACCAGTAATTATCATCGATATCATTAACTGGCTTAAACCTATTAGCTTTTGATTGTTTTCTTAACGTTCCTAAAATAGTTTTATGGTCAAAAATATCAATTTCTTTAGTGTTTTTTTTATCAAAAGGTATCCACCCTCTATTTAATAAAAAGTTTTTATTATTAATAGTAATTGGATTAACAACATTAAATCCTGGTGCACCTTTTTCGTTTAAATTATATAAATAAATTTGTTTATCAAAATCTATAACCCCTGAAGTTTTAATTTTTAGATAGTCCTCAGGAACATTGCTCATTAAATCAACGGGTTCTTTCTTCAAAGAAACATCAATTTTATTTAATAGTTCATTTTTCCAATCTAATCTTACTAGTTGCCAGCTACCTAATGCTATAAATATTGATATAAAAAAGAATACAAAAATTGAAAATAAAAGTTTATTTCTCAAGGTTAACTATTAACTTCCCCAAATATAGATTGAAGCAAATAAGAATAGCCATACTACATCAACAAAATGCCAGTACCACGCAGCAGCTTCAAAACCAAAAAACTCACCTTTTTTATAGTGACCAGTCTTACCTCTCCACCAACATACAGCTAAAAATATAGTTCCTACGACGACGTGAAACCCATGAAAACCTGTTGCCATATAAAACACAGCACCATATATATTTCCTGAAAAATCAAAACTTGCATGATGGTATTCATAAATCTGTAGTAAAGAAAAGCTAAAACCTAAAACAACTGTCATTGCTAAACCTTGCACAAAACTTTCTCTATCACCTTCTTCTAAGGCATGGTGCGCCCAAGTAACTGTTGTTCCTGATAGTAGGAGAATTAATGTATTGATAAGTGGAATATCCCAAGGGTCAAAAGTTACTATATCCTTAGGAGGCCACACGTTTCCAATTAATTCTGAAGGAAATAAACTTGCATTAAAATAAGCCCAAAACCATGCAACAAAAAACATTACCTCAGAGGCAATAAATAAGGTCATTCCGTATCTAAGATGAATTTTAACAACGGGTGTGTGATGATTATGATCAACCGACTCTATGATTACATCTCTAAACCACATATATACTCCATAAAATAAAAGAGCAAAACCTAGATACATTCCCCAAGAAACTTCACTATGCAAATAATAAACAGTCCCTATTGCTAAAAATAAGCTAGAAAATGATACATAAATAGGCCAAGGACTTGGATCTACTAAATGATAATCATGTTTTTTTTCTGCTGACATTTTTATAGTTTTGACTGGTTATAGTAATCTGATGAAAAAAAAGTATAGGACATAGTTACATCTTTAATATTTTTAGTATTTGGGTCGTTTACCATTTCTGGATCTAAATAAAAAGTCATTATATATGTTGCTTTTTCACCTGCCTTCAATGCTTGCTTTTCAAAGCAAAAACAGCCTAATTTACTGTAATACTTACCAAAAGAAGAAGGAGATACATTAAAAGCAGCCACGCCATAAGTTGTTTCATCACCATAATTCTCTACTTCAAATTCAATTCGATTCACCTGACCTATGTTCACATCCATAACATTTTTTTTTACTTTAAAATTCCAAGGCAGTTTGTTTACATTTGTATCAAAACGAACACTTACTGTTTGATCCAAAACTATATCTGGTGCTTCTTTTGATATTTGTGTTGTTCCGCCAAATCCAGTTACTCTACAGAAAATATCATATAAAGGTACCGCAGCAAATGAAAGGCCCAACATAATAAAAAATATTCCAGCTAAAATTATAGGAGTAAGTGTTTTTTTTTGGATCATAATTGTCTGTCAAAAACTCCCACATTATAGAGAGTAAAAAAAAATAGAAATATCATGAAAGCTATTATTCCTAACGCGGTAAAGATATTTTTTTTTTTAATTTTTTTATCTGGTATCATCATAATAATATCTTATCTGTTAAAAATACTTTTCTTAAAGTTTAATGAGTATTAGATTTTTCAGTATCTTGATCATCTACAAACTTCGGCAACTCATCAAAGGTATGAAAGTTTGGTGGCGATGGTATGGTCCATTCTAAAGTGGTAGCACCTTCTCCCCAAGGATTTTGGGCTGCAGGTTTTTTCCTTGAAAAAGAATAAATTAAATTAACAAAAAATACTAATAAACCACCAACTGCTATGTATGAACCAACTGATGAAACATAATTCCATCCAGCAAATGCATCAGGGTAATCAGCATATCTTCTTGGCATACCAGCTAAACCTAAAAAGTGTTGAGGAAAAAATATCAAGTTAACTCCAATGAATGTTAACCAAAAATGTATTTGTCCTAAAGTTTCAGAATATTCATAGCCAGACATTTTACCAAACCAATAATAAAATCCTGCAAAGATTGCAAATACCGCACCTAAAGATAATACATAATGAAAGTGAGCAACCACATAATAAGTATCATGCATTGCAGTATCAACACCTGCATTTGCAAGCACAACACCAGTTACACCACCTACTGTAAATAAAAATATAAAACCTAATGCCCACACCATTGGAGTTTTAAAAGAAATTGATCCACCCCACATTGTTGCAATCCATGAAAATATTTTAATTCCCGTTGGTACTGCAATAATCATTGTTGCAGCGATAAAATATGCTTTAGTATCAGTACTTAAGCCCACAGTGTACATGTGGTGAGCCCAAACAACAAAACCAACAATACCAATTGAAACCATTGCATAAGCCATTCCTAAATATCCAAATACCGGTTTTTTAGAAAATGTTGAAACAATATGACTGATCATTCCAAAGCCAGGTAAAATTAAAATATAAACTTCAGGGTGACCAAAGAACCAAAATAAGTGTTGGTATAAAACTGGATCTCCTCCTGTTTGCGCCTCAAAAAATGCAGTTCCAAAATTTCTATCAGTTAAAAGCATCGTAATTGCTCCAGCTAAAACAGGTAATGATAACAATAATAAGAATGCTGTAACTAAAACAGACCAAGCAAATAAAGGCATTTTATGCAATGTCATACCTGGCGTTCTCATATTTAAAATTGTTGTTATAAAGTTAACTGCACCTAAAATTGAAGAAGCTCCAGCTAAGTGCAAACTTAAAATAGCAAAATCCATTGCAGGTCCTGGTTGTCCAGCTTTTGATGATAGCGGTGGATATAATGTCCATCCTCCCCCAACTCCTTGCTGACCTGGAGGGCCATCTACAAAAATTGAAAGTAGTAATAAAATAAATGAAGCAGGTAATAACCAAAATGAAATATTATTCATTCTTGGAAACGCCATATCAGGTGCACCAATCATAATTGGAACAAACCAATTACCAAAACCACCAATCATTGCAGGCATTACCATGAAAAAAATCATTATTAATCCATGACCAGTAACCAACACATTATATAAGTGATAATTTCCACCTAAAATTCCATCACCAGGATGCATCAATTCAATTCTCATTAAAACTGAAAAAGCTGTACCAATAATTCCTGCAACAATTGCAAAAATTAAATACATTGTACCAATATCTTTGTGGTTAGTTGAGTAAGCCCAACGTTTCCAACCTGTTGGTGCGTGATGATCTTCGTGTGATACTGTTTGTGTATACATTTTTATTTACTCGCTAGTTTTTTATATTCATTTTCTGTAATTGGCTCGTTTGCAAATTTCATTTTAGCTTCTGCTAACCATATTGCATATTCTTCATCTGTTACAACTCTTACTGTGATTGGCATAAAAGCATGTTGTATTCCACATAGCTCGGAGCATTGACCATAATACGTTCCTACTTTTTCAGCTTTAAACCAAGTTTCATTTATTCTTCCTGGAACGGCGTCTCTTTTAACTCCAAAAGATGGTAATGCCCAAGCATGCAATACATCATTAGCTGTAATCAAAACTTTAACCACTTTATTAACTGGAACAACAACTTCGTTATCAACAGTTAGTAATCTTGGTTGATTTTCTTTTAATTCATCTTCTTTAATCATGTACGATTCAAAAATAATATTTTCATCAGGATATTCGTATCCCCAGTACCACTGATAACCAACAGCCTTAACTGTAACATCGGCTTTTGGAATTGTGTCTTGATTATATAAAATTTTAAATGATGGAACTGCCATTACTATTAAAATTAGACATGGAATTAATGTCCACAAAACTTCTACGGCAACATTATGTGTAGTTTTTGATGGGTTGGGATTTTTTGATGCTCTAAATCTTATGCAAGTATAAATCATAAGAAATAAAACAAAAACACTAATGGCAATAATTATAGGAAGAAGAATATTATTATGAAAGCTAACAATTTCAGTCATACTTTGAGAGGCTGAATCTTGAAAACCAAGCTGCCACTGTTTAGGTTGATTAGCTAATACACTTGTTGAGTAAATAGTTGCTAAAATTGTAAGTAAAAACTTGTTCATTTACAACAGTATATAAAGTGCTTTCATAAAATTTACACTTTAGATTTTGCGACAAAATCACACTTTAGCTTTTAAAAACCATCAATTAATCAAATAATTAACAATAGATAGAGCTGAAATTACTGCAGTCTCTGATCTTAATATATTTTCATTTATTTTAATTGGCTGAACGTGCTTAAATTTAAGTATCTCCCCTCTTTCTTCTTCTGAAAAATCTCCTTCTGGACCAATAATTACACACGTTGGATTACTAGTTAATTTACCTAAATCTAATTTTTTATTTTGAGAATTTAGATCTGTAAATATTAAATCCATTTTTTCATTACTTAAAAAATCTTTTAATGATTGAGGATCTTTAATAGATGGAACATTAATTCTATTTGATTGTTCGGCAGCTTCTATAATTACTTTTTCTAATCTTTCTTTGTTAATTTTTCTTACAATTGTTCTATCAAATATTATTGGTAAAAATTTTGTAACACCAAGTTCTGTTGCTTTTTGAATCATAAAATTAAAGTAGTTTGATTTAATAGGCGAAAAAGCTAACCACAATTCTTTAGTACTTTCTTTTTGTCTTAATTGCTTTGTAATATTAAATTCAACTATACTTTTTGAAATGGTTAAAATTTTTGCCTCCCATTCTCCACTGGTGTTAAATAAAGAAAAAACTTCACCCACTTTAATCCTCATTACTTTATTTACATAGTGAGATTGTAATTTATCAAGTTTAGCAGTTAAATTAAGTGATAAACTTTCTTTAAAAAATAATCTAATATTACTCATTAATGTTAAGTTAATTTATGAAAAATATTAAAGCAATAATTTTTGATGCATATGGCACTTTATTTGATGTCAATTCAGCAGCAGAAAAATGTAAAGATAAAATTGGTGATAAATGGGAAGGCTTTGCTAATTATTGGCGAACTACTCAACTTGAATACACTTGGCTTAGAAGTCTAATGAATAGACACAAAGACTTTTGGCAAGTGACAGAAGATAGTTTAGATAAATCAATGAAGGCATTTGAAATAGATACTTCCATGAAGAATGAATTATTAAATCTTTATAAGGTGCTCTCATCTTTTCCTGAAGTACCTGAGGTTTTAAAAAAATTAAAAGAAAAAAATTATAAATTAGGTATTCTTTCTAATGGAACACCCTCTCTTCTTAACGAATTAGTTAAGAGTAATAATCTAGATAAAATATTTGATGATATTTTTTCAATTGAAGAAGTTGGAATTTATAAACCAGATTCAAAAGTTTACGATCTGCCAATTAAAAAATACAAAATACAAAAAGAAGAAGTTGCATTTTTAAGTGCTAATACTTGGGATGTGTCTGGTGGTGGAAATTATGGTTACAGTTCTATTTGGGTAAATAGAAACAATAATATTTTTGATAACCTTGATTACAAACCTAAAAATGAAGTCAAAAACTTAAAACAACTGCTTGATATTATCTAATTCTATTTTCTTCAAAATTCTTATTTAATTTTACTGAAATAGTTCGAGTATTTCTTTTATTCCACTCTGAAAAAGATCTTAAGATAGGCATAACCGAAAAGCCAAATTCAGTTAGTGAATACTCAACTTTTGGAGGCATTATTTGAATAACCTTTCTATTAACTATTCCATCTCCTTCTAATTCCTTTAGCTGCTTGGATAACATTTGTTGTGTAATGGTTTTCAATCTTTTTTTAAGCTCACCGAATCTAATTTTTTTACTTTGCAACAAACTAAATAAAATTCTAATTTTCCATTTACCTCCAAGAAAGTAAACCGCTCTTTCTGCTGGACAATCTATTAAGTTTTTCATGGTATGTTTTTATATACTAGTATGATTATTTTGCGTTATTGCATTATTCATAACAAGGCACTATGTACAAGTCAAACAAATTGAAAGGGTAAATATGAATAATGGAGAAAGAGCAGGCGAAAGGGCAATCGCTGTTGAAGTTGAAAAAGATAAATCTTATTATTGGTGTTCATGTGGAAAAAGTGCAAAGCAGCCTTTTTGTGATGGATCACATAAAGGTACAGATTTTACACCTCTGGCATACAAGGCCGAAGAAACTAAAAAAATGTTTTTTTGTGCTTGTAAACAAACTAACAATCAACCATTTTGTGATGGATCACATAATAAAAAATAAAGGATAAAATGCAAAATTTAAATAATAAAGTTAATAATTTTTTTTCTAACATAGATGGATTAGCCTCTTTATTTTTTAGATTTGGAATAGGGATAGCTTTTATAATTCATGGCTTAGGTAAATTTCCTTTACCTCCCCAAGGATTAATTGATTATTTTAACTTATCACCTGCACTAGCATCAACTGTTGCTATATCTGAGTTGTTGACTGGTATGGTATTAATAATAAGTGGTTTTATTAAAAATCCTTTTGGAAATATACTCACAAGACTATCGGGACTAAACATAACTATCTTAATGATAACTATACTGATCTTTGCTCACAGAGACTGGTTCTTCACAACAAAACTATTTACTAGTGAACAAATATTTCTTTTAATTGGTGGAGTTTATTTTTTAATTAAAGGTAATCGAACATAAATATGAGTCAAATCGAAGTAGAAAAAATAATAGAACCAGTTGCAGCATCAGATGGTGCTGGTGTTAAATTAAAAAGAAGTATTGGAACTCATCTTATTGATTACCACGATCCTTTTTTAATGTTAGATGAATTTGGTTCTGAAAATAAAGATGATTATATTGGTGGTTTCCCTCCTCATCCTCATAGAGGAATTGAAACAGTAACATATATGCTTGCTGGTGACTTTGAACATAAAGACAGTACAGGTGGTGAAGGAATAATGACTGCTGGTGATGTTCAGTGGATGAAAACTGGGAGTGGTATCATTCATTCAGAAATGCCTACAATGAAAGAAGGTAAGCTTCATGGATTTCAATTATGGGTAAACATGCCTGCTAAATTGAAAATGACTAAGCCTGAATATATTTATATTGATGCAGATAAAATGAGCACTCATAAAGACGATGGTAAAACTGTTAAAGTGATTGCTGGAAAATTTGAAGATGCAGAAGGACCTGTTAAAGGTCATAATGTTGAACCTGTTTATTTTGATGTAGAGCTTGAAAAAGGAAAAGAATTTAATTTCGATCTTCCTTCAACTCACAATTCTTTAATATATTTAGTTGAAGGTGAAATTAAAGTTGGCAATCAAGATCACGATACTGTTAAAGATTCTACTTTAATTATTCTAACTAGAGGTAAAAAATTAAAAGTCTCTAGCTTAACTAAAGCTAAGTTTTTATTGATATCTGGAAAGCCAATTGGTGAGCCTATTGCTAGAGGGGGTCCATTTGTAATGAATACTAAAGCAGAGATCTTGCAAGCAGTTCAAGATTATCATAATGATACATTTGTAAAATAATGAAAACTATTAAAATAGAAAAATTTGGTGGCCCTGAAGTATTAGAGGTTAAGGATATTGAAATCGGTAAACCAGGTCCAAAAGAAGTTTTGATCAAAAATTTATCAATTGGTCTTAACTATATTGATGTTTATCACCGAACAGGCTTGTACCCTATTCCTCTTCCAAGCGGAATTGGCCTAGAGGCATGTGGAATAATTGAAGAAGTTGGTTCTGAAGTTGATCTATTTAAAGTTGGAGATAGAGTGGCTCACTCTTCAATGCCAATTGGAAGTTACTCTGAAAAACAATTGTTTCCTCAAGAAAAATTAGTTTTAGTTCCAGAGGGTATCTCTGATGAAATTGCATCTTGTATTATGCTTAAAGGGATTACTTCAGAATATTTATTACACAGAGCTTACCCAATTAAAAAAGGTGATAAAGTTTTATACCACGCAGCAGCTGGTGGTGTGGGTCAAATATTATGTCAGTGGGCTAATGCATTAGGAGCAGAAGTTATTGGAACGGTTGGCTCTAAAGAAAAAGAGGCTATTGCTAAAAAAAATGGTTGTCATCATGTAATAAATTATACAGATACAAACTTTGTTGAAGAGGTGGAAAAAATTGTAGGCAAAAATGGAATTGATGTAGTTTATGATGGTGTTGGTATTAAAACATTTGATGGTTCAATTGAGACCTTAAAGGTTAGAGGTATGATGGTCGCTTTTGGTAACGCATCAGGTTACGTTGATACAATAGATGTTAAAAAACATATTAATGCAAAAGGATTATTTTTTACTCGTCCTTCAATTGCACATTACACCATGACAAGAGAAGAATTAGTTAAGTCTTCTAAAAAAGTTTTTGATGCAATCTTATCTGGAAAATTTAAAGTTGAAATTTCAAAAAGATACTCACTTAATGATGCTAAAAAAGCTCACGAAGAATTAGAAGCAAGACTATTAACTGGCCCTGCAGTTATTATTCCTAATTAATCTAAGTCAACATCCATATCAGACATATGCAATTTTAATGCATTTGTTGATATATGAATTTCTCTTAAGAAAACTAAAATTGAAACCATCATTGATAAACAACAAGATCCAAAAATTATCCTTGCTACAAAAATTTCATTTAGGTAGAGAGCAAATACAGTTAGCAAATTAAATAAAAGGCCAAAAGCTGCAAACATAATAGTCCACTTCAATAATACTATTCTTCCACTTAAATTTATAAACTGTTTTTTCCACTCAGGAGGAATATGATTTTCATACACATGTTCATCATGAAGCTGTCTAATAAGCTTACTTAATGAGTGAAATCTATTACTATAGATGTTCATAAGCAAAGGTATTGCTGGAAACATCAATGCTGTAACTGTGTAATCTATATTCATACGAATCAATTTGATTATGAAACTAGCCTTTGTTATTTACAAGTAAATTATTATGAAACAATTAAATCTTTTTATCGAACTAACAAGATTGAAAAGACCCATTGGCTATATGCTATTATTTTGGCCTTGTGCATGGGGACTAACTCTTGCTTATGATTTTTCAAAAAACTTAAATGATTATTTTTTTTATTTATCATTGTTTTTTTTAGGATCGGTTCTAATGCGTTCCGCAGGATGTATTGTAAATGATATTTCTGACAAAGAATTTGATAAAAAAGTTTCAAGAACAAAAAATAGACCTATTGCGTCTAATCAAGTTCCAGTAAAATTAGGAATATTTTATACTTTGATTTTATGTTTACTTGCATTTTTGGTTTTAATTAACTTTAACAATTTAACAATCTTACTTGCTCTAGGATCTATGCCTCTAGCCTTCACTTATCCTTTAATGAAAAGATTTACTTATTGGCCTCAATTATTTTTAGGAATAACATTTAATTATGGTTTAGTTTTAGGGTGGACAGCAATACAGGGTGAAATAAATACTATTGCTATTATTTTTTACTTAGGAGCCATATTTTGGACACTCGGATACGACACAATATACGGGTTTCAAGATATTAAAGATGATGAAATTATAGGAGTAAAATCTACTTCAATAAAATTTAAAAAAAAACCAAAATTTTTTTTAACAACATGCTATTTAATCTTTATAATTTCTTTAATACTAGTAGGTATTTATATGAAGCTTAATACAATGTTTTATTTTTTTATTCTCATTCCAACTACTCATTTATTTTTTTATCAAATCCATAATTTTAATTTCAAAGATCCTAAAAATTGTCTAAGAATTTTTAAAAGTAATAATTTTTTTGGTGCAATTGTTTTATGTAATATTTTAATTGGAAAATTTTAAATGAATAAAATAGACATTATAAAAAGACTTTTTTTCGATTACACAAAAAAACACATAAAAAAAATACTATTATCAGTATTTTTTGCACTACTAGTTGCTGGAAGTACTTCGGGGATAGCTTATCTTTTAGATCCAGCAATTGAAAAAATATTTATTGAAAAAGACCAAGCACTAATAATTATTATTCCAATTTTTATTATTATTGCTTTTGCAGTAAAAGGCTTTTCACTATATCTTGCAAAAGTTCTTATGATAGGTGTTTCGGAAGAGGTAAGAAAAGATCTTCAGTGCGACATGTTAAATAACCTAATTGCAGCAGATACAAGACTAATTGATGGAAAACATACTGGAAAATTTATATCCAATATAACTAATGACGTAAGTCATATTACCAACCTAATTAGTACTGCAGTTTTAAATATATTTAAAGATAGTTTAACTTTAATTGGTTTACTTACTGTAATGTTTTTTCAAAATTGGAAACTTGCTTTGATAGCAATCATAATGATACCTTTGGCTACTTTTGCAGCAAGAACTTTGGGCAAAAGAATAAGCAAAGTAGCTACAGAGCAAATGCTTAAAGCTGGAATTCTTAACACATATTTAATTGAACTATTTAAAAATCATAAACTTATTAAAATTTTTCAACAAGAAAAATATGAAAATAAAAGAGCAGAGAAATTTATAAACGATGTAAAGGAAAAAACTGTAAAAATAGCAACTGTCTACGTTAGGTCTTCACCGATAATGGAAACTTTAACAGGTATTATGATAGCAGTTTTAATTTTTTACTCTGGAAAACTGGTTTTAAAAAATGAGATTGATATAAATAATTTTTTCTCTTTTCTTGCAGCCATGATGCTTGCATATCAACCAGTGAGGTCACTTGCGACTTTAAACATAACTATTAGCCAAGGCTTATCTGCTGCAACAAGAATTTTGCCAGTTATCGATGAAAAGTCAGAACTTCAAGATAATAAAAATAGTGCTGAAATAAAAGTTAATGCTGGTGATGTTGAGTTTAAAAATGTTTCTTTTAAGTATGAAAAGGAAAGAAAAAATAACACTTTAAATTCAGTTAATATAAAAATGTTAGGTGGAAAAATGACTTCAATTGTAGGTCATAGCGGCGCTGGGAAATCAACAATTTTGAATTTAATCCCAAGATTTTATGATGCAATTTCAGGAGATATAGAGATAGATAATCAGTCAATCTATAATTGTACAATAAGCTCTCTGAGAAAAAATATCTCACTCGTTAGTCAAGACACTACTTTATTTGATGATACGATTAGAAATAATATTGCATATGCAAACCTAGATGCAAGTCAAAAAGAAATTGAAGAAGCGGCAAAATATTCTTTTGCCAGTGAATTTATAGAAAAACTTCCAAATAAGTATGAAACTATTATTGGTGAAAATGGAACAAGATTGTCTGGTGGAGAAAAACAAAGACTTTCTATAGCGAGAGCAATGCTAAAGAAGAGTCAAATAATTCTCTTAGATGAGGCAACATCATCACTAGATGCAGAAACTGAAAATAAAATTCAAGATGCTATAAATTTTTTAACCAAAGATAGAACAACAATTGTGATAGCTCATAGATTATCAACAATTTTAAACTCAGATAAAATTTATGTAATAGATGCTGGCACAGTTGTTGATGAAGGAACGCACGACCAATTATTAGCTAATTCAAAAGTTTACAAGAACTTCTATGAAAAACAAATTAAGAAAGTTTAATGTTTCTTTTTTATAGAATACTAATAAATTTAATTTTACTTTTATCACCTATAATTGTTTTAATAAGATTATTGCAGAAAAAAGAGGATCCACTAAGATTTAAAGAAAAACTTGGTTTTTTTTCTAAAAAGAAGCTAAAGGGAAAATTAATATGGTTTCATGGTGCAAGTGTTGGAGAAATACTAAGTGTAATTCCATTAATAGAAAAGCTAGAAAAAAATAAAGAAATCAAACAAATTTTAATAACTTCAAATACCCTAAGTTCTTCTAAAATTTTATCAAAATTAAGATTAAAAAAAACTGTCCATCAATTTTTTCCAATAGATACAAATTACAATACAAATAAATTTTTAAAATATTGGGATCCATCCATTGCAATTTTTATAGATTCCGAAATATGGCCAAACATGATTACAAATATAAAAAAAAAATCTATATCTTTAATATTAATTAATGCAAGAATAACAAAAAAATCTTTTAAAAAATGGAAATTTTTCTCTGCTTCGTCTAAAAAAATATTTCAAAATTTTGATATATGTTTATCATCGAACTTAGAATCTAAAAATTATCTTAAATTACTTGGAGCAAAAAAAATTTCCTATATTGGTAATTTAAAATTTACTCAAAGCGAAAAAGCTACTGGTGAATTAAGTAATAGTATAAAAAAATTCTTCTTAACAAAAAAAATATGGTGTGCATCAAGTACACATGAACTTGAAGAAAAAATATGTGCAAACATTCATAAAAAACTTAAAATTAAATATAAAAACTTATTAACAGTTATAATACCGAGGCATACTCACAGAATAAAAAAAATCACAAGAGAAATAAAAGAAATGGATTTAAAAATTCACTTACACGACTCTAAAAAAAAAATTGATGGAGAAACTGATATATACTTAGTAAATTCTTTCGGACAGACCCAATCTTTTTTTAAAACTTGTAAAACTGTTTTCTTGGGTGGTTCGATTATTAAACATGGAGGGCAAAACCCTTTAGAAGCTGCTAAATTTGGCTGCCAAATATTACATGGTCCAAATACCTGGAATTTTAAAGAAATTTATAATCTCTTACAAGCTCATAAAGTATCATATAAAATTACTACATCTAATCAATTAACCCGCAAAGTAGATCAGATATTAAATAGCAATAAAAATTCTAAAAATTTAAAATTAAAAATTAAAGCTCTTGGGTCTAAAATTTTGAACTCCACCTTAAATGAGATAAATTTTTATATGAACAAATAATGAAATTAAAAAAACCAAAATTTTGGGATTATCAACGTCCAAATTTATTGTCATACTTCCTATTACCATTAACGCTTCCTATAATTATAAATAATCTTTTTTTAAGTTTAAAAAAGCATACAAAAAAAATTAAACCTAAAAAAATTTGTATAGGAAATATATATATTGGTGGGACAGCAAAAACACCTTTAACAATAAAAATTTATCAAATTTTGAATAAGTTAAATATTAAAACGGGTACTATAAAAAAATTTTACAAAAACCATTATGATGAACAGGAAATGCTCTCTGAAAAAACTAAACTATATTGTGAAAAAAGCAGAATCCAAGCACTTGCCAAAGCAATCCAAGACAACATAGATGTTGCACTCTTTGATGATGGGCTACAAGATAGATCAATAAATTATGATCTAAAAATTGTTTGCTTCAACAGTATAAAGAGGATTGGCAATGGTTTCTTAATCCCTGCAGGGCCTTTAAGAGAAAAAATAAGTAGCATCTCTAAGTATGATGTAGCTTTTATTAACGGAAATGAAGAAGATAACATCAGGTTAAAATCATTACTAAAAAAATATAATACCCATATTCAAATATTTGAGTCTAATTATAAAGCTATCAATATTAAAGAACTTGATATTGATGAGGAATATATAGTTTTTTCTGGGATTGGTAACCCAGAGAGTTTTAAACAAACATTGATTAATAATAACATAAAAATAGAAAAAGAAATAATTTACCCTGATCACCATCAATACACTCAAAAAGATATTGACTACATAAGATCCCAAGCAAGAAGACTTAATTCAAAAATATTAACTACAGAAAAGGATTATATTAAGATCAAATCTAGTAAAAATAATGATATTAAATATTTAAAGGTAGAGCTTGATATTAAGAATGAAGATAAACTAATAGATTATTTAAAAATGCATATATGAAATTAATAAAATATTTTATTCAATTTTTAGTTATAATAACCCTTCTTCTTGTTTTTAAAATTTTAGGACTAAAAATTGCTTCGTTTATTTCTAATAAAATTACATCACTCTTTGGTCCTATTTTTAGATCTAAAAACCTAATAAAATCAAATATACTAAAGGCCCTTCCATATTTAAATCAAAATGAAATTGACACAATTTCAAATAAGATGTGGGGAAATTATGGAAGAATACTTGCAGAATACGTTTTTATAAAAGACTTTAGGGGACCTAAATTCAATAATAAAATAAAAGTTAATGGTCAAGATATCCTAGAAAAAATTAAAAAAGACAACGAACCTGTAATATTTGTTTCAGGACATTTTAATAACTTCGAATTGATGGCCCTACATATTGAAAAATCAGGCATTAATTTGGCTGCAATTTATAGGCCCCTTAACAATAAATTTTTAAATTTTATAATGGAAAGAGTTAGAAAAAAATATATTTGTAAAAATCAAATCAAAAAAGGAATTTCGGGTACTAAAAAATTACTTGCCTTTTTTAAAAAAAAAACCTCTATAGCATTAATGATTGACCAAAGAGTTTCACAAGGCATTAGATCTAAATTTTTTAATGATGAATGTTTTACAACAACTATTCCCGCTCAATTTATTAAAAAATTTAAATGCAAGATAGTTCCTATCTATATTGAGAGAATACATGATACAAATTTCCAAATTATTATACATGAACCCATAAAGTTTTCAGACAACGAAACCATTGAATCAATTACTGGAAACTTAAATAATTTACTAGAAAAGATGATTTTAAAAAATCCTGAACAATGGATTTGGTCACATAATCGTTGGAAATAAAAATACCTGAGAGTTACTTAATTTCTCTTTTTTCTGCCGCCTCCATGTATGAATAATAAGGTTCTTGCAAATCAACATTCCAATAATTGAGTGTATTTAGGTTAATCTTCTTACCTGATACCGCACAAATTACATAATCACCCTCTTCAATAACTTCAAAATTATTTGGTAAATATTTTATTTTAGCTAATTTTTTATTCATTTTTAGTTTATATATTACTACATGAAAGTTGGGATAATAGGAAGTGGTGGTCGCGAACATGCCATCTGTCATAAACTTAGCTCTATAAAAAAGGTAAAACAATTATATTGTTTTCCAGGAAATGCTGGAACAGCTAAAATTGCTCAAAATATTTCAATAAATTTGAATAATTTTGATGAATTAAAAAATTTCATAAAATTAAATAAGATTGATTTAATGATTATTGGCCCTGAAAAACCACTCGTAGACGGGATTGTAGATTTTTTAGAAGAGCAAAATATTAAAGTTTTTGGTCCTAACAAAGTTGCTTCACAATTAGAAGGTTCAAAAATCTTTACAAAAAACTTATGTAAAAAATATAATATTCCAACAGCTAACTTTGGAATTTTTCAAAATATCGATGATGCCGAACAATTTTTAAAAGAAACCAAATATCCCATTGTTATAAAAGCTGATGGATTAGCTTCTGGGAAGGGTGTTTATATCTGTGATAAACCAGAAGAAGCTAAAATTGCAATAAATGAAATATTTGAAGGAAAGTTTGGTATTGCTAATAATTTGCTCATTGAAGAGTTCTTAAAGGGTGAGGAAATGAGTTATTTTGTAATTAGTGATGGCAAAACAGTAAAAAAATTCGGTACTGCCCAAGACCATAAAAGAGTTTCAGAGGGAGATTTGGGCAAAAATACAGGGGGTATGGGTGCCTACTCTCCTTCACGATTAATTAATAAAGAATTGGACAAAAAAATTTTATCAAAAATTATTGAGCCAACGATTCAAGGTTTAAAAGAAATTGGAACAAATTATAAAGGTTTTTTGTATGCTGGTCTCATGATCGTAGAAGGTGAGCCTTATTTAATCGAATATAATGTACGAATGGGAGATCCAGAGTGTCAGACTATTTTACCTAAATTAAAATCTGACTTATTAGAAATTTTTTTATCCTGCTGCAATGAAAAACTAAATGAAACTGAAATTATATGGCACAATAAAAAAAGTTTATGCATAGTAATATGTTCGAATGGCTATCCAGACCAGTTTAATAAAAATGTATTAATAGAGAATCTGAGTAAAATAAAATTAGGTACTAATGAATATTGTTATCATGCAGGAACAGAGCTCATTAATGAAAAAATTTATGCCATTGGAGGAAGAGTCTTAAATTTTGTCTGCTTGTCAGAAAATTTTTCTTTATCTAGAACACAAATAATAGATTCAATTAAATCATTAAATTGGAATGGTGGTTTTTACAGAAAAGATATTGCTTACAAAGTAATAAATGAATGAGAATAATATCTGGAAAATCTAAAGGTAAAAAAATTTTTGATCCTAAAGATATTAATACAAGACCACTTAAAGATTTAACAAAAGAGTCTATATTCAATATAATTATTCATTCTAATAAACTTAATCTTGAGTTGGAAAACTCAAATGTTTTAGATTTATTTTCTGGAGTTGGATCTTTTGGGCTTGAATGTCTCTCTAGGGGTTCTAAAAATGTAACTTTTGTTGAAAATTATAATAACGTTTTACCAATTTTAAAAAAAAATATTTTAAATCTTGGCTATCAAGATAACACATTAATAGTTGAGAAAAATATATTGAACCAATTAAACTTTAAAAATTTTGATGGTAAGTTTGATGTTATTTTCATGGATCCTCCCTATAAAGAGAAAGGCTTAAATAAATTAATAATTGATATAATTGAAGCAAAAATAATTAAAGAGAATGGAATAATAATTATTCATAGACACAAAAAAGAAGAAGAAAAATTTCCAAAAGAATTTCAGATTATTGAAGAAAAAACCTATGGGATATCAAGAGTATTGTTTGGAATTTGCGTCTAAATTAGTATTTTTTTTGTTTCTTTTTTAATTAGTTCAACAGCTGGTTGGTCATAAGGATTAATTTCTAAAGCCCTTCCTATTAAAATAGTTTCTAAAATAAAAAAACAAAATAGTTCACCTATAGTATTTTCATCTCGATTAATTACCTCAAAGCTCCTGAAAGGAATTTTTTTATTTAAAAAAACTTTTTCAGTTGCTAATTTTTGAGACATAACTATTTCACCTAAATTTTTATTTTTTAAATAGCTGTGCGAGGTAAGAAGCTTATTGTTAATAACTTTAATTGAATTCTTATCCCTAACATGGAAAAAAGTAAAAAAATTATTTTTTGGACCATCTAAATAGAGCTGCATAACACTATGATTATCTTTTGGCATTGAAGATATTATGGGCAAAATTCCATTTCCTTTTTTACCTAGGCTTTCGGCCATTAGTTGTTGATACCACTTAAATAGACTTTCTGAACCCACATCATAATTAAGAATGACTGAATTAAATTTTTTTTTCTTCAAAAAATGTAACGTATTATTTACATTTATAATTAATTCATTAATAAATTTTTTATTTTTAATCAAATTGTTTAGTTGTCTAAATTTATTACTACTTAAGCCCATAAGCTCAGCAGGCAACATGCCTACCTCGGAGAGAACTGAATATCTGCCTCCAATAAAATTATTATGATGCACAATTTCTGATTTTAGTTTTTGAGCCAATAAATAAAGATAGCTATTTTTATTCTCAGTAATAAAAATATTTTTATCTTGATTTTTAATAATGATATTTGAATTTGAAATTGTTTCAAGCGTGTTACCTGATTTTGAAACTATTATATTTAGATGCTTATTTCTTTTATGACTTGGGTCAATCTTTGACTGAAGATTATTATAAAAGAAAAAATTTTTTTTAATTTTACTTTTTAAAAAAAAATAAATCAACTCCGTTCCTAAAATTGACCCCCCCATACCAACTACATTAATTTTATTATATTTTTTAAATTTAAGAATAGTTTTTTTATTGTAACTATTTTTGTAATTTGAGCTTAAAGAGTCTAATACTGAATTTTTCTTAACAAGAATATCATCTAGAATTTTTTTAACTTTTTTACTGTATCCTTTTACTTTAAAGTTCTTAAAGCTAATATTTTTTGTAAGCATTAATTACTTTTAATTTTTTCTAATATATTTTTTTCCAATGAACCAATTGATGTCTCACTTACAGAAACTGTACTTTTAGTATTAGCATTCTTGTTTAAAATTTCTTTTAAACTAATCTCAGTATCATTTTTATCATCATTTTTATTTGAAGTTGTTGGTTCTGGCAAATTTTCAAAATCTGGTGGTAGTGATAATGGATTTTTTTTCTTAACAAGAAATTCGTCTGAATTGGTTTGTTTTTTTCCTGTCAAACCATCTTTAACACTTTGACAGGCGCTTAAAGCGCCCAAAATTAGAAGTATAAAAAGTGTATTTTTAAATAAATTTTTCATTTTTTTTATTATTAACAAATATTTCATCAAAAATAAGGCATATAATACCCAATGTTATAAATATATCCGCAACATTAAATACAAACCAATGAAAATCGTTAAAGTGAAGATCAATAAAATCTGGCACGGCAGAGTAATATATTCTATCAAAAAGATTACCTAGAGCTCCGCCCAAAACAAATATCAACGAAATTTTTTTAAAGCCATTATTCTTGTAAGTCATTATCAAAATTATAATGCTTATTATTATTATAATTCCTGTAATCGAGTTATAAATGAAACTTTCATTAAATGAGAACAGCCCAAATGCTATACCCTTATTCCAAATAAGATAAAAATTTAAATATTCTGTTAAATATATGTCAACTTTATTTTCCAATACACTAATTTTAATAATGTAAATTTTAGAAATTCTATCGACAAAAAAAATAGCCAAGATAAGTGCAGAGTTGAAAAATATTTTTTTTAAATTCACTTTAAATATCCAAGTTTTTTAATTTGGATGTCTTTCACAACCATTTTTATTTATTTTCCAGCACACAGAGCATTTTTCACCTTCTGCTTTATTTGTAATTACAGTTATCTCATTTGATAAAGTTTTTTTAACTATAGCACTTGATGTGATGCATAATTCTGAAAAATCTATACTTTCGAAATTATTAATCATTTTTTCATCTAAATTAATTGATATATTTGCCTCCAAACTTGAACCTATTTCCTTACTTGCTCTTTTTGCTTCAATGCTAATATTACAAATATCTCTTATCTTTTTTAACTCTATCCATTTTTTATTTAATTTCACATTTTCAAATGATTTTGGAAATTCCATAAATTTTTCTAAATGAATACTTTTTTTATCTTTGCTTATTAACGTAAAAATTTCTTCTGTTGTAAATGACAATATTGGTGCAAACCATTTAATAAGAGATTCAAGAATTATATTTAAAATAACAATACAACTTTTTCTTCTCGCTGAATCTTTACTATCACAGTACAAAGCATCTTTTCTTATATCAAAATAAAATGCCGATAAATCTACAGTGCAAAAGTTTAATAATTCTTTATAAAGATTATGAAAATCATATGATTTAAAATAGTTTTTGAAATTTTTATTTAGCTCATACACTCTGTGAAGCATATATCTCTCTAATTCTGGTAATTGCTTGATGTCTAGACTTTCCATGTCAATTTTTTGGAAATCATCATTTAAGTTACCTAGCAAATATCTAAATGTATTTCTAATTTTTCTGTATGAATCTGAATGTTGTTCTAAAATAGAATAGTCAATTCTTAAATCTTCAGCATAATTAGATGACGCAACCCATATTCTTAAAATATCTGCACCATATTTTTTTAAAATATCCTCAGGTGCAATTACGTTTCCTACAGATTTTGACATTTTGAGACCTTTGCCATCCACAACAAATCCATGTGATAATATTGATTCATAAGGCGCTCTACCTCTCGTTCCACAAGATTCTAACAGTGACGAATGAAACCAACCTCTATGCTGGTCAGAACCTTCTAGATACATTGATGCTGGCCATTGAAGATCTTCTCTTTTTTCCAAAACGAATGCATGAGTGCAACCGCTATCAAACCAAACTTCAACAATATCACTAATTTTTTCGTAATCTTCTGCTTTATATTTGTCCCCTAAAAATCTTTGGGGATTGTCAGAAAACCAACAATCAGAACCTTCTTTTTCATAAATACTCGCAATATTCTCATTTACATTATCATCTACTAAAATTTCTTTAGTAGTTTTATGAACAAATATTGGAAGTGGAACTCCCCAAACTCTTTGTCTTGAAACACACCAATCTGGTCTTGTTTCAATCATTGCTTTTATTCTTTCTCTACCTTTGTCTGGATAAAATTTAGTATCATCAAGAGCTTTTAACGCTTTTTTTCTCAAACCATGACTTTCCATTGAAATAAACCATTGTGGAGTTGCTCTATGAACAAGGGGTGCTTTTGATCTCCATGAATGTGGATATGAATGAACTAGTTCCCCATTAGATAATAACTTTTTTTGTTCTTTTAATTTTTCAATAACAATTGGGTTAGCTTTAAAAATATGAGTTCCCTCAAATAAAGGAAGGTTTTTAGTGTATTTACCATCACCATCTACAGTCTCTATGGCTTTTATCCCGTGCTTTAAACAAAGATTAAAATCATCAGGACCATGACTGGGTGCGCAATGAACAATACCTGTTCCTTGTTCTGTTGTAACAAATCTTGCTTCAAGCATTGGGATATCATAATCATAACCAAGCTCTAAAAAAGGGTGACTACAAATTGTATCTTTAAAATCTTTACCCTTAAATTTTTTTATTTCTTTGTAATTTTTGATTTCACAATCTTTGATAACAGGCTCTAGTAAGGCTTCTGCAACAACTATTTTTTTATTCTTAAAATTTCCTTCATCACTTAATTCAATTATTAAATAATCTAATGCTTCATTATAAGCTAATGCTTTATTTGCAGGTATAGTCCATGGAGTGGTTGTCCATATAATAACTTCTGTATTTTCTAATTCTTTTATATTTGTTTTTTTAACTGGGAAGGCCGTGTAAATTGTATCTGATTTATGATCTTGATACTCAACTTCAGCATCTGCTAAAGCAGTTTTTTCTACAGTTGACCAAAGAACAGGTTTAAATCCTCTATAAAGACTTCCCTCTTTTAAAAATTTTCCCAACTCTCTTACAATTTGAGCTTCTGCTTCAAAGCTCATTGTTGCATAATGATTATCCCAATCTCCAACAACACCTAATCTTTTAAATTGTGTTTTATGAACTTCAATCCATTTTTCAGCAAACTCTCTACACTCTTTTCTAAATTCCGTTATTGGAACTTCATTTTTATTTTTTTTATTTTTTTTATATTGCTCTTCAATTTTCCACTCAATAGGTAAACCATGACAATCCCATCCTGGAACATATACAGAATCTTTACCATCCATTTGATGAAATTTAACAATGATATCTTTTAAAATCTTATTTAAAGCCGTACCCATATGAATGTTACCATTTGCATATGGTGGACCATCATGAAGTATAAACTTCTCTTTACCCTTATTGGATTTTCTCAACTCCTTATAAAGATCAATTTTTTTCCAATATTCTAAAATTTCAGGTTCCTTATTCTGTAAATTTGCCTTCATGGAGAAAGCTGTTTTAGGTAAATTTATATTTTCTTTGCTCATATTAATCTTTTTTAGCAACTTTTAAGTCACTTTGAATTTGTTTTTTTAATTGATCAACGTTTTTGAATTTTTTCTCTTTTCTTATAAATTTTGTGAACTCTACTGATAAATACTTATTATAAAGATTTCCAGAAAAATTAAAAATATGTACTTCTAATAAAATTTTTTTTTGATTGAAAGTTGGTCTATAACCAAGGTTAGCAATCGCTTTTAGTGATTTATTGGAGTTTTTTTGTTTTACTTTAACTGCATACACTCCAGGTATTGCGATCACGTAATCTTTAATATCAATATTGCAGGTTGGAAAACCAATTTTTTTTCCTTGTTGCCTTCCCTTTTGAACAATTCCTTCAATTGACCAATTTCGACTTAATAACTTATTAGTTTTTTTTAATTGTCCTTTTTCCAGAAGAGAGCGGATATATGTTGAGGAGATAACTTTTTTATTTAAGATTAGTGGTTGTGGTTTTACTATTTTGTAATGATATTTTTTTTCATTTTTTATTAATTGTCTAACATCTCCCTCTCTTTTATTGCCAAATCTAAAGTTATTACTAACAAATATGTATTGAGCTTCTAATTTTTTTGATAAAATTTCTTTAATAAAAAAATCAGACTTAATTGCAGAAAAATTTTTATCAAATTTTTTAGTAATTATAAAATCAACCCCTAAATGATCTAATATTATTTTTTTTTGATTTATATTTAAAATTCTAAAGTTTTTAAAGTTTTTATTAAAAAACATTTTAGGCATTGGCTCAAATGTTAAAACACCAATTTTTAGATTAAATTTTTTTTTGTAAGTATTTGCTAATTTAAATAATTTTTGATGACCCAAATGAACACCATCAAAATTTCCAATTAGGATAATTGATTTTTTATGATTATTCGAAATATTAAAGTTTTTATACAGCTTCATATTTTACCACTTTAATTCTGTTTGAATAAAGTTTACAACAACTTCATATTTCTTTGAAACTATATCTATACCTTCTTTTTTAATTTCATCTTTATGAATACCATTTGATATAATTAAAGAATTATAATTTAAAAGATTCGCTCCTTTAATATCTGTATTTAAATTATCACCAATAGACAAAACTCTTTTTCCCTTGTTGTTAATTGCCTGATTATAAACTTCGGGAAATGGTTTTCCAAAATAAATAACTTCTCCTCCCATTTTTTCAAAAACAAGTGCTACAGACCCTGCACATAATTCTCTTTTTTCGCCTCTATCCACAATTAAATCCGGGTTAGTACATATCATTTTCTTATTAACGTGATCTTTGAATAATTCTTTGTAATAATTTAGATCCACACTTTGTTCTTCAAATAAACCAGTACAAAGTAAATATGAGCTTTCTTTAATATCAATAGTTTTATTTTTTTTAAAATCTAAAAATAAATCAAAATCTCTTGGTGGACCTACGTGATAAAATTTTTCTTCTAGTGAGTTTTTTCTTAAATAATTCAGTGCTGCCTCACCTGAAGAATAAACTTTTTCTCTAATTTCTTTACTCATCCCCATTTTTTCTAAAAAATTATTTACTGTTTTATTGGGTCTTGGGGCGTTGGTTAAGAGAACATAGTCTTTGTTTGCTGTGGTAATTTCCCCTAAGGCTTCAATTGCGTTTTTATGAAGAGTTATCCCATTATGAACAACGCCCCATAAATCGATATAAAAAATATCATAATTCTCTACAATTGATCTTAATCCATGGTTATCTAAATTCTTAGTCATTATGGGAGGTATAACTTATAAAATACACAATTTCTCTGGTTTTTTGCCCCACATATTTTTTTTAACATCTCTTGAAATAGTTGCCCTAATAGCTATATGAGTCGCATAATAAAAGGAGAATTTATGAAATTTAAACCGTTACACGATAGAGTTTTAATAGAAGTTTTAAACAGTAGTGAAAAAACTGCTGGAGGAATAATTATCCCTGATACAGCTCAAGAAAAACCTCAAGAAGGTAAAGTTATTGCTGTTGGTGGTGGTGCAAAAACTGAAGATGGAAAACTAATTCCAATGGATGTGAAAGTTGGAGATAAAGTTCTTTTTGGCAAATGGTCAGGAACTGAAATCAAAATAGACAGCAAAGAATACAGTATAATGAAAGAGTCTGACATTATGGGTATTTCAGGTAAATAATCTAATTTAAAGGAGAAAATAAAATGGCAAAAGTTGTAAAATTCGACTCTGAAGCAAGAGCGGCGATGATAAGAGGTGTTGATATCCTTGCTAACACAGTAAAAGTTACTCTTGGACCAAAAGGTAGAAATGTTGTTATCGACAAATCTTATGGTGCACCAAGAATTACTAAAGATGGTGTTACTGTTGCTAAGGAAATTGATCTTGAAGATAAATTTGAAAACATGGGTGCTCAAATGGTTAAGGAAGTTGCTAGCAAAACAAATGAAGAAGCTGGTGATGGAACAACTACAGCAACTATTTTAGCACAAGCAATTGTTAAAGAAGGTGTAAAATATGTAACAGCTGGCATGAACCCTATGGATGTTAAAAGAGGAATAGATGCAGCAGTAGATCATGTTAAAGCAAACTTAATTGCTTCAGCAAAAAAAGTAAAAGATACTGATGAGATTGCTCAAGTAGGAACTATTTCAGCTAATGGTGATAAAGAAATTGGCAACATGATTGCAAAAGCTATGCAAAAAGTTGGTAATGAAGGTGTTATTACTGTTGAAGAAGCTAAGGGAGTAGAAACTGAGTTAGACGTTGTTGAAGGTATGCAGTTTGATAGAGGTTATTTATCACCATACTTTATTACTAACGCTGATAAAATGACTACAGAGTTAGAAAACCCTTTCATCTTATTACATGAAAAGAAATTAACTAACTTGCAACCAATGGTTCCACTTTTAGAAGCTGTTGTACAAGCTGGTAGACCACTAATGATTATTTCTGAGGATGTTGAAGGCGAAGCTCTTGCAACTCTTGTTGTAAATAAACTTAGAGGTGGTTTAAAAGTTGTTGCGGTTAAAGCACCTGGTTTTGGTGATAGAAGAAAATCAATGCTAGATGATATTGCAATTTTAACTGGTGGTCAGGTTATTTCTGAAGATATTGGAGTTAAACTTGAAAATGTTAAACTTACAGATCTTGGATCTTGTAAGAGAGTTAAAGTTGATAAAGATAATAGTACAATTATTAGTGGTGGTGGTAAGAAATCTGAAATTGAAGCTAGATGTACTCAAATCAAACAACAAGTAGGTGAAACAACTTCTGATTATGACAGAGAAAAACTTCAAGAAAGACTAGCAAAACTTGCTGGTGGAGTTGCTGTAATCAAAGTTGGTGGTGCAACTGAAGTAGAAGTTAAAGAAAGAAAAGATAGAGTTGAAGATGCTCTTAACGCGACTAGAGCTGCTGCTGAAGAAGGAATAGTAGTTGGTGGTGGTTGTGCTCTTTTATACGCTTCACAAAGTCTATCTACACTTAAAGTTAAAGGAGATGATCAAAAAGCTGGAGTTACGTTAGTGGCTAAAGCTTTACAAGCTCCTATTAGACAAATAACTTTAAATGCTGGAGTTGATGGTTCAGTTGTAGTTGGAAAACTACTTGAACAAAATAAAAAGAACCAAGGTTACGATGCTCAGAATGAAGAGTACGTTGATATGTTTGCAAAAGGTATCATCGATCCTGTTAAAGTTGTAAGAACAGCTTTACAAGATGCAGCCTCGATTGCTGGATTACTTGTAACTACTGAAGCCATGATTGCTGACAAACCAGATGACAAAGATTCTGGTGGTGCTGGTGGAATGCCTGGTGGAATGCCTGGTGGCATGGGCGGCATGGGTGGAATGGGTGGAATGGGTATGTAATTCCACTTTTTTTTAAAAAGAATTCAAAGGCCATCTTTTTAGGTGGCCTTTTTTTTTGTTAAGCTGTTATAAGGTTAAAATATGTCAAAAAGATACAGCGGAAAATCATTTAAAGATTCAAGCACTGCTAAAAAGCCAAAATTAAGCCTAAAAGAAAAAAGAAAAAATAAAAAAGAGAAATCTAAAAAGTCTTAGACTTTAGCTCTTTTTTGACTGTGTTTTTTGAAGGTAAAGCTTTTGGGTCTGTCACTTCTACTTTTAAACTTCTTCTTTCCATCAAAACTAGAGCTTTTTTTTTCTCCACTCGTTGATGAGCTTTCAGATGTTTTTTTTCCAAAATATTTAGGATTATTTGTGAAACCTGTTGGTTTCGAGGCATCTTTTTTAGTAAAACTAGATTTTCCCTTGTAACCAAAACTTTTTTTCTCTCCATCTCTTGATGATGAACTAGATCTTCCATAACTAGATGGTTTTGATTTATCTCCAAAACTAGATTTTCCCTTGTAACCAAAACTTTTTTTCTCTCCATCTCTTGATGATGAACTAGATCTTCCATAACTAGATGGTTTTGATTTATCTCCAAAACTAGATTTTCCCTTGTAACCAAAACTTTTTTTCTCTCCATCTCTTGATGATGAACTAGATCTTCCATAACTAGATGGTTTTGATTTATCTCCAAAACTAGATTTTCCCTTGTAACCAAAACTTTTTTTCTCTCCATCTCTTGATGATGAACTAGATCTTCCATAACTAGATTTTTTTTCGTCTCTGAATTTTCTTTTTTTATTGTATGGTGCTTTTCCTCTTTTACCACCTCTTGAATCTCTTCTTGCTCCACGTGGCGCAGGTTTAAAATTCGGATCAATTAATTTACTAATTTCGTTCCACATCGACCTATCATCTGGTGTAAGAAAAGTTAAAGCAGAACCTTCTGTTCCTGCTCTAGCAGTTCTTCCAATTCTATGAACATAATCTTCTGGCACTTGTGGAAGGTCATAATTTATTACGTGTTGGATTAATGGAATATCTAAACCTCTTGCAGCAACATCTGTTGCAATTAATATTCTCTTAAGGCCTTTTCTAAATGAAGTAATTACACGATCTCTTTTACTTTGACGAAGATCTCCATGAATAGCATCAGCTGAATGACCTTCTTCTTTAAGACGCTTAACCATTTTATCAGCACCTCTTTTAGTTTTAACAAAAACTAAAATTGATCCTTTTCTTGCTATAAATTGATCTACTAATTGATCGTATTTATTTTCTTTAAAAACTTGAAGGGTTTCTTGTTTAATTTTTGCAATAGGAACTGATGTTGACCCTGTTGAAATTCTTTGAGGCTTATTTAGATATCTTTCAGAAATTCTAACAATATTCTGAGGTAATGTTGCTGAAAATAATAAGGTTTGATGATCCTTTGGAACAAATTTTAAAATTAACTCTATTTGAGGAGTAAACCCCATGTCCAACATTCTATCAGTTTCATCTAACACTAAATATTTAGTAGCTGATAAATTTAAGCTTTTTCTTTTTAAGTGATCATTAATTCTTCCTGGTGTTCCAACAATTATTCTAGATCTGTTTCCCAGTTGTCTAAGTTGTTTTTGCATTGCCTCTCCACCAATAAGCAAGGCAGTTTTAATATTAATTTTATCACTAATAATACTCTTAATTGCAGCCATTACTTGGGTTGCAAGCTCTCTAGTTGGGCACATAACTAACGCAAAAGCATTTTTATCTAATATTAATTTATTAATTAAAGGGATACTAAAAGCTAGTGTTTTTCCAGTTCCTGTTTGGGCCGTTCCTAAAATATCTTTTCCCTCTAAAGCAACTGGTATTGCCATAGCTTGAATTGGAGTTGGTTTCGTAAACTTCATTTTTTCCAATGAATTTTTTAACGAATCTTCTATTTTTAGTAATTTAAAGTTTTCCATTTGGGTATTTAGATTTTTTAAAACTTAAGGAGATATGCTCTTAATCCTTTAATACGTCTAATTTGTATAGCGATAACTATACGTTTTTTTAATAATCACAAGAAGCTAATTTTTTATTAAAATAGCTTTAATAAGGAAATAATAGGTTTTTTTAAGTTTTCAAAAAACTCAATTGATGTATAAGAGCCTCAAATTATGAAAAACAATATTCGAAACATCACAATTATTGCACACGTCGACCATGGTAAAACTACCATGATTGATACCCTCATGAAACAGAGTGGTTCATTTAGAGAAAATGAAGTTGTTGATGAAAGGTTAATGGATTCTGGTGAGCTAGAAAAAGAAAGAGGAATTACTATTTTAGCTAAACCAGCTTCAATCAACTGGAAAGATACAAGAATTAATATTATTGATACACCTGGTCACAGAGATTTTGCTGCAGAAGTTGAGCGTGTATTAAGTATGGCTGATGGAGCATTATTACTTATTGATTCTGCTGAAGGTGTAATGCCTCAAACAAAATTTGTTTTAGCAAAAGCTCTTAAACAAGGTTTAAAGCCAATCGTTATAATCAATAAATTAGATAAAGCGGATCAAAGAGCTAACGAAGTATTAGATGAAACATTTGATTTATTTGTAAGTTTAGATGCAAACGAAGAGCAGTTGGACTTCCCAGTCTTATACGCTAGTGGAAGATCTGGATGGGCAAGCAAGGAAGTTGATGGACCAAGAGAAAATCTTCACCCACTATTAGATTTGATTATAGAGCATGTAAACCCTGCTGAGCTTGATAAAACGAAGCCTTTCGCAATGCTATCTACTTTATTGTATGCAGATAGTTTTTTAGGAAGAAGTTTGGTTGGAAAAATATCTCAAGGTACAGCAAAAGCTAATCAACCTATTAAAGCAATAAATCTTAAAGGTGAGAAAGTTGATGAAGGTAGATTAACTAAAATTTTTAGGTACGAGGGAACAAAAAAAGTACCCATCGAAGTTGGTGAAGCGGGTGATATTGTTATAATTGCAGGTTTAGAAAAAGCTAACGTAGCAGATACAATTTGTGATCTTGAAGTAAATGATCCACTTCCTGCAACTCCGATAGATCCTCCAACGATGTCTATTACTATAAGTGTTAATAGTTCACCTTTAGCTGGGACAGAAGGTAAAAAATTAACAAGTACTCAAATCAGAGATAGATTGGTCTCTGAGGCACAAAACAATGTTGGGATTTCTTTTTCTCAAAATAATAATGTAGATGCTTTTGTAATTAGTGGACGTGGTGAATTAATGCTTGAAATCTTATTAACGCAAATGAGACGTGAAGGTTTTGAGATGACAGTAAGCCCTCCAAAAGTTTTGTTTCAAAAAGATGAAAATGGAAACAGAATGGAGCCTATTGAAGAAATCACAGTTGATTTAGATGAAGAGTTTTCATCAAAAATTATTGATTCTATGAATAGAAGAAAAGGTAAATTACTTGACCTTAAAGATACAGGAAAAGATAAAAAAAGATTAATCTTTCATGCACCAACAAGAGGCTTGATGGGTTACACAAGTAGATTTTTAACTTTAACAAAAGGTACTGGTGTAATTAATAGAATCTTCCATGGTTATGGAAAATTTGAAGGTGAGATGGATGGCAGAAAAAATGGTGCTTTAATCTCAATGGCAAACGGAAAAGCTGTTGCATTTGCGATATTTAACTTACAGGCGAGAGGTGAAATGTTTGTAACTCATAATGATCCTGTTTATGAAGGAATGATTGTTGGATTGGCCCCAAAAGCTGGTGATATGATTATTAACGTTATGAAGGGTAAACAGTTAACTAACATGAGAACTCAAGGAACTGACGAAAACGTTGTGCTAACTCCAGTAAGACAAATGTCAATTGCAGAACAGCTAAGTATGTTAAATACTGATGAAGCATTAGAAATTACTCCTAAATCTCTTAGATTGAGAAAAGCAATTCTTAATCCTAATGATAGAAAAAAGAACGAAAAATCGTCAACGCCTCTTTAATTAAAAGACTTTCCAGCAATAAATAAACTAAGAGCAACAGCTGGTCCAATTCCAAAAGCAAATAATAGAGTTCCAACTCCTACTGTACCACCCAAATACCAACCGATAGACATCACTGTAATTTCAAGAAAAGCTCTAACAATAGCAATCGGTAAATTTGTTTTTTTTTGTAAACCAACCATTAGTCCATCTCTTGGTCCAGCTCCTAAATTAGCCACTAGATAAATACCACCACCAAGCCCTACTGTGAGTACCGCTATAATGGCCAAAAGTATTTGATAAATATAATTTTCAGGTGTTGGCACAAATTTTATACAGACATCGATCATCAAACCAATAATTATTGCATTTAAGATTGTTCCAATTCCAGGTTTTTGTTTTAAAGGTAACCACAACAGTAAAACAGCAATGCTTATAAATATAGTTATTATTCCAGTAGAAAAATCAACATTCAATGCAATACCTTGTGCAAGAACAGACCAAGGTGAGGCTCCAGCAAAAGAGACAATTAATAATCCCTCACCTAAACCAAATAAAGTTAATCCAAGACACAAAAAGAAGAAAGTTGAAATTTTTGGTTTAAGATTTAATGGTTTTTCAGAACTCCAATAAACTTTAGGAATATTTTTGATTTTCAAGAACATTTTTAATAAATTACTTCTTTTAAAATTAAAGTCTATTATTGTTAACACTTTATGAAAAAATTTTTTATACTAATTTTTTTTTTAACATATTCACTTAGCTCTAATGCCCACATGGCTCATTATAATAAATTTAATAAAATTGAAATGGAGATTTTAAAAGATGGTAAGGTTATTGGGTATAATTACTATTTTTTTAAAAAGGATGGAAATAAGACAATAGTCACAAATCAAATTAAGTTTACAGTAAAGTTATTTGGAGCAACAATTTTTGAAATTGAAGGGTACGGAGAGGAAAAATATATTAAAGATAAATTGATTTCTTTTAACTCTAAAACACTTCAAAATGATAAAGAAAAATATGTAGATTTAGAATTTAATGAACAAACAGATAAATTTGATATTCAAGGTTCTTCCTATAGTGGTATGGCATCGACAAAAAACGTAATTGGAAACTGGTGGAGCCACAAAATTTTACAAACTGATAGTCAAATTAGCCCAGTATCAGGTAGTATCAAAGAACAGGTAGTAACGTTTATCGGTAAAGAAGAAATTGAACTTTATGGTAAAACTTATGAGGTAGATCATTTTAAATTAACCTCAAAAGACATGTCTTTACCAAAAGATAAAAAACTTAATTTTGATATATGGTTTAATAAAGAAAATTCTTTAATTTTAAAAGTTACTTATTCTAGATTAGGAAATTGGGAATATAAGGTTAAAAAGTTTGAATAAAATTATTTATTTATTTTATTAAAAAGATCTTGAGCACTTATCCATCCCGATTCTAATCTAGGTCCAACAAACCAATCCGCACAAACTCCGAGATTTAAAGAAGAATTCCAAAAACTTTTAATTCTTAAAGGTTTTGAGTTAGATGAATATTTCCAGCCATGATTTAATGAAAATAAGACTTTAGTTTTTTTTATACCTGTAAGCTTAAAAAACTGGTCAATCAAAGTTTTTGTGTTCAATTTATTATTGTCTCGATTTTTATTAATCTCTTTATTTGCCCATGAGTAAGTACTTTGTAGGGTCCAAAGATCATTTTTACTTTTAAAACGCATTTTACTATTTTCACTTCCAGCCCAGCCTAAAATTTTATCATTAAAAAAATAACTACTAACATTAAGTTTACTTTTTTTTGTAGTCATCATGACGGTTATATTTGCATCCATTTTAATTCTTTTATTTATAAATGAATGTTTAATATATTTTTTTGAAAGTTTTTTTAATTGAGGGAATGGACAGGTTAATATCAAAGATTTATAAAATTTTATTGATCCATCTGAAAAAGATATTTCCCAAACTTTTTTTCTATTAGCAATTTTAATAACCTCACTACTAAAATTACAGTTAATATTTTTTAATAAATATTTACTAATTGCGTTATTTCCCTTTCTGCCAATTATTTTAATATGGCTCTTATCCTCTTTTTTTTTATCATTAAGAAAAATATGATTTCCAGCCCACTTTTTGAGAATTTTTTTTGAAATTAAACTATTTATAAAACTTTTAAATTGGATACTTTTTGGTGAAATATACTGAACACCATGATCAAAGCTTTCATTCTTATTAAGCTTTTTATTAGATGATCTTCCCCCAATCCCTCTTGCCTTGTCATAAACATCTAATGAATATTTTTTACTTAGGGAGTTTGCAATTGTTGCACCAGAAATGCCAGAACCAATAATACAAAAGTCCTTCATTTACCTGCAACTACCATACCTTCTATTAACATCGTAGGAGCATTTGTAGAATATTTAAACTCAAGATCGTCAGCTAAGGTAATGTTTTTGAATATGTCTTTTAAATTTCCAGCAATAGTTATTTCACTTACTGGATATTTAAATACTCCATTTTCGACCATAAACCCTGTGGCACCAACTGAATAATCTCCTGTAACTAAATTGCTTCCATGACCGATAGTTTCTGTAATGTATAAAGTTCTATGGTTTAATTTTAATAAGTCCTTGTATGAAATAGGACCTTTTTCAAAATACAAATTACTTGTTCCACCACTTCTACCATTTGACTTAAGGTTTAGCTTTTTCCCATTGTAAGTATCCACTAAATAATGTTTTAAAATGCCTTGATCTACTAATTTTAATTCATCAGTTTTCACTCCTTCAGAATCAAAATATCTCGAACCTAATCCTTTAACTATATTAGGTTTATCAAAAATATTTATTGATGATGTAAATATTTCTTCATTAATTTTATCTTTTAAAAAAGATGTGCCTCTTGCAATAGAGGAAGCAGATATTGCACTTGCAAAAACACTCAACATTCCTTTTGAAATTCTTCTATCAAAGACAATGCTAATTTTTTCACTTTCTATTTTTCTTGGATCTAATTTTTGTAATGTTTTTTTTGCTGCCATTGCACCAATTTGGCTAGGCTTTAACATATCGTTTAGATGACAAGTGCTAGTAAATTCATAATCTCTTTCCATTTTATTATTAGAATCTTTTGCTACGGCGACACATGATGCTGAAAAAGACGAAGACTTATAGCCATTTAAAAAACCATCACTACTTGCTAATATAAAATTTGATTTTGACTCGGAGAAACCAGTTTCTGTATTAATGATTTCTTTTTTTTTAAATGCAGCCTCTTCTACTTCTTTTAAATATTCAATTTTTTCATCATTCTCTATATGGTCATCATCATATAAATTTAGATCATTAATTTTGTTAGCCAGTAAGTCTTTATCTGGTAACGAATTATACTCATCTTCTGGAGTAATTTTTGTTGTCTCAATACATCTTTCTACCAATGTCTTAATATTTTCTTGTGTAAGATTTGAAGAAGAAATACTTGATTTTTTTTTACCAATATAGGTTGTGAGACTAACACCTAGGCTATCTGATCTATCAGATTCATCTAATTTTTTATTTCTAAAGTTTACCGTTTCTGAAATCGAGTGCATTACAGCAGCACTTGAATCTGTTGCTCCTAATTTTTTTGCTAAATCTATGCAAAAAGAAGCCATCTTTTTTAAATAATCTTGATCTTTAACCATATGATTTATAATTGAGTTCCACCGACAGTCATTTTGTCAATTAAGATCGATGGTTGCCCCACACCTACTGGAACACCTTGCCCAGCCTTTCCACAGGTTCCAATACCTGGGTCAAGCATCATATTATTTCCAACTAATGAAACCTCTTTTAAAATTGAAGGACCATCACCAATTAATGTTGCTCCTTTAATGGGTGATCCTATTTTACCATTAATAATTTCATAAGCTTCTGTACAGTTAAATACAAATTTTCCTGAAGTAATATCCACTTGCCCACCCCCAAAGCTTACTGCAAATATTCCTTTATCAACCGATTTAATCATCTCTTCTTGAGAATATTTTCCATTTAACATCATTGTGTTTCTCATTCTTGGAAGAACAACATGTTTGTAACTTTCTCGTCTACCACTACCTGTTGATCTTGTATTCATTAACCTCGCATTTAGTCGATCTTGCATAAAATTTTTCAATATACCATTTTCTATTAAAACAGTTTTTTCAGTTGGTGTCCCCTCATCATCAATTGTTAAACTTCCTCTTCTGTTATGAAGAGTTCCATCATCAATAATAGTAACGCCTTCACTAGCAACCCTTTGACCCATTAAATTATGAAAAGCAGATGTTTTTTTTCTGTTAAAGTCACCTTCAAGGCCATGTCCTATAGCTTCATGGATGAGTATTGCCGGCCAGCCCGATCCTAGAACAACTTTCATTTCTCCTGCTGGTGCAGGTTTGCTTTCAAGGTTTACTGAAGCAATTCTAAATGCTTCATCACATACTTTCTTCCAATTATCATCTTTAAGATATTCATCATAGGATTGTCTTCCACCAATTCCATAAACACCTGTTTCTTTTTTTCCATTTTTTTCAAGCATGACTGAAACATTAAAACGAATTAAAGGTCTAATATCTGTTAAGACTTCACCCCCAGATCTTATAATTTCTATAGATTTATGCTCACCTGCAAAACTGGCAGTAACTTGTTTTACTATTACACCTTTGGCTCTCGTATAATTGTTAACTTCTTTTAAAAGATCTAATTTAGATTGTAGTGATTTTTCTTCTATCGGATTAACACTTTTATAAAATTTTTCATTAGTTTTTGGAATTTCATGATTGTAGATACCTTTTTGAGATTTTAAAGTTGAGCTTAGATTGCTAGCAGATTGTTTTAACGATTTTTTTGAAATTTCATTTGAATGGGAGTAAGCTACTACTTCACCCGTTACAGCTCTTAAGCCATATCCTAGATCAGAACTATAGCTAGAACTCTTTATTTTATCATCATCAAGTACAATAGACTCACTTTTAGAATTTTCTAAGTAAAGTTCACCATCATCACAATTGTTTAATGTTTCGGAAATAATGCTTTCTGCATCTTTTCTTGATAAATCTGTTTTAGTAAAAAAATCACTCATAGATAACAAGTAATAGATAAAATTATTTTTTCAATTGTCGTATTTCGCGCATATACAATCTATAGGATTCTATATAATTTTAAGAAATAAATTAATAAAAAAGACAATATAATGAAAAAATTTGATGAATTAATGAGTGTTTCTAGCGAGATAAAAAATATTTCAGTTGATGAGGCCAAACAAAAATTAAATGACCCAAATGTTCAATTTATAGACGTAAGAGATAAAAATAGTTTTGAGTCGGAAACTATTGGTAATGCTATAAATTTAGAAAGAGGCTTATTAGAGTTTTATCTTGCTGATGGTAGTCCTTTAGAAGATGAAATGTTTAAAAAAAATCCAGATAAAGAATATATAGTTTTTTGTGGTCTTGGAGGCCAAAGCACACTTGCAACAAAAACTATGCAAGAAATGGGAATAAAAAATGTAAAAAATATGACTGGTGGAATGACAGCCTGGAAAGATAAAAAATAAATTGTGAAAGTTTATTTTAATAATTCATGTAAAATTTGTCGTGCCGAAATAAATTTATATAAAAAACAAAATATTAAAGACATAGAGTGGGTAGATATTACAAATAATAAATCAGCAGAAATAGAAACTCAAAGAAATGCTGAGAACCTTCTACGCAGACTTCATATTAAAGATGGAGAGAAAGTAATTGGAGGAGCAGAAGCTTTTTTATTGGTATGGAAAAAAATTCCTAAATATAAGTTTCTTTATAATTTTTTTAAAACTCCTATAATTTTTACTTTATTTTCATTTTTTTATGAGATTATTGCTTTCTTTTTATTTTTAAAAAATAAAAAACAACTTTTAAAATAAATTTTTAATGTTGAGAAGAGATGCTGAATAAAATATATTTTAGTTATGAAAGTCTTTATACTATTTTTATTTATACTTAATTTTATTTCTTCTGCTCAGTCCTCTCAAAAAATTATTTTAAATAGTCTTTTTGACCAACTTCAAACTATTAATAATTCAAAAAGTGCTGCTTTACTGGAACAAAAAATTTGGTCTATTTGGAATGAGCATCCTAATGATTTTAAATTAACTGAAAAATTAAAGTTTGGAACAGAGCTGATGCAGTATGGTGATTATAATTATGCATTAAAAGTTTTTAGCAATATATTGGAGAATGACCCAAAATGGTCTGAAGCTTGGAATAAAAGAGCAACAGTATATTTTTTAATGAGCCAATTTAAAAAATCATTAAATGATATTGATAAAGTTTTAAATATAGAACCTAGACACTTTGGAGCTTTATCAGGACAAGCAAGAATTTTTATAAAACTTCAAGAATATGAAAAAGCAATTAAGAGTATTGAGAGCGCATTAAAATTCCACCCTTCATTTAAAAGTCGTGAACTGATACCTGAAATTGAAAGATTAATTAAAGAAGATAGTATCTAATTTAATCTTTTTTAGCTCTTTTTCTTGAAATTAACTGCGTTAGCGCGTCGACCATTAGATCAGAGGCTTTAAATATTTCATTTGATTTGAATTCATGAGAAGAATTTTTTTCAGGGTCTGATTTATCTTCAATGACTATTCCTTCATTGGGAGAATTATTTTTTATATAAATTAATAGTATCCACTCTTCATCGGGTGCTTCATCCCATTTGATAAAGATTTCACCAGTTTCAAATCTTTGATCAATGCATCTAAAAATTGACATGTGTCTAGTGATGTGTCGTTTGTTAAGTTGAAAAACTAAACTGCTGGCACTTCTATAAAAACTTTCAAGAGAAAGTTCAATTTTCTGCCTCGCGATTTTATACTCTTTCTCTTTTTGAAGTAAAGTTTCTCTATCCTCATCTCCTTGAATTTTTACTCCTAGAGCTTCTACCCTCTCTCTAATTTTTTGATCTCTTATAATTCTATATTTATCTTTTAATTTCTCTATTCTTGCTTGAAGACCAGCATAATCATCTCTTTTTTCTTTTAATGAAATTTTTTCAAGCTTTTCTAATTCTTTAATTTCTCTTATTCTAAATTTTTCTATTTGTTTTTCTAACTGCAATTGTTTTAGAAATTGTTTTTGTCTTTCAGCATGTTCAATTCTAAGTAACGCTTGCTCTTTACGTAAAAATAGCTTTATGTCTCTTGCTCTTTCTTTTTCAAGTTTAATTTCTTTTTTTAATGCTTTTTCTTGGAATTTAGTTTGTTCTTCTTCTTCTTTTACTTTTTGTTTTTGAATTTGTAATTTTTCTTTTTCTTTTTTTTCAATTTCCTCAAGTTGTCTTCTTCTTTTTTCTTCAGCTTTTAAAGTTTTATATTCAAATATTCTATTGGCGATACCATCAAAAAAAGCTTGGATATACTTTTCTAAACTAAAATTAATTTTAAAATTAAATTCTGGCTTTAAAGAATTTTGAAACTTAACTACCCTTGATATTATGGTTGCTTTTTTTTTAGTTCTAACTTTTCTTTTTTTTTTATTTATTTTTATATTTTTGCTTATTTTTTTTTTATTATTAATATTTTTTTTTACTTTTGAATTTTTTTTTTGCTTTTTATTTATAATTTTTTTAACCTTTTTTTTTACTAAAGGTTTTTTTTTAAGAGGATTTTTTTTTATTTTTTTCATGCTTTAAGAAAATTAGATTTATCAATTAATTACTAATAAATATAGTCTCTTGTTTAATATATTGAGTAAAATCTTATTAAATCTACTTAAGCTGTCTTTAGGGATTCTAATGTAAAATTAAGCTTACGAAGATCTTCTAGTAGCTGTTTTTTATCTTTTTCACTTAAAAGACTAACGGGCGGTATAACATTTTTGTAATTGTCATCTTGATCTGACATAAAAGAATGTAATCCTGATATTAAATTATATTGATCAAATGTACTTCTAACCTTGCACAGTATCTCATTTGCTGTTTGTTGTTTTTTTTCATTAAAATCGTCATAAACTTTTCTAGATAAGTTAGCTGTTACATTGCAAGTTGCCGTAATAATGCCATCACATCCAAGTTCAAGACCTTTTAAGAGTTTTAACTCTGATCCTGGCATAACTGAGAAATTATCAATCTTTAAATTTTCATATAGGTTATAAGAACTATCTTTAACACCAACTATTTGTTTTGGAAACTTTTTAGCAAGCTCTTCAACACATTCAATACTAAACTTATAACCACACAACTTTTCAAAGTTGTATAAAATAATCTTACTTTCTGGCACAGCTTGAACCACCCTTGAGTAAAACTCTATTACCTCGTTATCACCATACTTATAATAAGCAGGTGGCATTATTAAAAAATCACTGAAATTTAAAGAGTTGGCAACCTTCATTAAGTTTACAGTTTCATTTAAAGAATTAAGCCCAGTTCCAATTAAATATTTTTCCCTATATTTGCTTTTCGATAATTCATTTAATAGACCAATTTTTTCACTTATAGATATAAGTTGCGCTTGTCCTGTGCTTCCAAAAATAGCAACACCATGGCAGCCCATACCTATTATTCTTTCAGCATGATTAACAGTCTTTTCAATATTTAGACTTAAATCACTATTAAATACTGACATTGATGCCGCATAAATGCCTTTAATTTTACTCATATACTAAACTTATATAAAATAAAAAATTTAGTAAAGATGATAAAGTATTAGATGAAAATTTTAGTAGTACAAAATAAAATGGGAATTGGAGATATGATAATCTATCTTCCATTTATAGATGCTATTTCTAAAAAGTTTAATACGCCAGTAAGTGTTCTTGCTAAACAAAGTTCAAAAGCAGAACAATTCTTAAAAGATAATAAAAATATTGAAAAAATAATTATTCTTGAGCAGGGTAATAAACTCAAGGGAGCGAAACATCAAGGTTTTAGTGGGTTCATAAACTTAGCAAAAGAACTTAGAGAACATAATTTTGATAAAATCTTTATTTTTAACTCATCCCTTAGATTTTATTTAGTTGCAAGATTTGCTGGCATTAAGAATATTCATCAATACCCCTTATTTACAAAAAAAAACCAACATATATTAAATACTGCAAAAAAATTTATAAAACAAAACTTAAGTTTAACCATAGAGAGTGACCCAGGAATTCTCATTAGTGATAAATCTGTATTCGATGCAAAATCGAAATTTAAAATTAATAATGATCAAAAAAATATTTTACTTGGTGTGGGTGGATCAGGCCCAACCAAAAGAATTCCAGCTACAACATTTATAAAACTTATGCATCTAATCTCTAATACTTATAAATGTAGATTTTTCTTAGCTACTGGCAAAGATAAAGAAGAACAAGAAATTTTAAAAGAAATACTTAATACAGAATTTAAAGACAGATGTGTTCCTTTAGATGAGTTAAGTATAAGTGAAACTCTACCAATAATTAAAAGTTGTGATATTTCTATTTGTAATGACTCTAGTTTTAGCCATCTGTCATCAGGGCTTGGTATTAAAACAATTGTTTTAATGGCAGACACACCATTAATATATGGGAATTATAGTCCAAGAATGTATCCAATTATTCCCGATGGAGAAAATATAGTAACATACAATACTTTAGGTAAAGATAAAATTAATCCAGATAAAATTTTTGATCAATTAAAAAAAATTCTCAACTAAGAAATATCTCTTAAAACAATTTCTTTTGCTTCATTTACAATCATTGATAACCTTGCGGTCTCTGGTGAAATATCTGGATGTATTTTTTTTTGAATTTTTATATGTGCTTTTTGAACATCCTTCTTAGAAATATTTTTTTTTATATCTAAATTTAATATCTTATAAGCTTCCTCTATAGATATCTTAGATGAATTTTTAATATTTTGATTTTGCTTGAATGAAAATCTCCCAGATCTTCTGAGTGTCTGTATAAGTCTAAATAAACCAATTAATTGAAACAAAGAAAACCCTTTTAACTTAACTAAAGCTAAGCTAAGCAATGTAAGTGGTATGCTCAATAAAAGCTTACCTCCAACCAGAAGTATTATTGCCAAAACTACCAAACCTAAAAAAATTAATTTTCTTAAATGCTTTGATATTTTTTTTGATGATGTGTTGGCTATTAATTTTAGTAAAAAGTAAATAATTCCTAAAATAACTAGTGTATAAATGATAATATTCATATATTTAATTTGTATCCATGAAAATACCACAACTTAAAAAAAAATCAGAAATAAAAACGTGTCATAATATTAGTTGGGAAGATGATTATAGCTGGATACATCAAGATGATATCTTAGAAGTTTTAAAAGACAGCCAAAAATTAAACCCTGAAGTAAGAAAATACCTCGAAGAGGAAAATTCATATACAGATTTTCACTTGTCGGATACCAAAAATATTCAAAAAAAATTATTTGATGAGATCAAGGGGCGAATAAAATTAGATGATGAGTCTCTACCTTTTAAAGATTTTGATTATGAATATTGGTCAAAAACAACAACTAAAGGAAATTATTCTATCAAATTAAGGAAAAAAAATGGTACTAATAATGTTGAAGAAATTTGGAATGGTGATGAAGAAAAAGAAAAACTAAAAGTAGAATACTTTGGTATTGGCGATTTGGAGGTTAGTTTTAATGATAAATACTTAGGATATTCATTGGACACTAAAGGCTCTGAATACTACACGATATATATTAGAGATATAAATACAAAGAAATTAGTTACTGACAAAATAGAAGAGACATCTGGTGGCATAACTTTTAGTTTGGATGATCAATATATTTTTTATTCAAAACTTGACGAAAATCATAGACCAAGAAAAATTTATAGACATAAATTAGGAACTAAAGTTAAAGAAGATCAGCTAATTTTTGAAGAAAAAAGTGAAGCTTTTACAGTTGGAATTGGTTTGAGCTCAGATGATAAATATTTCTTTATCAACTCTTCAGACCATAATACTTCTGAACAGTATTATTTTGATGTTAATGAAAAAAATCCTAAACCTAAACTAATAAAAAAAAGACAAAGAGGAATTCTTTATTCAGTTAATTCCTGGAATGGTAAATTTTATAATCATACCAATGAAAATGCTGAAGATTTTAAAATAGATATTAGTGATAGTTTGGAAAAACCAAATTGGAAAACTTTTATTGCTGCCAAAAATGAAGTTCTAATCGGAGGGTTAACGTTTTTAAAAAATTGGATCATAAGATCAGAAACTTTAGATGCTTTAGATAAATTATTTGTAAAAAATATTACAACAGGAATAGAAGAAGAGCTAATTTTTTCTGATGAAACTGTGTATGTTCCTGGTGCATCTTTAATGCAAAGAGATAAAAATACAAACGAGATATACATAAGTTATTCTTCACCTAAAACACAGTCTAGAGTTTATTCTTATGACTTAAGTACAAAAGAAAAAAAATTAGTTAAAGAGCAAGAGATACCTTCTGGTCATAATCCTAACGACTACATTGTAGAAAGAGTTAATTGTAAATCACACGATGGAAGATTGGTCCCTCTTACTATTACAAGACATAAAAATACTAAAATAGATGGAAGTGCTCAATTACTGCTTTATGGTTATGGCTCATACGGAAGCTCTATGAACCCTAGTTTTTCTACTACTAGATTAAGTTTAATTAACAGAGATATCATCTGGGTTACAGCCCATATTAGAGGGGGTATGGAAAGAGGTATGAAGTGGTGGAAAGAAGGAAAACTACTTAATAAAAAAAATACTTTTGAAGATTATATTGCGTCTGCGAAATATTTAATTGAAAATAAATATACCTCAAAAAATAAAATAATAGGGATGGGTGGCTCTGCAGGTGGCCTTCTTATGGGTGCAGCTGTTAATCAAGCACCAGAACTATTTTTAGGAATTATAATGGCTGTACCATTTGTCGACTCTCTGACAACAAACTTAGATCACTCTTTGCCTTTAACAGTTGGGGAATTTGATGAATTTGGAAATGCACAAGATAAAAAAGATCATTTTGATTATATTTATTCTTATGCTCCCTACAATAATATAAAAAAAATGGATTATCCTCATATGTTGATCACAACAAGTTTAAGTGATAACAGAGTATTATTCGATGAGCCTGCAAAATTTACTGCCAAACTTAGAGAATATAAAACTGATAATAATTTATTACTTTTAAAAACTGAAATGAACGCAGGTCATGGTGGCAAATCTGGTAGAGATGGAGCCATAGAAGAAATTGCACTAGATTATGCATTTGCATTAAAAATTTCTAAAAAAATTTAGTATCTATTTTTTAGAAACAACCATTTGAAACAAAACCAATCACAATAGAATTAGAGTCTACTTCAAATCTTCTTTCACAGAGTATTCCATATTTTTTGGTATTGTAAACAAGCTCTAAGTTGCCTTTATCATTTTTAAAATCTTCATCTGGCTTACCTAATTCCATTTGTAAATTGCTTGAAGTTTTTCCAATGTATCCACTTAACTTAGCATTTTCTTTTTCAACAATTGCACCTGTTTTGTCTTTAATTGTTTGACAGCCAGCAACTAGAGTTAAAAAAAATAAGCTTATAAAAATAAATTTTATTTTTTGCACAGGTCGATGATACCACTCAAAATGTAGCATAAATATAAACTTATAAGTTGAAATATGTTGATAAACTTAGATTTTTAAGAGTATTTTCCTAATTAATCTAATATTACTCGATCTTAATCTTAGGAGGATCAATGTTAGAAAAATATTTCGACTATAAAAAACACAAGACTGATTTTAAAACAGAAGTAATAGCTGGTGTAACAACATTTTTGACAATGGCTTACATTATGTTTTTAAATCCATTTATATTATCAGGTGAATTTGCTGGACCAGAAAAAGGTTTTTTCGAATTTGGAGCAGTATATACGGCAACAATTGTTGCAACAGCACTTGCTTGTTTCATAATGGCATTTTATGGAAAGACATGGCCAATAGGTTTGGCTCCAGGTATGGGTATTAATGCTTTCGTTGCATTTGGTGTTTGTGCTGGAATGGGCTATACGCCTCAAGAAGCTTTAGGAGCTGTATTAGTTGCTGGAGTTTTGTTCTTAATCATTTCATTAACACCTATCAGAGCGTGGTTAATTAATTCAATTCCAAGAAGTTTAAAATTAGGAATTGGTGCTGGTATTGGACTATTCCTAGCAATAATTGGACTTCAAATCATGGAAGTTGTTGTTGATAATCCGGTAACACTAGTTCAGTTAGGTGACTTGAGCGATCCACTTGTTCTATTGGGCTGTGCTGCATTTATTTTAATGGTTGTCCTTGAAAAAATGAAAGTTAAAGGAAACATTATTATTGGTATTTTATTATTCAGTATTATTGCATGGGCTACTGGACTTGCTAAATTTAATGGAATTGCAAGCTCACCACCTCCAATGACTTATCTATTTGATTTTGACTTATCAGCAGCATTAACAGCTGGTATGACAACTGTAGTATTTACATTATTATTTGTTGATTTCTTTGATACTGCAGGAACATTAACTTCAGTAGCAAACGTTGCTGGTAAGGTTGGTAAAGATGGTAAAGTTAAAGATATCGAAAAAGCAATGATGGCTGACAGTGTTGGAACTGTAGCTGGTGCAATGATGGGAACAACAACTGTAACAAGTTATGTTGAATCTGGTGCTGGTGTAAAAGCTGGTGGAAAAACAGGAATGACCTCTTTAGTAATTGGTCTCCTATTTTTAGCCTGTATATTCTTTGCTCCTTTAGCAACAAGTTTACCTAAGCAAATTGATGGTGCAGCTTTAGTATTTGTTTCTGTTCTTTTTGTTAGAAACATAACTGATATCGAATGGGATGATATTGGTGAAGCAGCTCCTGCTATTCTTGCAATGATTGCTATGCCATTAACATATAGTATTAGTAATGGTATTGCTTTAGCGTTTGTTTCATACGCATTAATCAGATTATTTACTGGTAAGTTTTCTTCAACTTCACCAGCAATATGGGTTATTGCAATCTTAAGTGTTGTTAGTTTTGCAGTTGCTTAAAATATAAGTTTTAGGGCTGGAATTATTCCAGCCCTATTTATTTCTCTTAATTATTTCTTCCATAGACATCTCTTCATAATGTTCAGTAGGTTGAACAATCCATGGGTCTGAATTTAGTTTTATTGGGCAAAAATCTGGCTCAAATGTAGATGATTTTTTTTTCCATAAACATGCAGTTTTAACTTCATTTATAAAATCTTTAGTTGGCTCATAATTTTTTAACCACTCAATACTTTTATTTAAAGTTAATCCAGTGTCAGACAAATCATCTACTAATAAAACTTTATCAAAATCTTTACTCTCAGCTAAAGAGCTAATTTCTCGAGCAAACATCAATTGACCTTGTTTGTCTTCCATTCCTTTTCCTGTGTAACTTTGAATAACTATGTAGGCTATTGGTAATTTTAAAACTCTTGAAAGAATATCTAATATTGGAGCTGCTCCACGCATAATACCAACTAGTACCGTTGGTTTATAGTTATTGTGAATTTCTATTGCTAATTTTTCTACAATTTTTGTATACTGATTAAAAGTGATAATTAATTTATCTGCCATAAAATTTTTTATCATATAAATATAAATAAAAAAGAATAAAAAATTATGAAAATTTACGATTGTTTTATGTACTTTGACGAAGAAGTAGTGGTGAACGTAAGACTTCACACTTTAAATGAATTTGTTGATTATTTTGTGATTGTCGAAAGCAGATTTACCCATAAAGGTGACCCAAGAGAACTGCAATTTGATCATAAAAAATTTCAAAAATTTAGAGATAAAATAATTTATATAATTGATGAGGAGGTTTACCCACAAACACATGAGATAAAGACTGAAGATAGTGAAAATGATAGGTCAATAAAGTTAATTTTTAATGCAGCATACAGAGAAAATGGTCAGAGAAACCTTATAGCTAAAGGACTTAAAGAGGCAAATGATGAAGATCTTATTTTAATATCTGATGTAGATGAAATACCAAAACTATCTGGCTTAAACTTTAAAAGTATAAAAGAAAAAATTATTTTATTTAAACAAGATATGTTTTACTACAAATTTAACCTACTGTTGCCTGATTTAATTTGGACTGGAACAAAAGCATGTAAGAAGAAAAATTTGATCAGCCCTCAATGGTTAAGAAATATAAAAGACAGAAAATATTCTTTTTTTAGAATAGATACTTTTTTTTCTAAAACTAAATTTACTAGTATAAAGATTATAAGTGATGGTGGTTGGCATTTTTCAAATATTAAGACACCGAAGGAGATAGAATTTAAATTAAAATCTTATTTACATCATAGGGAATTTGATGAAAATCCCCTTTCTGTTGATCAGATAGATAAAATAATAAAAAATAAACTGGCAATCTACGATTTGAAAGTTGATAAAACAGTCAACAAAATTGGCAATGGAAATAAACTTGAAAAATTTGACATAAATAAACTGCCTAATTATATTCAAATTAATCAAAATGATCTAAAAGATTGGATAGATTAATATGAAAGGATATTGGATAGCATTATACAAAAGAATTGATAATCCAGAAAACCTAAAAGATTATTCTGCTAATGTAACTTCTGTGATAAAAAGTTATGGTGGAAAAGCGCTAGTTAGAGGTGGAGAATATCAATGTTTAGAAGGTGAAAATTTTTCAAGAACTGTAATTTGGGAATTTCCAAGTTATGAAGCTGCTATAGAATGCCATGAATCAAAAGAATATCAAAAGGGTTGGGCGTTAGCTAAGCATACTACAGATAGGAATTTACAAATTATCCATGGTTTTAATATTGAATAGTTTCTGGATCTATACTTCTCCATAGATACCAAGTTGCTACTGAACAATAAGGTGAAAATCTTTTTTGCAACAAACTTACATAGGATTCTGGTGGTAAATATTTTTTTTTATAATTTTTTGAAATTCCCCTCAAAAGACCAATATCTTGTATAGGCCAAATATTTGAACGATTATAAGTAAACAATAAGATCATTTCAGCAGACCATCTACCAATTTGTCTTAACTGGGATAAATAAATAATAGCATCCTCATCGGACATTTTAGAAATTAACCTGGGATTAAATGATTTATCTAATATTTGTTTTGCTAAACTTTTTATTCCTCTAACTTTTTGTTTACTTAATCCACAACTTTTAAGTTGCACAAAAGATAGTTTGGATATTATCTTTGCATTAATTTTATTGTTACATTTTTTTTTAAACTTTAAAAAAACTGAGTTTGCTGCTGCAACACTAATTTGTTGTCCAATTATACTTTTACATAACGAAAAAAATATATCTTTTCTAGAGGTAAGCACGGCTTCTGTCGGAGATTTATATTTACTAATTAATGCAGACATCACTTTATCTTTGTTAGATAAATATTTCTTTGCAGTATTCCAATATTTTGGTTTTTTACTCATGTCTAGTAGTGGATGGTATTTCTTTTTTGTGATAAATTTCTCTTCTAAGAATAATTAAAGAAGAGGCTACAACTAATAATGCACCGAGTAGTGTTTTTATTGTAGGAATCTCATCCCAAATTAAATATCCAAAAATTATTCCAAAAACTAATGCTAAATATTTTAATGGTGAAACAAGAGAAACTTCAGATAATTTAAATGATTGACTTAACCATAAATTTGCAAAACCTCCTAAAAATCCAATCATACATAAAAAAACTAAATCATGAATGTTCGGCATCACCCAGCCAAAAGGAATTGTAAATAAACTTGCTAAGGTAATAACTATTGAAAAATTAAGAGCAATAAGCCAAACAGGTTCTGTTGTAGATAGTTGCCTTATTGCAATAGCAACATAAGATAGACCTAAACAGAAAATAATCGGATAAATATAGTATATATTTAGAGCACCAAAACCAGGTTCGGTTATTACAATAATTCCAATAAAACCAATCGATACAGCGAGCCATCTGTAAAATCCAACTTTCTCACTTAAAAAAAAAATTGAAAAGATTGTAGTAAATATAGGAGCAGCAAAAGAAATACTAACTACCGTGGCTAATGGTAAGTTTCTCAGTGCAATAAATATTGCAATTAAAGCTATCAATCCAAATAAACATCTTAAAAAATGCAAACCTGCTCTTTTTGTGAGATAAAAATTTTTAATCCTATCTCTCGGCATTATAAAAAAGTAAATAACTACACCAAAAAAACCTCTGAAAAATAGCACCTGTCCTAAAGGATAATGTTCAGACCATTTAACTATTAGATCCATAAAAGAAAATGCACATATCGACATAAACATGTACAAAAAGCCTGATTGATTTTTAGTAAGCATAAGAATAATTTGTAGATTAAATTAAAGGATAAGCAATGGAAATAGCTGTTTTAGGTTTAGGGTGTTTTTGGGGGCCAGAAATTAAGTTTGGCAAGCTTGAAGGAGTTATCAAAACTGAAGTGGGTTATTGTGGTGGTGACAGCAAGGAAACTACTTACAAAGAAGTATGCACTGGTAATACTAATCATGCAGAAGTTGTTAAGTTAGTCTTTGATCCTGAAATCATCTCTTATGAAAAAATTTTAGAATTCTTTTTTGAAATTCATGACTCTACAACCTTAAATTCACAGGGACCCGATTTTGGAACGCAATATAGAAGTGAAATATTTTATTTAAATAATAAACAAAAAGAAATTTCAGAAAATGTAATAGAAAAAATGAATTCAAGTTTATCTGGGAAAGTTGTAACAAAATCCTCTTTATTAAAAAATTACTGCCCAGCAGAAGAATACCATCAGAGATATTTAGAAAAAAGATAATATGCCATTGGTCAACACAAATTGGTTAGAAAAAAATTTAAATAAAGTAAAAATTATTGATTGCTCATGGCACATGCCCCAAACAAAAAGAAATGGTTTTGAGGAATATCAACAGTTGCATATAGAGAATGCAATATTTTTTGACTTAGATAAAAATTCTAAAACAGATACTGATTTACCTCATATGTTGACTGATATTAAATCTTGGGAAAAAATTGTATCAGATATGGGAATTAGAAATGAGGATCAAATAATAATTTATGATAATTCTGATGTAATCAGTTCTTGTAGATGTTGGTATAATTTTGTTTACTTTGGGCATGATCCACACTTGGTTCATTTACTAGATGGTGGATTAAAGAAATGGATGAATGAAAAAAAACCAACCATTAATTATTTAACAAAAACTACTAATTCCAATTATAGAGCTAGTGAAAAAAAAGAATTAGTAAAAGACAAAAAACAAGTTGATGAAAATGTTGATAAGAATGAGTTCATAGTTATAGATGCAAGAAGTAGAGAGAGATTTGAGGGCAAGGTTCCTGAACCAAGACAGGGATTAAGAAGCGGCTCTATAAAAAATTCTTATTGTCTCCCTTTTTCTGAGCTTATTAATGAAGATCACACATTCGTTGCTAAAGAAAAAATTCTTGAAAAATTTAGATTAACCAAATGTAACCTTGATGAAAATATAGTGTTTACATGTGGTTCTGGAGTTACCGCTTCGGTTTTGGCTCTTGCTTATTCTCTAATAGACATTAAATATATGCCAACAATTTACGACGGTTCATGGAGTGAATACGGGAAAAATTAGAAAATGAAAAGATCAACAAAAATCAAAACAGCAATTATTACTTTCTTCCTAATAATTACATTAGTAATTGTTGGAAGAACAATGGTAGGAAACCATTTTAAGAAAAAATTTAGCAAAAGACCTCCTCCTGGAATAATTGTCAAAGAGGTAGTTTACAAAAGTTTTTCTGAAAATATTGGAAGTTTTGGTACGGCAGTCTCAAAGAGAACTGAATCTTTTAGAATTAAGAGAGATAATTTAATATCTGAATTAATTCTTAAGGGTTATGCAAAAAAAGGTGACCTGATTGTTAAGCTTAAAGACAGAAACATTATTGCGCCTTTTGATGGTGTTCTCGGATACAGGGGAATAACTGGAGATATTCTTGGATCAGATAACTCAATCATTATAACTTTGGATGATAATTCAATTATTTATTCTGATCTAAAAATTCCTGAAAATTTTGCAACGTTCATAAAAAAGGATTTACCTATTAAAGTAAAATTCTCAGGTAACAAAAACAAAACATACAGCGGTAAAGTCTATGCCGTTTCAAGCAGGATTAGTGCTGAAACGAGAAGTTTACTTACAAGAGTTATGATTAAAAATGAAAACTCTGAATTAATTCCAGGCTCTCTTCTAGAAGTTGTTATTAATTATAATGTAAGAGATTCTCTTGGAATACCTGATACTAGCATGATGGTAGAAGGAGACAAAACTTACGTCTACAAAGTTTCAAAAGAAAATATTACAAATAAAACAGAAATAAACATTGGAATAAGAGATGGTGGATTTATTGAGGTAATCAGTGGCCTTAAAGAAGGAGACAACATTGTTGCAGAGGGATTAAAAAAAGTTAGGCCTAAAGGTAAAATAAAACCTATTAAAAAATAATGTTTATAACTGATGTAAGTATAAGAAGACCGGTTGTTGCGTGGGTAATGTCTCTTATATTAATTATTTTTGGAATATTTGTTTTTTCACAACTGCCGGTAAGAGAATTGCCTGAAGGTTTACAGCCTCCTGTGGTTCAAATTAAAGTAGACTATAAATCTGCATCGGCTCCTATAATTGATCAAGAAGTAACTCAAGTAATTGAAAAAGTGATTGGTGGAGTAGAAGGAGTAAAAAATATCAACTCGACATCAGAAAATGGAAGTAGTTCAATTGATGTTGAATTTAATACTGATATTAACCTAGATAATGCAGCCAACGATATACGAGAGAGAGTAGCAAGAATTGTTGATAGATTACCTAGTGAAGCTGATGCACCTCAAATACTTAAGCAGTCGGCTGGTTTTTCAACTACTATGTGGCTTTCTGTATCTTCTGCAACTTGGAGTGATTTAGAGCTTGGAGATTATGTAGAAAGATATTTAGTAGATCAATTTTCGAGTGTTAAAAATGTAGGAACCATTAGAACTGGTGGTTTAAGAAATTTAAGTGTTAGAGTTTGGATAGACCCAATCAAACTAGCAGCTTATAATTTAACTATTCAAGAAGTTGAGGGGGCAATAAGTAAAGAAAATGTAAGTTTGCCAGCAGGTACCCTTGAGGCTAACAATGTTGATTTAATATTAAATTTAGACAAGTCATATGATAATATAGAAAAATTAAAAGCATTACCTATAAAAAAAAACCAAAATAGTATTGTAAGACTTGCGGATATTGCCAATATTGAATTTGGTCCAGTTTCAGAAAAAAATCTTTTCAAAGCACAAAGTAAGGATGCTTTAAATCTAAAAACAGTAGGAATTGGTATTTATGCCAAAAGTGGTGCTTCAACAGTAGAGCTTTCTAAAGAAATAAGTAAAAAAATAAATGAACTTAAAAAAACTTTGCCTGATGATCTCAATATAGAAATAGCCTATAACAGGGCAACATATGTGGGTACTGCTATTGATGAAGTATACAAAACTTTAATCATCGCTTTTATACTCGTGGTTATTATTATTTACTTATTCTTAGGAAATATAAAAGCTGTAATTGTTCCAGCAGTTGCATTACCAGTAAGCTTAATAGCATCTTTTTTGGGACTTTATTTATTTGGTTTATCAATAAATATTTTTGTATTGTTAAGTTTTATTCTGGCAATTGGAATAATTACAGACGACTCAGTCATTATGACTGATGCTATTTATTCAAGAATTGAAAATGGAGATAGTCCTTTAGTTGCAGCCTATAAAGGGTCAAAACAAATTAGTTTTGCGATCGTTGCTACAACATTAATTCTAGTTGCAGTATTTATTCCCTTAATTTTTATAGATGGAATTGCAGGAACATTATTTAGAGAAACTGCAATTGCCTTATCTTTTTCAGTGGTGGTGTCCTCTTTTGTTGCTCTTACATTGTCACCCATGTTAGCAAGTAAGTTTTTAAAGAAAGAACCTAAGCAAAATCTTATAGTTACTAAGTTTGATAAGTTTTTTAAATCATTATCAAAATTTTATGAGGAGACATTAAGTTACTGGTTAAATAAGAAAAAAATTGTTATTTCATTTATTGTCTTCACTATTATTGTCTCCAGTGTTTTATTTCATTTTACAAAAAAAGAATTACTTCCCATGGAAGATCGAGGTGTATATCTTGTTCTTGGATTTACAGATGAGGGGAGTTCTTTTGAATATACTGAAAAAAGAGCAGAAGATGTTGAAAAAAGATTAATTCCTCTTCTTCAGGCTAAGGATAGTCCCTATAAAAGATTTATAATGAGAGTGCCCGGCTTTGGCAGCAACAAAAATTCTTTTAACAGCTTTATAATAATTGCATTATTGGATGAATGGGCTGAAAGAGATAAAAGTTCACAAACAATAATGAGAGAGGCAATCGGAAAAATTGTGACAGTGCCAGAAACTGTAGCTTTTCCAATTTCACCGCAATCTATTAGGGTTTCTAGTTACAATAAACCAGTTCAGATGGTTATATTAGGCAGCACTTATGAAGAGTTAGAGGAAATACAATCTAAAGTTATTAGAAAATTAAGACAGAATAAAAACTTATCCAGAATTGAATCTGACTATTCTAGAAACAAACCAGAAATCAAACTGGTAATTAATAAAAACAAAGCTAAAGATTTGAATATATCTACTGACTCAATTGGAAAAACTTTAGAAACTCTTTATGGTGGAAAAACTGTAACTAAATTTAATAGACTTGGTAAAGAATATCCAATTATACTTCAGCAATACTTGGCTGACCGAAGATCTCAGGAAGGACTTTCTAAAATATTTGTTAGATCAGAAAGCAATGGTAAACTTATTTCTTTAGCAAATTTAGTTGAATTTAGTGAAAAAGGATCTGCAAAGAAATTAGCAAGATATAACAGACAGAGAGCTGTAACAATATCTGCAAATATATCACCATCCTACACACTTACAGAAGCTATAAAATACTTAGAAAAAACTGTCGAAGAAGTTAGCCCTTCTAATCAAATTGCATGGAAGGGTAAATCAGAAGAATTAAAAGAAACTAGCAACGAACTGTTCATTATTTTTGGATTAGCATTTTTAACAGCATATTTAGTAATGGCTGCAACTTTTAATTCATTTATTCACCCATTTATTATTATGTTAACCGTCCCACTTGCTTTATTTGGAGGGTTGGTCTTTATTCTATTCTTAAATAGTTCTATTAATATCTTCTCACAAATAGCACTCGTCATTTTAATTGGAATAGCAACAAAAAATAGTATCCTTATTGTTGATTATGCCAATCAATTAAGGACAGCTGGAAAAAATATTGAAACATCAGTTAAAGAAGCATGTAAGTTAAGATTTAGACCAATAATGATGACATCAATAAGTACAATGATAGCCATGATGCCTCTTGTTATAGGTAATATAGGCCCGGGAGCAGGTGAAGCTTCAAGATTAGCTGTAGGTGCTACTATTCTAGGTGGAATGATTATATCAACATTCTTTACACTCTACGTTACTCCAACAATGTATTTAATTTTAGCTAAAAATACAAAAAGAATAGATGCTGTTGATATTGAGTTAAAAAAACAACTTCGTTAAAAAATAATATATTTATTTTTATTTAGTCTTTTCTGACATTTTTTCAGTTGAGATTTATATTTGTTAGACTGCTTTTGTACTTTTTTAGCTAAGCCTATAACTTTTTGATTATTCTTATAATTTTTATAACCACCCCACCCCTCATGATATGCAAGATATTGCCTAAAAGCATCTTTCTTAGAAATTTTTAAAAGGGACTCAGTTTTGTCTGTATACCAACCAATGAAATCTACACTATCCTTAAATCTTGCTCTTGTTGCAAGTTTATTACCTGTTTCATTTTTGTATTGTTCCCAAGTTCCCTTTACAGCCTGTGAGTAGCCAAAAGAGCTTGATGGACGCTTAAAAGGTATAACTTTAAATAGTTTTTGGCGTTGTGGTTTTGCCAACCAATCAAAATCAGACTCCATTTTAATAATTGCTAGCTGCACATAAATTGGTGTACCCCATTTTGCTTCAGTTTTTTTTGCATGTTTATACCAAAGATATCTTTCACTAAAAATTGAACAACTATTAGATGTATTTTGAGGTATCGAGGAACACGCTGAAATTAAAATAATTATTATAATAAAAAAATTGTTTTTTATTTTAAACATACTTATTTTTAACATTATAAATTATAATTACTATTATAACACCTAGGATATTTCCAAATAAATCACTCCATTCAAACCCTCTGTTTGGAATAATTAGATGAAATAATTCCAAAATAATTGATAGTGAAAATAAATATGTAATTAAAAATTTGACTTTATTTGAACCATGATAAGCAAGCATTCCAAAAAATGAAAGAATTATGAATACATACAGATGATTAGAAGAGATTGAGTACTCAGAGGAAAATAAAAAGTCTTTAGTAATTTGGGGCTGAACATAGCAATTATTGAATAGAAAACATCCAAATATACTTCCTGGATATAGATAAAATATTATCAATATTAGATTGATTGAATGAAACCCTAAAATTAAAAGTTTTTTTATACATTTCATAATAATTTTATTTATTTTATTAGTTTTATCAGTTATCAAAATATATCAAATGCCTCATTTAATATTAGTTAGACATGGCCAAAGTGAATGGAACTTGGAAAAAAGATTTACTGGTTGGGTCGATGTGGATCTTACTGGTCAAGGAAAACTGGAAGCATGTAAATCTGGTGAATATATTAAAGAACTAAAGCTGAATATAGATTATTTCTATTCATCATTTCAATTAAGAGCCGTTAATACTCTTAAATTTATTCAAGATACATTGAGAGATAACACAAAACCTATAAGAGCATGGCAATTCAACGAAAGGCATTACGGAGCTTTAACTGGTCTAAATAAAGATGAAATGAGGGAAAAGCTTGGGGAGGATAAAATTCATGAATTAAGAAGATCTTGGGATATTAAACCTGATCCACTAAGTATAAATAATCCATATCACCCCATAAATATTGATGCCTATAAAACTGTACCTAAAGATAAAATTCCAGATACAGAATCTCTTAAAGATACATATGAAAGAGTAATAGAATATTATAATTCTGATATTCATAATAAATTATTAGATAATAAAAATATTTTAATTTCAGCTCATGGCAACTCAATTCGAGTATTATGTAAGTTTTTATTTAAATTGGATAATAAAAAAATATCTAAGCTTGAAATACCAACAGGTAACCCGCTTTTAATTAATTTAAATTCAAAGCAAAAAATCATTGAATGTAAATATTTAGATAAAGATAGAGCGAAAGATCTACTTATTTTTTAATAACTTTTCGTAAACTTCTAAATCTGTTAAATGGTAAAATTCTTCTGAACTTTCATAACCGTATAGCTTGTTTTTAGCAATTAATTCATTCCAAACTTTTGATATCGAAAAATTATTAATTGAGTAGGATTCAAATAAACTTTTATTAATTATTTGGCATCCTGTATAAATCAAATCATTTTGGTCACTTTTTTTTATTTTATTATCTACAAGATTAAAATCACCTTTTAATTTTTTATCAAAACTAAGATTTTTATTTGCTAATAAAAGTATATTTTTAATTTTATTAGAAAAATAAAATTTTTCCATTTTTTGAACAACGTTTGTATAATTCCTATCCCAGACAGTGTCTGGATTTAAAGTCATAAAATCTAGCTCATTTGAAGAATTAATCATGTTCAAAATTCCTCCACCCGTATTTAAAATTTCTTTTCCATCATTAATTATTTTAATATTTAAATTAAATTTTTTGGCCTTAATAAAATTTTCAATCTCTTTATTTAAATAAAATGTGTTTATTATAATTTTTTTTATTCCTAAAAATTCAATAAAATTAATGCACTTTTCAAGTAATGTAATTTCATTAATTTTCAAAAGTGGCTTTGGTTTTTCTAATGTTAAAGGGTTTAATCTCTTTCCATAGCCAGCACACAAGATTAATGCAGTGTTAATTTTCATTTAAGATTCCTTAATTCTTTAGAAAAATTAAGATCCAGAGTTTTTTTAAAGTTATCAAATATTTTATTATTTTTAATTCTTAACTCTATTAATTTCCAAGCATGAGGTATTAATCTTAAGTACTTTGTCTTCTTATCTCTTGCTGCTAACCTTGTAAAAATTCCTATTATTTTCATATTTCTAAGCACTGACAATATTTCAAAATCATTTAATAAAATAACTTTATTAATCTTTTTATTATTCAACTTTAAGTAATATTCATAAATGCTCTCTTTTAATTTTTTATTTGATTTAAACCTAACATCGTCAATTAAAGATGCTAAATCATAAGCTCTATTACCTATCAAAGCATCCTGTGTATCGATTATTGCTAGTTTTTTTTTATATTTCATTAAGTTTGAAACATGAAAATCTCGGTGAACTAAAGTGTCATTTTTTAACCTGAGATTTGATAGTAAAAATTTTATCTGTTTAGTTATTTTAAAATTAAATGCTAATAATTTTTTTTTTGATATATTTTTTTTTGCATACCAGTCAGAAAATAATTTTGTTTCTTTAAATAATTTTTTACCATCATAAAATGGAATTTTATAATTTTTTCCCTTAAAATTTTTAATTTTTTTTTGTTTAATTTTTTGAATTTTACTTAGCAAATCAATAGATTTTTTATATAAATTAATTTTATTACTTCCATTTTTTTTTAATAATTTAAATACTGTGTCATCACCGAAGTCTTCAATTTCTATGAAATTTTTTTTGTAATTTTCTTTATATAGTTTTGGAGCGAGAATTTTATTTTTTATTAATAGGCTATTAATAGCATCATATATTAATAGGTTCTGTTTCTTTTCTTTCGTAGCACAAACTATAATTGAATTTTTTTTATTATCTGTTTTTCTATAAAAAGATCTAAAGGATGCGTCACCTTTAATTTTTTTTAATTTTATTTTAGATGATCTCATTTAATTTTTCATTACTTAAACCCTTAATACATAAAAATCTTTTGTTCATATCTTTTCCATATTCAAAAAATAGATCAATTTTATTATCAATTTTATTATCAATTTTTTCAGGCCATTCAATTAATGTTAAGGTTTCTTTTTGATTTTCTAATAATCCAATATTTTTAGTCTCCACATTACTTTTTAGTCTATATAAATCATAATGGTGAATTACAAAAATTCCTACATCGTACTCATTTACTAAATTAAATGTAGGACTTGTAACCTCTGTTGGATTTAGATGATTTTTAAACTGAAAGCTATTTACTAAATGTCTTATAAATGTTGTCTTTCCAACTCCAATTTCACCATGAAAAAATACTACGTCACCTTTTTTTAGTATTTTCGAAAAATTTTTTGCTAAATCAGTTGTCTTAACTTCTAATGAGATATCTATTATTTCGCTATTAGTAGCGATATGCATCTGGTTTGAATGGACCTTCTGTTTCAACACTTATATAGTCAGCTTGGTCTTTTGATAGTTTCGTAAGTTTTGCGCCCACTTTTTTTAAGTGAAGCATTGCTACTTTTTCATCTAACGATTTTGGCAGCACATAAACTTTATTTTCATAATTTTTATGATTATCCCAAAGCTCAATTTGTGCCATTACTTGGTTTGTAAATGATGCACTCATTACAAAACTTGGATGTCCAGTTGCGCAACCTAAATTTACCAGTCTACCTTTGGCTAAAAGAATAATTCTCTTTCCATCAACTAGTTCTATTTCATCAACTTCTGGCTTAACTTCTGTCCATTTATAATTTTTTAATGCTTCTACTTGAATCTCATTATCAAAGTGACCAATATTACATAGGATTGCTCTATCTTTCATATTTCTCATATGGTCCGCAGTAACAATGTCTATATTTCCTGTAGCTGTAACAACAATATCTGCTTTACTTATTGCTTCATCCATTAAAACTACCTCATAGCCTTCCATTGCTGCCTGGAGTGCACAGATTGGATCCGCTTCTGTAACCATAACTCTTGCACCACTTTGTCTTAAAGATGCAGCACTACCTTTTCCAACATCACCAAAACCCGCAACAATTGCAACTTTACCAGACATCATAACATCTGTAGCTCTTCTAATTCCATCTACTAAACTTTCTCTGCAACCATACAGGTTATCAAATTTTGATTTTGTAACTGAATCATTAACATTAATTGCTGGAATCATTAATGAGCCATCTTTTTCCATTTTATTTAATGCTTTAATTCCAGTTGTTGTTTCTTCTGAAACACCTTTTACTTCCTTTAATAAACTTTTATAATCGGTATGCATCATTGCGGTTAGATCACCACCATCATCTAATAGCATATTTGCTTTCCAGTCTTTTTTACCTTCTATTGTTTGTCTTATACACCATACAGCTTCCTCTTCAGTTTCACCTTTCCAAGCAAAAACTGGTATTCCTGCTTTAGCTATTGCTGCAGCAGCATGATCCTGCGTTGAAAAAATATTACATGAAGACCATCTAACTTCTGCCCCAAGCTCTACTAAAGTTTCGATTAAAACCGCTGTTTGGATTGTCATATGAAGACACCCTAATATTCTTGCTCCTTTTAAAGGTGCTTTTTCTGAATATTCTTCTCTTAATGCCATTAGACCAGGCATTTCACTTTCAGCTATTGAAATTTCTTTTCTTCCAAAGTCTGCTAGTGATATATCTTTAACTTTAAAATCATCCATTGCTCGGTTTTATACAATAAAAATTTGATTAATCAACTTATGATTAGACTTTAGGGAAGACAATCTCAACATTTGCACCTTTTTGCGTAATATTGTTTGAAGCATTGATAGTAGCACTATGAAGGTCAACAAGGTTTTTTACTATATTTAGACCCAAACCAGAGTGTTCGCCAAAAGTATCTGGCCTATTACTATAGAATCTATTAAATATTTTTTTTGTATCTGTTTCCTTAAATCCTTTACCATCATCAATCACTTTTAAAATAATTTTGTCTTTATCTCCTTTGTAAATTTCAACTAAGATTTTTTTGTTATCCTCACTAAATGAAATTGAATTATCTAATAGATTTGCAATAATTTGCTCAATTCTATTTTCTATTCCATTGATAAAATATTCTTCTTGATCACCTTGGTCATTTAACATTATTTGTATTCCTCTTTTTGCTTCATAAATATTATTAAAATCATCTACTACAGATCTTGCAATTAACTTAAGATTAATTTTTTTCATTTTTTCTTTACTTAATGCAACCTCATCTTTTAGCATTTGAGAATAATCAGTGATCAACCTTTCAATTCTTTGAACATCATGATTGAGAATATTAATTAATTTACTTCTTTGAGCCTGATCATCAGTCTCATTCAATATTTCTGAAGCACTTTTTAATGACGTTAGTGGGTTTCTTATCTCATGAACAAGGTCAGTTGAAAAATTTTCTGCATGTGAAATTCTTTTTTGAAGTTCACTTGTCATATCATCTAACGAATTTGACAAAGTTCCTAACTCATCATTTCTACTTTTAAGTTCATTAATATTTGTTTTTTTTTTACTCTTCTCTTTTATAATTTTTGTATACGCTACTAAGTTTTTTATAGGCTTAAGAAAATATCTATTTAAAACAAAAGAGAATATAAATATCACAATAATTATAAATATTGCTGTTCTTAGAATAAATGTTTTTCTTTCATTAATAGCAGATTTAACATCATTGGCATTTTCAGTGATTACTAGATATCCAATATTAACTCCATTCAATGTTATATTTTTAACTGTTGTTAATAAAAATTGATCATAACCCTCCTGGGTAAAGGTAAAGGGTTTTCCATAATCTTTTGACCAGGAATAATTAGTCAAAACATCTTTAAGTGAAACTGTTTTTTCTTTATTGATATTTTTTGTTTCTACAATTTTTTTACTTTTTTCTTTATCTAAAATTTCTAACTCGACTATATCTAGTCTACTAGAAAAGGATCTTGGGTCTAAATCTAGCGTATCAGTATCACCTACTAAATTAAATTGATTATCAAATAAGATAACTCTTTCTAAGTTTTGAAATAAAAATCTTGTTGAAAATAAAAATCTTCTAATATCTTCTTCTTCAAATTTTATATTTAACCTTAAAATATGCTCAATTGTATTGTTAATTATCAGAATATGCTTGGATGTTTTATTTTTTATTAAATTAGGTTTTGCATTGCTAATGTAAAGGACCGTTAAACACCCTATAATTAAAAAAATAACTAAATTAATAAATAAAAATTTTTTTAATATAGATAAACTTTTTAGAAAATTGCTGAACATTAACTAACATTCCATCTGTATCCACTACCATATCTTGTTTCTATAGCTGTAAAATCAGGGTCAACTTTTTTAAATTTTTTTCTAATTCTTTTAACATGACTATCAATAGTTCTATCTTCAATATCCGTATCTTCTCGATAAGCAATGTCCATAAGCTGGGCTCTTTCTTTTATTATTCCCGGTCTCTTTGCCAGCTCTTTAACTATTAAAAATTCTGTAGTAGTAAGCTTATCTGGTAATTGTTTGCTATCCCATTCACATTCAAGTTGTGAGGGATCAAGTTTTAGCTTTCCATGTGAAATAATATTTTTTGTATCTTCAAGATTATTGTTAATATCTTTTTTTCTAAGCTGAACCCTTATTCTTTCTACTAAAACTTTAATAGAAAAACCTCCTGACTTTTTTATAAAATCATCCGCACCCAACTTTAAGCCTAACAGTTCGTCTATCTCATCATCTTTTGATGTTAAAAAAATTACAGGTAAGGAAGTTTTTTTTCTTAATTTTTTTAAAAGTTCTTCGCCATCCATTTTAGGCATCTTTATATCTATAACAGCAAGATCTGGTGGATTTCTAGTTAACCCAATTAAAGCACTTTCTCCATCAATGTACGTTTGAACTTTAAAGCCCTCTTTTTCAAGTGCTATACTTATGCTTGTGAGTATATTTCTATCGTCATCAATAAGAGCTATTGTTTGTGTTTGCATAATCTACTTTAAAATTACTAAATTGTTCTAATTTAGGCAATGAAGATTAATTAATGAAGTATTCCCCAATTGTCCCCTGTATTCACATCTACCGTCAATGGTGTTGAAAAAGTGTGTAAATCACTTTCTGTAACACTTGTCATTTCATCCTTGATTATTTCAGTTATATTTTTAACTTCTTTTACCGGGACCTCAAAAATTAGCTCATCATGAATTTGTAATAATATTTTTGATTTATTGTTTTTAATACTTTCAAATTTTTTGTTAAGCCTAATCATTGCAAGTCGCATGATTTCAGATGCTGACCCTTGAATGGGAGCATTAATAGCTGCTCTTTCTTGAAAATTTCTTACATTGAAATTTTTATCATTAATTCCATTAAAATGAGACCTTCTACCAAAAATATTATTTACATAACCACTTTTTCTACAAAACTTAATTGCATTATCCATATAAATTTTTATTTCAGGAAATTTTAAGAAATAAGCATTTAAAAATTCATTTGCTTCATGATTTGAAACGTTGATTTGTTTTGCAAGCCCATATTGTGAAATACCATAAATTATTCCAAAATTAATAGCCTTGGCCTTCCTTCTCATGTCTTGGTCTACTTTTTTAATATCGACATTAAATACTTGGCTTGCTGTTAGAGAATGAATATCTTCGTTATTACTAAACGCTTTTTTCAGCTCTTTGACTTCTGCCAAGTCAGCTAAAATTCTCATTTCAATCTGATTATAATCTGCAGATATTAATGTGAACCCTTTTTCTGCTATAAAAGCTTTTCTTATATCTTTACCATCATCTGATTTAATAGGAATATTTTGTAGATTTGGATCACTGGAAGCTAGTCTTCCTGTTGTTGTTGCTGCCAATAAAAATGAAGTATGAACTCGTTTTGTGTTTGGATTAATATGTTCGGGTAAAGCATCTGAGTAAGTATTTTTAAGTTTAGATACTTGACGCCAGTCTAGAATTAATTTTGGAAATTCATGTCCTTTAAATGCTAAGTCTTCTAACACACTTGCGTTTGTAGCAAAACTTCCTTTTCTAGTTTTTTTTAGTACGGCAATCTTTAAATCATTGTAAATAATTTCACCTAATTGTTTTGGTGAGGCAATATTAAATTCTTTTTTTGAAATTTTAAAAACTTCTTTTTCTAGTTTATTGATTTTTTTTTCAAATTTTTCAGACAACCGCTTTAAAAATTTATTATCAACTTTTATTCCTTCAATTTCCATAAATGCTAATATTTTAATTAAAGGTTTTTCAAAGATCTCATAAATGTTAGTTAATTTTTCTAATTTTAAATTGTTACTAAATATTTTGTATAATCTATAAGTAATATCAGCATCTTCAGCAGCATACTCCATTGCCTTATCTAGCTCTACATCACTAAAATTTATTTCTTTCTTACCTGTGCCAACAATTTCTTTAAATGAAATTGTTTTATGCTGTAGATGAATCTCAGACAAGGTATCCATGTTGTGTCTATTTTTTCCAGCATCCAATACATAAGACATCAACATTGTATCTTCCATTGATTTCATATCTATTCCCTGTTTAAACAAGACAATAAAATCAAACTTAATATTTTGACCAATCTTTTTTACACTCTTGTCTTCTAAAAGTGGTTTTAGTTTTTTGATTACAGTTTCTTTTTTTAAACATCCTTTAAACTTATGACCAATTGGAATGTAACAAGCCTTACCAATTTTAGTGCTTAATGAAATTCCCACTAAATCAGCTTGATGTACATCTAGTGAGCTAGTTTCAGTATCAATTGCTAGTTCTCCAGCTTCTTCTGCTTCGTTAATCCACTCATCTATTTCTTTTTCATTTGTAATTAAATGATAATTTTTTTTATTTATGTTTTGCTGTTTTTTTTCAGGTTTTCTCTCACTTACAATTTCTCCTAGCTCAGGTTCTCCATATGCAGAAATGACTGAGCTAAGAAGTCTATTAAACTCCATTTCTCTTAAAAATTTATATAGTTTATCTTTATCAATCTCCTTTAGATGAAATTCTTCTATCTTTCTTTCAACAGGAGCATCCTTCATGAGTGTCACTAATTTTTTACTAATTATTGCTTTATCTTTGTTTTCTATAAGTGTTTCTCTTCGTTTATTTTGTTTTATTTCTTGGGTGTTATCTAATAACTTTTCTAAAGTTCCATACTTATTAATCAGTTCTGCTGCAGTTTTAACACCTATACCTGGAACTCCAGGAACATTATCGCTACTGTCTCCAGCTAAGGACTGAACATCTATAACTTTTTCTGGACCCACACCAAATTTGGTTACTATATCTTCAGATGTTATAAATTTATTTTTCATTGGATCAAATATACGAACGTCTTTTCTATACAATTGCATCAAGTCTTTATCTGAGGAGACTATTGTTACCTTCGCACCCTTTGCTAAAATTTGTTCTACATAGGTGGCTATTAAATCATCTGCTTCATAATTTGGAAGATCGACAGATGGTAAATTAAAAGCAACTACAGACTTTCTTATGTATTCAAACTGTGGTGCCAAATCATCTGGTGCTTCTGACCTATTAGCTTTGTAGTCTGAATAGATTTCATTTCTAAAAGTTTTTCTAGCTGCATCAAATATTACTGCAAAGTGCGTAGGTTTTTGAAGATTTTCATTTGATTTTGAATCCTCTAATAGTTTAAATAGCATACTACAAAATCCACTAACTGCACCAACAGGTAGGCCGTCACTTTTTCTAGTTAGTGGGGGCAATGCATAATAAGCTCTAAAAATATAACCCGAACCATCTATTAAATAAAAATGATCTGTTTTTTTTATTTTATCCATTAAATAATATTATCTTAATTATTTTAAATACTATAAATGTATTAACAAGCATGGAGCAAAAAAATATACTTTCTGTTAAAAACTTAAAAAAAATTTATTCAAGTAAACAGGCTGCGGACAACCTTGCATTAAATGATTTAAACTTAGACGTGAAAGAAGGAGAAATTTTTGGTCTTCTTGGTCCTAATGGTGCTGGAAAAACAACATTTATAAATATTTTAGCTGGAACAGTGGTAAAAACAGCAGGAGAAGTAAATGTCTGGGGTTTTGACTTAGATAAGAACCCAAGACAAGTTAGAGCTTCAGTTGGAATTGTTCCTCAAGAAGTAAACCTTGATCCATTTTTTAGTCCAAGAAAATTATTAGAATTACAGGCTGGTCTCTATGGAATTAAAGAAAAAGATAGAATTACAGATACGATTCTAAAGTTGGTATCCCTAGAAAAACAAGCTAACAGCTATGCTAGAAGTTTATCTGGTGGAATGAAAAGAAGATTGCTAATGGCTAAAGCTTTAGTTCATCAGCCACCAATAGTTATTTTGGACGAACCTACGGCTGGTGTTGATGTGGAGTTGAGACAAAATTTATGGAAAAATGTAAAATTACTCAATGAACTTGGTGTTACTATCATTCTAACAACTCATTATCTTGAAGAAGCTGAGGAAATGTGTGGAAGAATAGCTATATTAAATAAAGGAAATATTGTTGCCCTAGACAGTACTAAAAATTTATTAGATAGAATTCAAACCAAAAAAGTAACCTTTAAAACTGACCTAAAGATTAATATTAATGATGACGATCTAGAATCTTTAAAAATAATCTTACACTTAGATAATGAGGTTTGTGTTTCTTATGAAAAAAGTAAAATTAATATGGAAGAATTAATTAATTTAATTAAAAAAAATAACGTAAAAATTATAGATATTTCAACCGATGATGGTGATTTAGAGGATGTTTTTTTAAGACTAATAAAAAACTAGATTATCACATTAATAAATAGTAATTTGTAGATATGGATCTATTAAAAACTAATTCAATTCAAAAAATATTAAAAACATTTATTCTAATTTTTATAGGAACAATGGCTTTAACTATTTCAGCTAAATTAAAAATACCATTTTATCCTGTACCTATGACAATGCAAACTTTTGTAGTTCTTTTTTTGGGAATTGTTTTTGGATATAAAATTGGCCTGGCATCTGTAGCTGTTTACCTTCTAGAGGGTATTTTGGGAATGCCTGTATTTTCTAACTCACCAGAAAAAGGCATTGGAATAGTTTATTTTACTGGTCCAACAATGGGATATTTAGTTGGATTTTTATTTGCTTCTTTTTTTGCAGGCTATTTAAATCTTAACAAAAATATTTTTATAATATTTGGAAAATTAATATTTTCTGTTTCTGTAATCTATGTATTTGGAGTTATTTGGTTAGGAATTTTAATTGGATGGGATAAACCAATTCTTCAATTGGGTGTTACACCATTTTTATTAGCTGAATTATTCAAAATTTGTTTGTTAACTTTATTGGCTAAAAAGATTATTAAATTCAGAAAATTTATCTAGGGGATCTTTTAGATAAAATTCTTTGTAATGTTCTTCTGTGCATTTTAAGTCTTCTAGCGGTTTCAGATACATTCCTATTACATAATTCAAAAACTCTATGAATGTGTTCCCACTTAACTCTATCAGCCGACATAGGGTTTTCTGGTGGTTCAGCTTTTTTTTCTGGATCGGCTAGTAATGCTTTTTCAACATCATCTGCGTCTGCTGGCTTTGCAAGATAATCAATTGCACCTTCTTTAATTGCAGCTACAGCTGTTGGAATATTTCCATATCCTGTTAACATTATAATTCTACTACTTGGATTAGAAATTTGAATTTGTTTAACTACTTGAAGCCCGTTTCCATCAGCTAGTCTAAGGTCAACAACAGCAAAGCCTGGTTTTTTTTCTATAACAGATAGTATTCCCTTTTGTACACTCTCAGCTTGAAAAACCTCAAACCCTTTTTTTTCCATTGCTCTAGCAAGCCTGTCTCTGAAAGGATTGTCATCATCAACGATTAATAAGGTTTTATTGTCAAAATCACTTAGTTTTTTTAAATTATTTAGTTCGGCCATGAAGTTAATATGGTGCCTTATCTGATAGTTTCAACACCTATTATTTACTTTACATTAATTAATTATTGCCTTAATTGCATGATTTATATGAAAGTTTTTAAGTATTTTTAAAAACTTTTTTTTATTAAATTTTTTTTGGAGACATAATGCAAAAATTTAAAACAGTTGATGATCTTATAAATCAACTAAAGCCAGAAAAACCTATTTATTGTATTAGGAAAAAATCAATACAATTAGCTTCTACATATTTTAGAAATAAATTTCCTGGTAAAGTGCTATATGCTGTTAAAACTAACTCACATCCTGAAGTACTAAAAAAAATAGTAGAGAGTGGGATTGAGAACTTTGATATAGCCTCTATTCAAGAAATTAAAGATATAAGGGCAATTAATCCTAATGCAAAATGTTCATATATGCATACAGTCAAAAGTAGAGAAAGTATTAAAGAAGCTTATTTTAATTATAATGTTAAAGCTTTTTCTCTTGATACTAAAGATGAATTAATAAAAATTATTGAAACAACTAATGAGGCAAAAGACCTTGAATTATTTGTAAGAGTAGCTGTTTCAAATGAGCATGCTGAAATAGATTTATCAACAAAATTTGGATCATCAATATCTGAAGCAAATGGTTTGTTAAGATTGACAAAACAATATGCAAAAAAAATAGGTTTAAGTTTCCATGTGGGATCTCAATGTATGCATCCTATTTCATATACAAAAGGGATTGCAGACATTGGAAATATAATAAAAAAAACTAAAATTATTCCAGATTATATTAATATTGGAGGTGGATTTCCTGCAATTTATCCAGATCTTGTACCTCAATCTTTGGATAATTATTTTGAAGAAATAAAAAAAGGTTTATCAAATTTAAAGTTAGAAAAACTTCCTGAAATATTATGTGAGCCTGGAAGAGCATTAGTTGCAGAAAGTGGATCAACAATTGTAAGAGTAAATCTTAGAAAAAAACAAAAACTTTATATAAATGATGGAACGTATGGAACTCTTTTTGATGCGGGTACACCAAACATAGTTTACCCTTCTCGCTTAATTAAAAGTGGAAAAGCAATATCAAAAAAACTAACTGCTTTTGATTTTTATGGCCCTACTTGTGATAGTATGGATTACATGAGGGGACCATTTCTACTTCCAAATAATATTAAGGAAAATGATTATATTGAGCTAGGTCAACTTGGGGCCTATGGTCTAACTTTCAGAACTCAATTCAATGGTTTTTATTCTAATGAAATTTATGAAGTAGAAGACGAACCTATAATGACGTTATATGGTAAAGAGAGCAATAAAGGTATATTAGTTGCTTAATGTCAGAAAACAAAAATTTAACTCATAATAGCAAAAAAAGCTTCTTACAAAATCCAGTTGAACACATCGATATTACTTCGTTTGATGCAAGGAAAATAATTTCCTCAATGGAAAAAATGTCTTTTGTTTCAAGAGAAACAGCAAATGCAGCCAATATTTTTAATGAAATGATTCAAGATAAGGATTGCACAATTTTTTTAACGCTTGCTGGGTCAACTTCTGCCGCAGGATGTATGAATATTTATAAAGATTTAGTTAAATATAATATGGTTGATGCAATTATTGCTACAGGAGCTTCAATAGTTGATATGGATTTTTTTGAAGCTTTAGGCTTTAAGCATTACCAAGGTTCACAGTTTCAAGATGACACTGAATTAAGAAAAAATTATATAGATAGGATTTACGATACATATATTGATGAAGAAGAGTTACAGGAATGTGATCAAAAAATATGTGAAATAGCAGATACACTTGATCCAAGAAGCTATACATCAAGAGAATTTATTTATGAAATGGGAAAATATTTAAAGAAAAATTCTAAAAAAAAAGATTCTTTAATTGAAACTGCATATGACAATAATGTTCCCATTTTTTGTCCCGCATTTACAGACTCAAGTGCTGGTTTTGGATTGGTCACTCACCAAGAAAATAATCCTAAAAACCATATTACGATAGATTCTATTAGAGAGCTTCGTGAATTAACTGAAATAAAGATTCAATCGAAAGGATCTGGCTTATTTATGATCGGTGGAGGAGTGCCAAAAAATTTTGTTCAAGATACTGTTATCTGTGCTGAACTTTTAGGAAAAGAGGTTGAGATGCATAAGTATGCAGTGCAAATTACAGTGGCAGATTCAAGGGATGGTGCTTGTAGTAGCTCCACATTAAAAGAAGCAAGTTCTTGGGGCAAAGTAGATATTGCAAAAGAACAAATGGTTTTTGCAGAAGCAACTAGTGTCCTTCCTTTGATTGCAAGTGATGCTTATCATAAAGGTGACTGGAAAAATAGAACGAGAAAAAACTTCTCAAAAATATTTAAATAAAATTGAAATATCTTTCTAATAAAAATGGGTTTCTAGGAATTGACAATGATGTTAATTTTAAAGAAAAAGTAGTAGTTGTTCCATTTGGTTTAGAAAAAACTGTAAGTTATGGTGGTGGAACTCGTAATGGCCCTAAAGAAATTATCAAAGCATCACATCAAGTTGAATTATATGATGAAGAATTACATTGTGAACCCTACAAAAAAATTGGGATTAAAACTTTAAAACCATTTAAAATTGATAAAGACATTAAAAAAGCTCTTAAAAAGATGTCTGATATAAATCAAGAAATATTAGATAAAAAACTATTTCCAATCACTTTTGGTGGGGAACACTCAATAACACCCGGATGTATTTCTCCATTTATAAAAAAATACAAAGAAATATGCCTACTACATTTTGATGCACATGCAGATTTAAGGGAGAGTTATAATGGAGAAAAATTTTCTCATGCTTCAGCTATTAGGAGATGTCTTGATCATAAAAATGTTTCAATAATCTCATTTGGGATCAGAAATATATCTCAAAGTGAAATACCATTCTTAAAAAAAAACTCATCTAGAATTGATATCTTTTGGGCAAAAGACAAAAGTAAATGGGACTTAAAAAAATTTAAAAAAATGATAAAGAATAAAACAGTTTATTTAACATTTGATGTTGATGGTTTAGATTCAAGTATAATGCCCGCAACAGGTACACCTGAACCAGGTGGGCTATTATGGGATGAAACTTTAAATATTATACGGATAGCTGCTAAGAACTCTAATATTGTTGGTGCAGATATAAATGAACTTTCACCTATAAAAGGTTTTAATTCTTACAATTTTCTTGTGGCAAAACTTGCTTATAAAATTTTATCGTACAAATTTTTATACTAAGCTTTTAAAGCTTTAAGAGTTCCCAATAATAATCTGAATGGAATTAACATTGTTAAAGCAACAAATATTTTAACCGCTAAGTCACCTAGAGATAAAGTAACCCATGGAATTCCAGTTGCATAAAATGAGATAGAGAAGAATAAAAATGTATCTACAGTAGATCCAATTAATGATGAAGTTAATGGAGCAACAAACCATTTCTTTTTTCTTAAATAGTCAAAAATTTGAACATCCAACAACTGTGCAACCATAAATGCTGTACCTGAACCTATAGCAATTCTGACTGAAATTAAGTCTGCAAAATTTGTTGAAAAGAAAAGAGTAAATACAATCCCTATAATAAAACCAACATAAACAATTTTTCTAGCTACAACCTTGCCATAAGATCTATTAGCTAAATCTGTAATTAAAAATGCAACTGGATAACTAAAAGCTCCATAAGTTAATATTTCTTCCAAACCATAATAGTTGATCGGAAATTGTACTAAATAATTTGAAGTTAAAACAACAACTCCCATTATAAATGAGAGTAGTATAAAAAACTTTTTCATTAAGCTGATTTACTAGGGGATACTTTGGGTGCTTTTTTTACGAATGGTGACTTAATTAATATACTTTTTTTTAATTTTTTTAATCTTGGTGATATATTTTTATTTCTTGCAGTCTTTAAAAATTCATCAAAAGTACCTTTTTTATCAACACATCTAACACCTGCATTGCTAACAGTTAAAGTTAAGCTTCTTTTTAAAAGTTCACTTTTAAATTTTGTTTTTTTTAAATTTGGTAAAAATCTTCTATTGGTCTTATTGTTAGCATGACTAACATTGTGACCTTTCATAGGTATTTTGCCGGTTAATTCACATTTTTTAGACATAATATTTAGTGACTATATAAGATGAGTTTGTGACCTCGTCAAGTTTATTAGCTTTAATTAGGCTGTTTCTTGCCTATTATTTCTCTAAAATTCTTGATCCCATCAGTAATTAATATTTCTTTTAACTCTTTTTTTATTTTTCCAACAATATTGGGGCCCTGAAAAACCATACCAGTATATAATTGAACATAGCTTGCACCAGCTAAAAATTTTCTATGTGCACTTTCTCCTGAGTCCACACCACCTACTCCAATAATTTCAATTTTATTTTTTAATAATCTATAAAACTTACTTATTAATTTATTAGCTTCTTCTTCAAGGGGTTTTCCAGATAAACCACCCTTTTGATGTTTCAGTATATTGTTTAATTTACCTCTATTGCCTGCAGTTGTGTTTGAAACAATTATTGCACTTACTTTGTGTTCTAACAATATTTTACTTAATACTTCAATTTGTTCATCTGAAATATCAGGAGAAATTTTTACAACAATTGGAATTTTAGATTTAAGCTTAATTTTTTCTTCTTTAACTAAATTCATTAATTCATGAAATTTAGTTTCATCATGAAAACTTCTTAAGTTTTCTGTATTAGGTGAAGAAATATTAACTGTAATATAATCAGCGATATCATGAAAAGTTCTAAGACCAATTAAATAATCATTTAGCCTATCATCACTATCTTTATTTGGACCTATATTAATTCCCAATAAACCCTTATTCAAATTTGATCGAATTCTATTGCTTACACTTTCTGATCCTGAATTATTAAATCCCAATCTATTTATAAGTGCTTCGTCTTCCACCAATCTAAATACTCTTGGTTTTGGATTTCCATACTGTTTAAGTGGTGTAACGGTCCCCACTTCAACAAACCCAAATCCAAGTTTAAATAATGAATTATAAACTTCAGCATTTTTATCAAACCCAGCAGCCATTCCTATTGGATTGTCTATATTCTTACCAAATAAATTAGTCTCAAATATTGGATCTCCTTTATTTTGATCAGTTATATTTGGTAATATGTTTAGTTTTAAAGACTTAATTGCTAAATTATGAGCTGTTTCAGGATCAATTTTGAAAATCAGTGATCTGAATTTTGAGAACATTATTTTATTTTTTCTTTAATTAATTCTTTAGTTTCGTTTACTCCAAAAAAACTTATAAAAAAACCCATTCTTGGTCCATTTTCATCTCCAAAAACAACCTCATAAATTAATTTAAACCAATCACGCAAGTTTTCTGCATAACCATTTTCTTTTCCTGTTGAATAAATTAATGTCTGAATATCCTCAGGCAACATTTTATCATTGCAGCTATCAAGAGACTTAACCAGTGCTTCTAGTGCTAATTTTTCACTTGCATCCGGTTTTTTATATTTTTTTTTTAATTTTATTACATCATTAAAATACTTAATTGCATAACCAATTAGATTATCAAAAATTGGATGTTCTTTTTCTAAGAGATTTTTTTTATATTTTTTTACAAATTTCCAAAGCAATTCCTTAGAATCTGCATTGCTCGTTTCTACTAAATTTAAAAGCATTGAAAAGCTCATAATAGTATCTTCTTTAGGAATTAATCCATTATGCACATGCCAAACTGGATTCATTAATAACTGCAGCTCATTTTGATTTTTAGCTTTTTCTATAAGGTCCAAGTATTCGTCGACTGTTTTAGGAACTATTTCTTTATATAATTTTTTTGCTCTTTTTGGATTTTGATACATATACAATGAAAGACTCTCAGGTGATGCGTACTCCAGCCACTGATCAATCGTAATTCCATTTCCTTTTGATTTAGATATTTTTTCTCCTTTTTCATCTAAAAAAAGCTCATAAGCGAAACCAGATGGGTTTGTTTTTCCAATTAACTTGATTATTCTTGATGATAATATTGCACTTTCAATTAAATCTTTTCCATACATTTCAAAATCTATATCAAGGGCGTACCATCTCATTGCCCAATCTACTTTCCATTGTAATTTACAATTTCCATCTAAGAGGCTTACTTCAAGTTTTTTTCCATTATTATCAAATATAATTTTAGATTTTTCTTCTATTATTTCTAAAACTGGAATTTCTAAAACCTTACCAGTATCTGGACAAATTGGTAAAAATGGACTGTAAGTTTTTTGTCTTTCTTTTCCTAGTGTTGGAAGAATTATATCCATAATACCTTGATAATTTTCTAGGATTATCTGTAATGTGGGATTAAAAAAACCACCCTTATAAAGAACTGAAGAGCTTTGAAAATTATATTCAAAATTAAATTTATTTAAAAAATCTTTTAACATTTCGTTATTGTGTTCGCCAAAACTTGAAAATTTTTCAAATGGGTCTGGCACTTGAGTTAGAGGCTTATGAAGATTGTTATTTAAGAGCTCTTGATTTGGAACGTTTTCTGGAACTTTTCTAAGACCATCCATATCATCAGAAAAAGTTATGATTTCTGTTGGTGTATCAGTGAGTTGTTTTAGAGCATTAACCATCATCGATGTTCTTGCAACTTCACCAAATGTACCTATGTGGGGCAACCCACTGGGACCATAACCAGTTTGTAAAATTATTTTACCCTTTTTAGCTATAAAGGACTTTCTTTCACGCAGTAATTTTTTAGCCTCTACAAAAGGCCATGCGTTAGTTTTATCTAAATTATCTTTTTTAATCACTTTGTTTAATAACAAATATCTTATATTTGGTGTTTTTATTAATTCTTATAGAGTTGAAATTTATTTACCATAAAATAATGTTCTTTCAAAATGTCTAATTATAAAACTGTTTTTTTTACCTTGGGTGTTTTGCAAATTATTCTTGGAATTTCCATGATGATTCCATTTATAGTTCAGTTTATTTATTCAGAAGTTGATTCCTCTTTTATTGGAGGCTCTATAATTTCTATAATATTTGGTGTTTTATTCTTTTTAGCAAATTTAAATCACGATAAAAAATTAAATCTGCAGCAAGCATTCTTATTAACTGCTCTTTCTTGGTTAAGTATTGCAATATTTGGTTCTTTGCCTTTTATTTTTTCTACTCTTGAATTATCAATTACTGACTCTTTTTTTGAAAGTATGTCTGGAATTACCACGACAGGGTCTACAATTATCTCAAACTTAGAGAGTGCGCCTAGATCAATACTTTTGTGGCGAGCAATGCTTCAATGGTTAGGTGGAATTGGTATTATTATAATGGCAATAACCTTAATGCCAATAATGAATGTTGGGGGAATGCAATTATTTAAAATTTCAAGCAACGACTCTTCTGAAAAATTATTACCAAAGTCAAAAGAAATTTCACTTAGACTGATTTACGTTTATTTAGGTCTAACAGTACTTTGTGCTGCTACATATAAAATTTTTGGTATGAATATTTTTGATAGCTTAACTCACTCAATGACCACGATAGCAACTGGTGGCTTTTCAAATTATAACAAATCTATTGGATATTTTAATAGCTTACCTATCGAAATATCATCCATGGTTTTCATAATATTGGGTAGTTTACCTTTTATTGCTTATATAAAGTTTTTAAATGGAGATAGAAAAATTTTTATCTCTGATATTCAAATAAAGTCATTTTTAAAAATTATTATTTTTTCAATTATTATACTTTTTATTTATTTACTTTTTTATAACAAAGATTTTTCTCAAATAAATATTAGAACCATTTGTTTTAATGTTATTTCTATATTAAGTGGAACAGGATATGTTACTGGAGAGTTTGATGGATGGGGTAATTTTCCACTCATTTTCTTTTTAACTTTAATGTTCATTGGTGGTTGTGCTGGCTCAACAACTTGTGGAATTAAAATTTTTAGAATTCAAATTCTATATCTTTTTATTATAAATCAATTAAAGAAGATTATTTATCCAAAAGGCATATTTATAATAAAATATGATAAAAATAATGTTGACGATAAATTTATGGCTTCTATCATTTCTTTTATCTTTCTTTACTTGGTTATATTTTTTTTAATAACTGCATTTTTATCTTTAAGTGGTTTAGATTTTGTTACTTCAATTTCTGGTGCTGCAACCTCAATCTCAAATGTTGGTCCAGGATTAGGCTCTACAATTGGCCCTAATGGCAATTTTTCAAGCTTACCTGAAATATCTAAATGGATTTTAAGTCTTGGAATGATATTGGGTAGATTAGAATTGTTTGCTATACTTGTATTGTTTCTTCCATCATTTTGGAGGAATTAAATATGATTGAAATTAAAAAACAATCCTTGTCAGAAACTTTTGCAGTCTACTTTGATAAGAGAATGCTTAGAATATTATTACTAGGGGCAATCTCTGGTTTTCCCTGGGTTTTAATTGGAAGTAGTCTAAGTCTATGGCTAAAAGAAGAAGGTTTAAGTAGATCAACAATTGGTTGGGCGGGACTAATATTTGCTGTTTATGCTTTTAATTATCTATGGGCACCTCTTATTGATAGATTTCAAATACCATATCTAACAAAAAAACTTGGTCATAGAAGAGGCTGGATAGTTTTAATGCAAATTGCAATTTTAACTTGTCTTGTTACTTGGAGTTTTATTAATCCCACTGAAGATCTTGCACTACTAATTACAGTTGGTTTAATTATTGCTATAGCATCAGCTACACAAGATATTACCGTTGATGCCTTAAGAATTGAGCAAATAGGTGAGCATGAAAGTAAATCAATGGCTGCTGGTGCTGCGATGGCTGTTGTTGGATGGTGGAGTGGATATAAATTGGGTGGTGTAATAGCTCTATTTACAGCAGAATATTTAGAGAATATTGGCGTTACTAATTACTGGCAAATTACATTTTTAATTTTAGGAGTTGTGGTAATTTTGATGAACATAGGTTTAATGTTTGTTCATGAACCTCTTTCTACTGATAGACAAAAAAAACAAAAAGAAACAGATAAACTTATAGAAAGTAAACTTGGATCAAAAAATATTATAATTAATTTTATCGCTTGGATAAGCAGTACATTAGGTGGTCCCATAATAAGTTTTTTTAAGAAAAATGGCTTTTCAATTGCTGTTGGGATTTTAAGCTTTATTTTTTTATTCAAGATTGGTGAGGCCTTTCTTGGACGTATGTCGATAGTTTTTTATAAAGAAATAGGCTTCTCTAAAGGTGACATTGCAATTTACTCAAAAACTTTAGGATGGATAACTACAGTTATATTTACATTACTGGGTGGGCTTTTTGTAATTAGGTCTGGCGTTTTAAAAGCAATGTTTGTTGCAGGAATATTAATGGCAGCAACAAACTTATTATTTACCCTGTTGGCATGGAGTGATAAATCTGAGTTATTATTCGCAGTTGCTGTCATATTTGATGATATAGCAGCAGCTTTTGCAACAGTTGCATTTGTAGCATTTATTTCATTATTAGTAGACCGAACATATACCGCAACTCAATACGCGTTGCTTGCATCGATAGGGACTGCTGGCAGAACTACACTTGCATCATCATCTGGAGCATTGGTAGATTGGCTTAATGGAGATTGGGGAGTATTTTTTATCATTACAGCCATCATGGTAATACCTTCTTTGATTTGTTTATGGTTTATAAAAGATAAATTAAAACTTCGTGAAAAATAATTATTTTTACAAAAAACCTTTAACAAATATCTATAAGAAACCCAATGTAGTTTCTGAAGTTACCTCTCAAATTTTGTATGGGGAAAAATTTAAAATTATATCTAAGAATAAAAATTGGATCAAAATAAAAGTTTCATTTGATAATTATAATGGATACATAAAAAACAAAGATCACGATAAGGATCATAAGCCAACTCATAAAATATTTGTTCTAAAAGCAAATATTTATAATAAACAAAAAAATAAAACAAAATATTTTTTGCCCTTTGCATCAAGAATTTCCATAATTCAAAAAAATAAAAATTTTATAGAATTTGAAAAAAATAAATGGATTAAAAAAAATGATATAAAAAAAATTAATCATATAGAAAAAGATTATTTAAAAATATTCAAATTGTTTTTAAAAACTAAATATGTTTGGGGTGGTAAAACTTATAAAGGCATAGACTGCTCTGCTATTTTACAATTATTTTTTTACTATAATAATAAATTTTATCCAAGAGATACAAAAGACCAAATAAAATATTCAGTAAAAAAAAATGAAAGTAGAATATTTAAAAAAGGTGACATTATATTTTGGAAAGGTCATGTTGCTGTTTGTATTAACACTCAAAAATTAATTCATGCATATGGTCCTGAAAAGAAAGTTTTGATTATGAAAATAATAGATACAATAAATAGAATTGAAAGAACGGCAAAATTAATAGTAAAAAAAATATCCTCTATAAAATACTAACTTCTTCCAAAATCTGGCTTGTTAATATCTTGTTTCAACTTAATTATTTTTTTTCTAACTTTTTTAGTATTAATTAATTTTTTAATAATAGACTTATTATTTTTAGATTGAATATCCTTTTTAAATGAACGTAAATTTTTAATAAACAAATCAATAACTTTTGAAATATTTTTTTGATTATTAAAAAAAATATCTCGCCACATAATTTCATTAGATGCAGCAATTCTTGAAAAATCTCTCAAACCACCTGCACTGAATTTGATTAATTCATAGTTTTGTTGTTTTTCAAAATCTGTCGCTGTTTTAACCAAATTATATGCAATTAAGTGAGGTAAATGACTTGTCATAGAAAAAACCGTGTCATGTTTTTTTGAGTCCATAATTGCAATTTTTGAACCAATTTTTTTCCAGAAATTGTTAAGTATCAGAAGGTGTTTTCTGTTGGTATTTTTTTCTTTTATTAATATGCACCATTTATTAAGGAATAAATTTTTTACTCCATTTTCTGGGCCACTAACTTCTGACCCTGCAATAGGGTGACTGGATGTCCAAAAAATTCCTTTTTTCAATTTTCTTTTAATTAAGTCCATAGACTTTTCTTTAGATGATCCAACATCTGTAATAATAGTTTTAGGTAATAAATATCTGTTTATCTTTAAAATTATTTTTTCATACTCTCCTAATGGGGTGCAAAATATTATTAAATCTAAGTTTGGAATAATTTTTTTTAAATCATCTATAATTTCACATGGTAATTTTAATTTTTTGATTTTTGAAATATTTGATTTTGATTTTTCATAGACAAATATTTTTTTAGCTATTTTTTTTTCAGATATTGATCTTAACAATGAAGACCCAATTAAACCACAGCCTATAATTAAAATATTTTTCATAATTAATTAAAGATAGCCTTAATCGTTGTTATGAATCTCATATTCTCTTTTTTAGATCCAATTGTTAATCTTAATTTGTTTTTAATATTATATCCATCCTCTGTAGATCTTAATATAATTCCTTTTGACTGCAGTTTGTTAAAAATATAATTAGCTGAAAATTTACATTTATCAAAATTTAATAGTAAAAAATTAGCTGTTACTTCATTTGAAAAAATTTTTAGTTTTTCTAAAACATTTCTAACTTTATTTGCTTCTGTGATATTGTGTTTTACAGATTGATTAATAAAGTTTCTATCTTTTAAAGCTTCTATTGCTGCCATCTGCGCAGCTTGATTTACATTAAATGGAGGTCTAATTAAATTCATTGCAGAGATAATTTTCTTGGGGCCATGACCCCAGCCAACTCTTAACGAAGCCAGTCCATATATTTTTGAAAAAGTTCTTATCACAACAACATTATCTTTATTTTTAAATAAATCTAACCCAGATTTATAATCTTTATTTTTCATATATTCAAAATATGCATCGTCTAAAACTAGTAAAATATTTTTATTCAGTTTCATTCTTAAGCCTATTAGCTCTGCTCTACTTAAGTATGTTCCTGTTGGGTTATTAGGGTTGGCAATAAATACAAGTTTGGTTTTTTTTGTTACTTTCTTGATAATTTCATTTATTGAAACTTTAAAATTTGCTTCCTTGGAAAAAACAACTTTTGCTCCCACTATTTTTGCATATATCCTGTACATTAAAAAGCTATATTGAGGAACAATCACTTCATCAGAGGGTTTTAGGTACAACTGGCAAATCATTTGAATAATTTCATCTGACCCTGCACCACAAATTATCTTTTCAAAATCACACTTATATTTCTTTGAGATTTCTTTTCTTAAGTTTTTTGCCTTACCGTCTGGATACTTCGATATTATTAATTTTTTATTCTGTAAAATTTTCTTTACTCTTGGGCTTACACCAAGAGCTGACTCATTTGCTGATAATTTTATAACATTTCGTATTTTTGCTATATTTGACTTACCCGGTTTATAGGCCTCTATTTTGAATTCTTTAAATTTTGGAACTGTCATTTTTATTAATCTAATTTACCTTATAAATAAAACATTATCCTTTCATATAGAATAAGTCATTTTTTAAAAAAATTGACATAAGAAATACTATCTAGTACAAAAAATATGCGCTGATTTAACTGAATTGCGAGCGCTTAAAAAAACCGCTAAATAAGTTTTTTTGTCTCACAATTCAAATTTGGCTAATATTTATGAATAAAAATGTGAACCTAAAAAATATTATAATTGATAAACCATTAAAATTAGATTGTGGTAGAATTATCAATAATTATTCTCTAGCTTATGAGACTTATGGCTCTCTAAATGAGATGAAAGATAATGCTATTCTTATTTTTCATGCTTTAACTGGTGATCAATTTGTTTCTGGAATAAATCCAATTACTAAAAAAGAGGGTTGGTGGTCATATGCTGTTGGACCTGGTAAAGCCATTGATACTGATAAATATTTTGTAATTTGTGCCAATGTTATTGGTGGATGTATGGGCTCGTATGGTCCTAGTGAAATTAATCCTGATACTAATAAAAAATATGGTACCACTTTTCCTGTCATCACTATTAATGACATGGTTAATGCACAATTTAATCTCTTAAATTTTTTTAACATTGATAAATTATTTGCTGTTATAGGTGGATCAATGGGCGGAATGCAGACACTTCAGTTCGTTAATAACTTTCCTGATAAAGCAAAAGTTGCTATTCCAATAGCCTGCACAGCTAGTCATTCAGCACAGAATATTGCTTTTAATGAACTTGGCAGACAATCGATTATGGCTGATGCTAATTGGGAAAATGGTGACTATTCAAATCAAAATAAAAATCCTAATAAAGGATTGTCTGTTGCAAGAATGGCCGCACATATAACTTATTTATCTAAAAATGGTCTGCAGGAAAAATTTGGAAGAAAGTTGCAAGAAAGAGATGACCTAAAATTTGGTTTTGATGCAGACTTTCAAATAGAAAGTTATTTAAGATATCAAGGATCTGTATTTGTTGATAGATTTGATGCTAATAGCTACCTATATATAACAAGAGCGATGGACTATTTTGATCTAATAAAAGAACATCACGGTAATTTATCTAAAGCATTCGAAAAAACTAAAACTAAGTTTCTTATTATATCTTTTACTTCTGATTGGCTTTATCCAACTTCTGAAAATAAAGAAATTGTTATAGCCTTAAATGCCATAGGTGCTGAGGTCGGATTTGTCGAAATTGAATCTGACAAAGGACACGATTCATTCCTTTTAAAAGTTCCTAAATTTTTAAATACTCTAGGTGATTATATTAAAACAGCTTATTCTAAAAACTAAACATGAAACAAGAATTTAAAATAATCTCTGGTCTTATTGAAAAAAATACTAGAGTTTTAGATGTGGGCTGTGGAGATGGTATATTAATGGAATACCTTAAGTATAATAAAGAAATAGACATAAGGGGAATAGAAATCTCCAAAGATAATGTTCAAAAATGTTTATCAAAAGGACTAACTGCTATTGAGGGTGATGCAGAAAAGGATCTATTACAATTTCCTGAAAGCTCCTTTGATTTTGTTATTTTAAGTCAAACTCTGCAAGCATTTTTAAATCCTGAAATAGTTATCCAAGAACTATTGAGAGTTGGTAAAAAAGCTATTGTTACAATACCTAATTTTGGTTTTTGGAAAGTTAGACTTCACCTATTAATTAAAGGAACAATGCCAATTACAAAGAATCTACCTGATGAGTGGTATAATACTCCTAATCTTCATATGTGTACCATAAAAGATTTTTTTAATTTTTGTGAAAATAGAAAAATTAAATTAGATAAATCATTAGCTCTGCATAACGAAAAAATATCTTCTATTAATAAACATAATCTAAATATTAAAAATTTATCTGCAGAACTAGGTATTTTTTTAATTGAGAGTTAAATGGAAATTCAAATAATACCCTGCTTACAAGATAATTATTCTTATCTGATTATTGATAAAACTAAAAATATTGCATGTGTGATTGATCCCAGTGAAGCAAAGCCTATTATCAAATATTTGGAAGATAAAAATATACATTTGAAATATATATTAAATACACATCATCATTATGATCATGTGGGAGGTAATATAGAATTAAAAGAAAAATATGGAGCTAGTATTATTGGATATAAAGAAGACAAGGATAGAATCCCAGAAATCGATATACTGGTAAGTGATCAAGATATTTGGCACGAAGAAAGTTTTCAGGCTAAAATATTTCATGTACCTGGTCATACCCTTGGTCATATATGTTTTTATTTTTATAATGAAGAATCTGTTTTTACAGGAGACACCCTCTTTTCACTTGGTTGTGGTAAAATTTTTGAAGGAACATACTCGCAGATGTATAATTCATTAATGAAAATAAAAGCACTGCCAGAAAAAACAAGGATCTATTGTGGACATGAATATACTAAACAAAACTCTAAATTTTGTATTACTCATGACCAAGACAATGAAAACCTAAAAATTAAGATCAAAGATATAGACGAAAAATTAAAAAATAACTTACCTACTATTCCGTCCACTATTAAAGAGGAATTAGAGTGCAATATTTTTCTTAGATCTGATACAGAAGAAACCTTTTCAAAATTGAGGGATTTAAAGGACAATTTCTAGCTTATTCGGACTTGACTATAATAAGGCCCCGACTATATTGCAGATTATAAAAAAATAGATTAAACAATGTCATACGCAATCATACAAACAGGTGGAAAACAGTACAAAGTAAAGGCTGGAGAAATACTTAAAGTTGAAAGATTAGAGGATTCTAAACTTGAAACTAAGATAGAGTTTAAAGAAATTTTAGCTTATGGAGATGACAAAAACATTGAAGTTGGATCACCAACAGTTGAGGGTGCAAAAGTTGAAGCAGATCTTGTTGAAAACGGAAAAAATAGAACAATATTAATTTTCAAAAAAAGACGAAGACAAAATTCTAGAAGAAAAAATGGTCATAGACAGCAATATTCATTAATAAGAATTAGTAAAATATTTTCTAAAGATGGTAAAATTTTATCTGAAGCGGAAAAAATGGTTAAACCAACTAAAAAAATTGAAAAGGTTGAAGCTAAAGTAGAAGCTGAAGCAGTTAATAAATAAATTAGGTAAATTATGGCTACAAAAAAAGCAGGTGGTTCATCGAGAAACGGACGAGATAGTGCTGGTCGTAGACTTGGTGTTAAGAAGTACGGTGGTGAAGTAGTTATTCCTGGAAACATAATTGTTAGACAAAGAGGAACTAAAATTTTCCCAGGTGAAAATGTGGGAATGGGAAAAGATCATTCAATTTTCTCTGTTGTTGAGGGGAAAGTAGTATTTAAAAAAGGTAGATTAGACAGAACATTCGTTTCCGTGAAACCCAATTAGTAGTACAACTAAAAACTAACAGTTGTAATATGAAGTTTCTAGATCAAGTAAAAATTTATGTAAAGGCCGGCAATGGTGGGCATGGTTCTCCTAGTTTTCGTAGAGAGAAATTTATTGAATACGGTGGACCTGATGGTGGTGACGGAGGTAAAGGTGGAACCATATTCCTAAGATCAGAAAGAAATTTAAATACCCTTATCGATTATAGATTTCAACAACACCATAAAGCAGGAAGAGGAGTAAATGGTTCTGGACAAAATCGTACAGGTCATGGTGGAGAAGATTTATTTTTAAAGGTTCCAATAGGTACACAAGTTTTTGAAGAAGATAATAAAACTTTAATTTATGATTTTAAAAAAGAAGGTGAAGAATTTATTGTAGCTAAAGGTGGTAAAGGTGGTCTTGGAAACACTAGATTTAAAAGTTCCACTAATAGAGCTCCAAAAAAATTTACTAAAGGTGCAATTGGTGAAGAATATGTAATTTGGCTTCAATTAAAAACTATTGCCGATGTTGGTATTGTTGGATTACCTAACGCAGGTAAATCAAGCTTACTGGCTGCCATTACAAATGCGATGCCTAAAATTGCTAACTATAAATTTACAACACTAAATCCAAATCTTGGTGTTGCAAGTTATGATGATAAAGAAATAACTCTAGCTGATATCCCCGGATTGGTTGAAGGTGCACATGAAGGTGTAGGTCTTGGTATTCAATTTTTAAAACACATAGAAAGATGTAAAACATTAATGCATTTAATAGATATTACTGATGAAGACCTTGAAAATACGTATAAACAAGTTCGAAATGAGCTGGGGAGTTACAGTAAAGATTTACTAGAAAAAAAAGAAATAATTGTATTAAATAAAACAGACTTATTAGAGGAAGAAGAAGTGAAAGAAATTTTAAACAATTTTTCTAAAAATAAAAATTCTGAGGTGGTTGCGCTCTCAACATTAGAAAAAGGCTCAATATCTAAAATTAAAGCTAAATTGCTCTCCTATGTATCTTAAAGATTCTAAAATAATTGTAATTAAGATTGGTTCATCTTTATTAATAGATGACAAAAAAAAAGTAAGAAAAAAATGGCTCACCGAATTTGCTAAAGATATTCAGGAATTAATAAAACAGAATAAAAAAGTTATTATTGTAAGCTCTGGAGCAATAGCAATGGGTTGCAAAAAACTAAATATTAGCAAAAAAAACCTTAAGATTGATAAAAGTCAGGCTGTTGCATCTATTGGGCAAATTGAACTAATGAATTTATTTTCAGAAAAATTTGTTAAATTAAAAATTAATATTTCTCAAATTCTTCTCACTTTGGAAGACACAGAACAAAGAAGAAGGGCATTAAATGCAAAAAGAACTTTTGATAATTTATTTAAACTAGGCTTTGTACCAATAGTAAATGAAAATGACACTATTGCTACTTCAGAAATTAAGTATGGTGATAATGACAGATTAGCATCTCGTGTTGCACAAATATCAGGCGCAGACTCGCTTATATTACTTTCTGATGTGGATGGTCTTTATACACACAATCCAAAAATATATAAAAATGCAAAATTAATAAAAGAAATAAGAAATATAGATAAAGATATAGAAAAAATAGCTACTAAAAGTATTAGTGAACATGGTACGGGTGGTATGAAAACTAAAATAGATGCTGCTAAAATCTGTCAATTATCAGGATGCCAAATGGTAATTGCAAATGGCTTGTTAAACAGACCCATTAAAAAAATAACTGATGAAAATAATTGTACATGGTTTTTACCTAAAGTTTCAAAATTAGATGCTAGAAAAAAATGGATTATTAGCTCTATCTCACCTAAAGGTGCACTGATTATTGATGACGGTGCAAAACAGGCGCTTTCAAATGGTAAAAGTTTACTAGCAGCAGGAATAAAAAAAGTATCTGGCCGTTTTAGCAAAGGAGATCATATTAAAGTTTTAGATAAAAATAATTACGAATGCGCAAGAGGACTTAGCTCCTTTTCATCTAATGAAATAGAAAAAATTATGGGTCACCATTCAAAAGAGATAGAAAAATTACTAGGATATATTTCTAAATCAGAAGTAATTCATAAAGATGATATAGTAGAGGTATAAAATGAGCAGATATATGAGTTTAATGGGTCAAAATGCAAGAAAAGCGTCACTTGATAAAGTTAATTCAAAAACTAAAAATAAAATTTTAAAAAGGTATGCTTTCTTATTAGACAAAGAAAAAAAATCCATATTTAAAGCTAATCAAAAAGATATTCAATTTGCTCTTAGCAAGGGCTTAAAAAGTAATCTAATAGAAAGATTAACTATTGATGAAAAAAAATTAATAGGCATAAAAAATTCTATAGATAAAATTGCTAACTTAAAAGATCCTGTTAATGCCACTTTAGAAAAATGGCGTAGACCAAATGGTTTAACAATTAGCAGAGTGTCTATACCTATTGGTGTTATAGGTGTTATTTATGAAAGTAGACCTAACGTTACATCTGATGTTGCAAGCTTATGCTTCAAATCTGGAAATGCAGTAATTTTAAAAGGTGGCTCTGAAGCCATAAGTACTAATAAAATTTTAGCAAAACTATTTAGAAAATCACTTAGAGAAAGTAAAGTGAACGAAAACTTTATTCAATTTATAGATTCTAAAGACAGAAAAATGGTCGACTTTATGCTTTCAAAAATGAAAGATTATATTGATGTTATAATACCTCGTGGTGGAAAAAATTTAGTAAAAAGAGTTCAACAATTTTCAAACGTCCCTATTATCGGTCACTTGGAAGGTCTTTGTCACACTTTTATTGATAAGGATGCCAATCTAATAATGGCTACAAATATTACCTATAATGCTAAGTTAAGGAACACTAGTATTTGTGGAGCTACGGAAACAATTTTAATGCATGAAAAAATTGTTAAGAGATTCTGTAACCCAATTTTAAAAAAGTTAGAAGAAAATAATTGCAAGATCTACGGAGACCGGATCTTAAAAAAATATTACAAGGGAAAAATTTATCCAGCAAAAGAAAAAGATTGGTCTACTGAATATTTATCAGCTGTAGTTTCTGTAAAAACAGTTAAAGATTGTGACGATGCGATTGATCATATTAATAAATATGGAACCATGCACACCGACTCTATCGTTACTAACAATAAAAAAACTGCAAATAAATTCTTAAAAAATGTTAAAAGCTCTATTGCAATGCACAATACATCTACTCAATTTGCAGATGGTGGCGAATTCGGTTTTGGTGGTGAGGTTGGCATTTCGACAAACACATTACCTCCAAGAGGGCCTGTTGGATTAGGACAGCTCGTTTCATACAAATACGAAATTGTTAGTAATGGTAAAACTAGAAAATAACTTAAAACAAAAAAAGACAAAAATTGGAATCTTGGGGGGAACTTTTGATCCTGCGCATAAGGGCCATTTGGAAATCTCTAAACAAGCTAAAAAAATATTAGAATTAAAAAATATTATATGGGCAGTTACCAAACAAAACCCATTTAAAAACACAAGTAAAACAAATCTAAAAAATAGAATAAAATTTGCAAAAAAATTCATTGGTAAAAATGATTTTATTAAAGTTAAGTTTTATGAAGAAAAAGTTCTCTCCAATAAAACAATCGATCTCATCAATTATCTAAATAAAGATAAAAAATTTGAGATTTATTTCATTATGGGTGCTGACAATCTAATCAATTTTCATAAATGGTATAAATGGAAATCCATTATAAAAAAATGCAATCTTCTTGTGTTTGATCGACAGGGATATAAAGCTAAATCACTAAAGTCTGTTACCTTTAATGGTGTGAATAAAAAAAAATTATCTTTTATTAATTTTAAAAAGGTCAATATTTCATCTTCTCAATTAAGAAAAATTTGATAAGGTTAAATGTATTAATGGAAAAAAACTCAGACCTTAAAAATTTAATATTAAAAACCTTAGATTCCAATAAAGCCCTAGATATTATTTCAATAGATCTTAAGAATAAAAGCTCAATGGCTGACTATATGATTATAGCAAGTGGAACTTCTTCGAGACATATTCAAGCCTTATCTGAAATGGTATTAGAAAAATTAAAGACCAATGGAGTAAAAAATTCTAAGATTGAAGGAAAAGAAAGTGCAGATTGGAAATTAGTTGATGGTATAGACTTAATTGTTCATATATTCCATCCCGATAAAAGAAAATTTTATGAATTGGAAAAAATCTGGTCAGAAATAATACCTAAAGAAAAAGTGATGATATGATTTTGACTAAAAGATTTTTTCTTTTTATTACAATACTATTATTTACTTTTCAAAAAAGTTTTTCTGAAAACACTGACATATATAAAAAAATTGATTTGTTTGGTGAGGTGCTTGAAAAAATTAACAAAGAATACGTTGATGAAGTAGATCAATCCAAAAGTATGGATGCTGCCATAAATGGTTTATTACAATCACTAGATCCCTATTCTGCATATATGACACCTGAAAGTTTTGAGGGTATGCAAACTGAAACCAGTGGAGAGTTTGGTGGGCTTGGTATCGAAGTTGGCATGGAAGCAGGTGTTGTAAAAGTAATATCACCAATAGATAATACACCAGCCTCAAAAGCAGGATTAAAAGCTGGTGATTATATTGTAAAAATTAATAACACACAGGTTCAAGGGAAATCATTAATGGAAGCAGTAGAGTTAATGAGGGGACCTGTTGGATCGAGTATTGAAATAACAGTTAGAAGAAGAGGTATAAAAAAAGCATTAATTTTTAATATAATGAGAGAGGTTATTGAGGTTCAATCTGTTAAATCCGAACTTATAGATAATAATATTGGTTATATAAGACTAACTTCCTTTAATGAAAATAGTAGCGAACAAATTAAAGAAAAAATTAATAAATTAAATAAGAATAAAGATCTAAAAGGATATATCTTAGATTTAAGAAACAACCCTGGTGGTTTACTTTCTCAGGCAATTAAAATTTCAGACTTTTTTTTAGAAAATGGTGAGATTGTATCAACAAGAAGTCGACAAGCTTCAGAAAATCGAAAATGGTTTGCTAAAAAAGGTGATCTAACAAATGGTAAAACACTAATTATACTTATTAACTATGGATCAGCATCGGCATCAGAAATTGTAGCTGGAGCATTAAAAGATCATAAAAGAGCTATTATACTTGGTGAAAATAGTTATGGAAAAGGTTCTGTACAGTCAATAATCCCTTTAAAAAATAGAGGTGCCATTAGATTAACAATTGCAAAATATTATCTTCCTTCAGGAAAGTCTATTTCTGAAGTAGGTGTAACACCTGATATAGAAGTTGCAGAAGGTTCAGATGATTTTAAGTTTAATTCTGAAACCGATAATCAATTAAATTTTGCAATAAAATTACTCAACGGATAAATGTCAGACAATAAAGTAAATTTACCTCTTAGGAGTGGAGTTGGAATTGTTGTCCTAAACAAAAACAATAAAGTCTTTGTTGCAAAAAGAATTGATAATCAAAAAAATTTTTGGCAGATGCCCCAAGGTGGTGTTGATAACGGTGAGGACTACTTAACTGCTGCTTACAGAGAACTAGAAGAAGAAACTAGTATAAAAAATGTTGAACTAATTAAAGAGTGTGATGGATTAATCTCTTATGAATTACCAAAAAACTTATTAGGTATAATTTGGAAAGGTAAATATAGAGGTCAGGAACAAAAGTGGTTTATAATGAGATTTTTAGGCCAAGATGACGAGATTGATATTAAGACTAAACATCCTGAATTTAGTGAATGGAAATGGATTGATCTTGAAAATATAACTGACCTAGTTGTAGACTTTAAACTACATGTGTACAAAGATATTAAAGAAAAAGTAAAAGAAATTCTTAATTAAGAGTTTTTAGCACATCAATTTTTTGATCAACCAGGTATTTATTTTGATCTGTAATGTCGCTATTTTTTGAATTTTCTTCTGCTTGAGCAAGTAGTTCACTAATTTTATCTTTATCAATATCTTTAATATTAAAAATAGAACTTGTTAGAACTGATAAATTATTATTCTTAAATTCAACAATTCCATCCTCAACGTAGTAATTGTCTTCTCCTGATTTGGAAAAAATTTTAATAATACCCGGCTTTAGAAATGAAATAATTGAGATATGGTCCTTTAAAATCCCCATTTCTCCTTCAAAACCAGGTACAACAACTTCTGTTACATCTTCTTTTGAAAGAAAAGATTTTTCTGGGTTTACAATTTCTATTTTAAACTCTTCACTCATTATGCAGCAGCATCTTTCGCCATTTTTTCTGCTTTTTCTACAGCTTCTTCAATTGTACCCACCATATAAAATGCAGCTTCTGGTAAATGATCATACTCACCATTACATATTGCAGCAAAACCTTTAATTGTAGATTCTAAATCTACTAATTTTCCTGGGGAACCAGTAAAGACTTCAGCAACAAAGAAAGGTTGTGATAAGAATCTTTGTATTCTTCTAGCTCTGGCTACTGTTAATTTATCTTCCTCAGATAATTCATCCATTCCTAAAATCGCAATAATATCTTGTAGTGATTTATAAGTTTGAAGAATTTTTTGCACTTCTCTGGCAACTCTGTAATGCTCATCACCAACTATTCTAGGATCTAAAATTCTAGAAGTAGAATCTAGAGGATCTACTGCTGGATAAATTCCAATTTCAGCTATTTGTCTAGATAATACAGTTGTTGCATCTAAGTGAGCAAAAGACGTTGCAGGCGCTGGGTCAGTTAAGTCATCTGCTGGTACATAAATCGCTTGTACAGACGTGATAGAACCTTTGTTAGTAGTTGTAATTCTTTCTTGAAGGTTACCCATATCTGTTGCAAGTGTAGGCTGGTATCCAACTGCTGAAGGAATTCTTCCTAATAGTGCAGAAACTTCTGAACCTGCTTGTGTAAATCTAAAAATGTTATCAACAAAGAATAATACATCTTGTCCTTCTTGGTCTCTAAAATATTCAGCTACAGTTAGACCTGTTAAGGCAACTCTTGCTCTAGCTCCTGGAGGTTCATTCATTTGACCATACACTAGTGCAGCTTTTGATCCTGGACCTTCTGGCTTAATAACGCCTGAATCTATCATTTCGTGATAAAGATCATTTCCTTCTCTAGTTCTTTCTCCAACACCAGCAAACACAGAAAATCCACCATGAGCTTTTGCTACGTTGTTAATTAATTCCATAATAAGTACTGTCTTACCAACACCCGCACCTCCAAATAAACCAATTTTTCCCCCTTTGGCATATGGCGCTAATAGATCAACTACTTTAATTCCTGTAACTAGAATTTCTGTCTCTGTTGACTGATCACTAAATTCAGGTGCAGCTCTGTGAATTGGCCATTTTTCTTTTGTTTTAACTTCACCTTTTTCATCAATAGGTTCACCTATTACATTTATAATTCTTCCTAAAGTTTCTGGACCAACTGGAACTTGAATGGGAGCACCTGTTGCAGTTACATCGTCACCTCTTTTTAATCCTTCAGTAGCATCCATTGCAATTGTTCTAACACTTGATTCACCAAGGTGCTGAGCAACTTCTAAAACTAATCTGTTGTCTCCATTTTTACATTCTAATGCTGATAAAATTTCTGGTAATTCTCCATCAAATTTTACGTCTACTACTGCTCCAATAATCTGTGTGATTTTTCCTTTGCTCATAATTATAAACTTTCCGCTCCTGATATGATTTCAATTAGTTCTTTTGTAATAGCTGCTTGACGACTTCTATTATACTCAATAGTAAGCTTGTCAACCATTTCACCTGCGTTTCGAGTTGCGCTATCCATTGCACTCATTCTTGAACCCTGTTCGCTAGCTGAATTTTCTAACATCGCTTTAAAAATCTGAGTAGATATATTTTTAGGCAATAAATTGCTTAAAATTTCATCTTCATCTGGTTCAAATTCATAATTATCCTCAGAAGAATTTTCTTCTGCTTCAGATGTTTTTAAAGGAATTATTTGTTGTTCTTGAGGTATTTGAGTGATTACATTTTTAAATTTATTATAAAAAATTGTACACACGTCAAATTCTTCTTTTTCAAAGTTTTCAATTATCATTTTTCCTACTTTTTCAGCATCTAGATAATTGATAGTTTTTGAATCTTTAAAAGATATTCTCTCTACGATATCATCTTTATAAACTCTTTTTAATTGATCATAACCCTTAGATCCAACAGTTATAATCTTTAAAGCTTTTCCCTCATCAGATATTTTTTTAAAATATGTTTTGGCTTTTTTAATAATATTTGTATTAAAACCACCACATAGACCACGGTCAGATGTTAACACAATACATAAATGCACCTTATCTTCACCTGTTCCAGAAAGGAGCTTAGGTGCATTTTCCTTATCAGAAATACCACTAGATAAATTAAGAATAATGTTATTCATTTTTTCAGAATAAGGCCTTCCCTTTTCAGCATTTTCTTGAGCTCTTCTAAGTTTAGCAGCCGCAACCATTTTCATAGCTTTGGTAATTTTTTGTGTAGACTTTACACTCGCTATTCTTTTTTTTAAGTCGTCTAGTGTTGCCATATTTTAAGAATTAAAGTTCTTCTTAAGTTCCATGATAGTTTCAACTAATGATTTTTCAGTATCTTCTTCAAGTTTACCTGAGCTTAAAACAGATTCTAAAATTTTTGGTTTTTCAGATTTACATTTTTCAATAATCTTAGATTCAAACTCAGCAATATCTTTAAGTTCTACATCATCCAAATAACCTTTAACTCCACAGAAAACTGAAATTACTTGTTCAGCAACCGTCATAGGAGAATATTGTTTTTGTTTTAGAAGTTCAGTTAGTTTCGAACCTCTATTTAAAAGTTTTTGTGTTGATGCATCTAAATCAGATCCGAATTGTGCAAAGGCAGCCATCTCTCTATATTGAGCAAGCTCCAGCTTCATTGAACCAGAAACTTTTTTCATTGCTTTTGTTTGTGCTGCAGATCCAACTCTAGAAACCGATAGACCTACATTAATCGCTGGTCTAATTCCTTGGTTAAATAATTCTGTTTCAAGAAATATTTGACCATCTGTAATTGAAATAACATTAGTAGGAATAAAAGCAGATACGTCTCCACCTTGCGTTTCAATTATAGGAAGAGCAGTTAACGAACCTCCACCATGCTCATCACTAAGCTTGGCTGCTCTCTCAAGCAATCTACTGTGTAAATAAAATACATCTCCCGGATAAGCTTCTCTTCCTGGAGGTCTTCTTAATAAAAGTGACATTTGTCTATAAGCTACAGCCTGTTTAGATAAATCATCATAGATGATTAATGCATGCATACCATTATCTCTATAGTATTCACCCATAGTACAGCCTGTATATGGCGCTAAAAACTGAAGTGGCGCAGCATCTGAAGCAGTAGCGGCTACAATTGTTGTATACTCCATTGCACCAGCTTCTTCTAAAGTTTTTTGAATTTGTCTAACTGTAGATCTTTTTTGACCTATAGCGACATAGATACAATAAAGTTTTTGCTTCTCATCACCAGATTCATTTATTTTTTTCTGGTTAATGATCGCATCAATAGCAACTGCAGTTTTTCCAGTTTGTCTATCACCAATAATTAATTCACGCTGTCCTCTTCCAACTGGAACTAGACTGTCAATTGATTTTAAGCCTGTTTGCATTGGTTCACTAACAGATTGCCTTGGAATAATTCCAGGAGCTTTTACTTCAACTCTACTCCTTTTGGTTGCTTTATCTAAAGCACCTTTACCATCAATTGGATTTCCTAATCCATCAACAACTCTTCCTAATAGTTCTTTTCCAACAGGTGCATCAACAATGCTTCCTGTTCTTTTAACAACATCACCTTCTTTAATTTTTCTATCATCTCCAAAAATTACAACTCCAACATTTTCACTTTCTAAGTTTAGAGCCATTCCTTTTGATCCATCGGAAAATTCTACCATCTCTCCAGCTTGAACGTTATCTAGCCCGTATACTCTAGCAATACCATCTCCTACTGACAAAACTTGACCAACTTCAGTCACTTCTGCTTTATCGCCAAATTTTTTAATTTGTTCTTTTAATATCTTTGTTACTTCTGATGGGTTTATATCCATTTATGCCTCTATCATCCTATTTTCGATTTGTTGTAATTTATTTTTAATGGAAGTGTCCACCATTGTGCTTCCGACTTGCACAATCAAACCCCCAATTAAACTTGCATCGTGCTTGTAGTTTAATTTTATTTTTGAACTAAAGTTTTTAGTCAATTCTTCTTTTATGTTGTTAATCTCATTTTCAGTAAGATCTTTTGCAGAAGTTAATTCTGCTTTTAATTCACCTCTTTTGACTGAACATGTCTCAACAAAGCTTTTTAGAATTTTATCCACGTAAAAGAATCTTCTTTTAGATATTAAGAAACTTAAAAATTTTGTTAATAATTCATTTAATTTATATTGTTCTGAAATTTTGCTTAGAGCATTCAATTGGTCTTCTTTGTTATTTGTTGGATCCTTAATTAAAGATTTAAAATCTTCACTTGAAGCAATTAAATTAATAATTGAAGCAGAATGAACCTCAATCTCACTTAAATTATTAGCTTCTATTGCTAATTCATAAAGTGCCAGGGAATATCTGCCTGCTGATGTTTCAGAAAAACCTTTATTTTTGCTCAATTTATTGTTCCTTATAAATATTTGAAGATTTATTAATTTTCCGTTTTAATTAACATATGACCCTATTCTCTTCAAGTCACACATTGTCTAAAAGTGTTATTTTTTGACCGTTAATTGAAGTTTATTGGATCAACATCAACTGTTAGTTTCATTCCAGTAGGAAATTTGAATTTTTCAATGATTTTGGCTAGTGAATTCTGTACTTTTAGAGATTTTCTACCTCTGATCAAAAGTCTTACTCTGAACTTTCTTTTTAATCTAAATATAGGTGCATTCACAGGGCCAAGAACTCTACCTTCGACAGCACTTTCTATAAAAACTTTAAACTTATAAGCCTCTTTTTCAAGTTCTCTTTCATTGCTGCCAGTAATTATTAAAGCAATAAATCTCTGAAACGGTGGAAGATTATTTTCCCTTCTAATTTCAAGTTCTTTATCTAAAAAAATATCAGGATCTTTATTTGTAATGTCTGTTATCATTTTGGTATCTAAATTATAAGTTTGAAAATAAACAGTTGCTGGCTTTCCTGTTCTTCCTGCTCTACCTGAAAGTTGGTGATATAACTGTAAATTCTTTTCTGCGCCTCGCAAGTCATGACCTTGTGATGATAAATCGATATCAACAACAACAATACAATTTAAGCTTGGAAAGTGGAATCCTTTAGATATTAATTGAGTTCCAATTAAAATTTGAATTTTATTATCTATAATTTTTTCCAAAATATCTGCTGAACTTTTTTTATTCATTGTATCACTAGAAAATATAGTTGTTTCCTTGGTGGGGAAAATTTTTTTTACTTCTTCAGATATTCTTTCAACTCCAGGCCCACTAAAAATAAAATCACATTTTCCTTCTTTCGAGCAGTCCCTATTTAGTAAAGCTTTGTATCCACAGTAGTGACATAATAAATTTTGTTTGTTTTTGTGATAAACCAAATTTATTGAACAATTTGGACATGAATAACTAGTAAAACATTTTTTACATAAAGCATGGGGTGAAAATCCTCTTCTATTTAAAAAAAATAATACTTGATCTTTTTTTTCAAGATGAAATTTTACTTTCTCAATTGTTTTTTTTGATATCCAAGATTGAGATTCTAACTTTGAATTATTAAGATTAATTATTTCATATTTTGGTAAAGATGCATTTAAATATCTTTGATCAAGTTTAGATAAACTATATTTGCCTTTTTTAATATTGTCATAAGTTTCAATAGAAGGGACGGCTGTTATTAAATTGATTGGAATATTTTCAAAAGATGCTCTAGAAATTGCCATGTCTCTCGCATTATAAGTTACTCCCTCATCTTGTTTATAAGATTGATCATGTTCTTCATCAACAATGACTAATCCCAGTTTTTTAAAAGGTAAAAACAATGAGGACCGAGCACCAATTACAACTTTAATTTTATCATTTGCTATTCCACTCCAAATAATTTCTTTATTTTTTTTTGTAATAGCTGAGTGCCACACAGCAGGCTTGAATCCAAAAAATTCTATAAATTTATTTTGGAATTGTCCTGTTAATCCTATTTCTGGCAGTAGAATTAACCCTTGAAAACCCTTATTAATTATCTCTTTTAAAGCCTCAAAATAAACCATCGTTTTACCAGACCCTGTAGTACCTTGTAAAACATGAACTCTAAATTTTTGATTTAATACATTCATTTTTTTTAATGAATCTTTTTGCTCTTTAGAAAGTTTTATTTCATTTTCTTTGATGTCAATTTTGAATGGCTCATAAGCTTCAATTGGTAACTTTTCTATAGCACCACTACTTAGTAATAATAACTTTAATGCCATACCTTTAGGTGTCATATTGTATTCTGAAAACCAGTTTAAGAATTTAATTGTATTTTTCTTTAATGACGGAACATCTAATTTTCTTAAAACTGTTTTAATTGCAAAATTTTTATTTGTTTTTTTTTCAAAGTCATCCCACACAACTCCCGTTACCTCTGACTTTCCAAAGGGTACCACTACATAGTCCCCAACTTTTAAAGTTAAATCAGAATTGTAAGTAAAGGGATGATTAAAAATATTTGGTATAAGAATCGGTACTTTCATATCTTTATAATATGAAAATACTTTAAGAGTGTATTGCTCTTTTATCTACTGATAACGCTGCTTCTTTTACTGCTTCGGAAAATGTTGGGTGAGCATGACATGTTCTTGCAATATCTTCAGCACTAGCACCAAACTCCATTGCAACTCCAATTTCTCCAATTAATTCACCTGCATGAGGTCCAATAATATGTGCTCCTAGAACTCTATCTGTTTTTTCATCAGCTAGAATTTTAACAAAGCCTTCTGCTTCATCAATTGCTTTAGCTCTTGAGTTTGCCATAAACGAAAATTTACCAATTTTGTATTTTATATTTGATTCTTTTAATTGCTCTTCAGTTTTTCCAACTGAAGCAACTTCTGGAGTTGTATAAACAACACCTGGAATAATATCATAATTTACATGCCCTGATTGTCCTGCTATATTTTCTGCAACTGCAATACCTTCATCTTCAGCTTTGTGCGCTAACATTGGTCCATCTATTACATCACCAATTGCATAAACATTACTTACATTTGTTTGAAAGCTTTTATTTGTTATAATTCTTTTCTTTTCATCTAATTCAACACCAATTGCTTCTAAATTTAAATTGTTAGTGTTAGGTTTTCTGCCAACAGATATAAGAACAACATCGCAATCAAAATTGATTTTTTTTCCATCTTTGTCAGATGTTGAAACACTAGCTCCATTGGTGTTTTTAGTAATTCCCTCTACTTTAGTTTGCATGTGAAAGTTAATTCCTTGTTTTTTTAAAATTTTCATAAATTCTGAAGATATTTCTCTATCCATTCCTGGCGTAATATGATCAAGAAATTCTACCACATGAACTTCAGCACCTAATCTAGACCAAACAGATCCCATCTCTAATCCTATATAACCTCCACCAACTACAACCATTTTTTTTGGAACCGATTGCAGAGTTAATGCACCTGTTGAAGATACAATTATTTTTTCATCAAATTTCATTCCTGGCAATTCTACTGGTACAGATCCTGTGCTAATTACCGTTTTATCTGCCTCAATTATAGTTTCTTTTTTTTGATCATCTAATATTGAGATTTTATTTGCAGATTTAAAGCTTCCAGTGCCTTTAAAATAAGTGACTTTATTTTTCTTAAATAAAAATTCTACACCTTTAGTTAATATTGTTACTGCTTTATCCTTATTTTGCATCATTTTTTGAAGATTAAGTTTTACCTCACCCACTTCTATGCCAAGTTTAGAAAAATTTTGTGCCTTATGATAATTTTCAGAAATATTTAATAAATTTTTAGAAGGTATGCACCCAACATTTAAACAAGTTCCACCTAATGAACCTCTTGATTCTATACATGCTGTTTTAAGTCCCAATTGTGCCAATCTTATTGCGCAGACATAACCTCCTGGACCACCACCTATTACAACTGCTTGAAATTTATCTGACATTTAAATATTTAAAAACAACCTTCTTGGGTCCTCTAAGTTTTCTTTAACCATTTTTAAGAATGATACCGACTCTTTTCCATCTATAATTCTGTGATCATAAGATAAGGCTAGATACATAATGGGTCTAATTTTAATCTCACCATCAACTACCATTGGTCTTTCAACTATATTATGCATACCTAACACACCAGATTGAGGTAAATTTAATATTGGAGTAGATAACATTGAACCATAAACTCCACCATTACTAATTGTAAAGGTTCCACCTTGAAGGTCTTCTATGGTTATTTTTCCATCTCTTGCTTTTTCAGAAATAGTTTTAATATTTTTTTCGATATCAGCAAATGATAATTGATCAGCATCTCTTAATACTGGTACTACTAATCCTTTTTCAGTTCCTACTGCGAAACTCATATTGTAATAATTTTTGTAAATAATTTCATCTCCGTCTATTTCAGCATTAACTGACGGGTACATCTTTAATGCAGCAACACATGCTTTTACAAAAAATGACATAAACCCTAATTTAATTCCATATCTACTTTGGAAATCTTCCTGGTTCTCTTTTCTCATTTCCATTATGCCAGTCATATCAACTTCATTAAAGGTTGTTAATAATGCTGCATTTTCTTGTGCTTGTTTTAATCTTTTTGCAATTGTCTGTCTAAGCCTAGACATTTTAATTCTCTCTTCTTGGCCATATTTAATTTTTCTTTCTGATGGCTGTGGGTTCTCTCCCATCATACTAATTAAGTCACCTTTAAGAATTCTACCCTCTTTACCAGAGCCACTAACATTTTTTAAATCAATTTTATTTTCAACTACCATTTTTCTTACGGCTGGTGAAAGTATTTCATTATTTTTATTTGAAGAATCAGTTTTCTCTTCTTTAACCTCATTGGTTAATATTAAAGGTTCTTCCTCTTCAGGTTCTTTAAAAACTTTAGGAACTTCTTTTTTAATTTCTAAATTAACTACATTATTTTCAGTTCTTTTAGGTTCAATTTTTGTAATCATTTTTTTTTCAGATGGTTGAGTTCCATTTTGACTTATTGAACCAAGTAAGGCTCCAACTTCAACTGTCTCTCCATCTTTTGAATTTATTTCAGATAAAACTCCATCTATGGGAGATGGAACTTCTAAATTAACTTTATCAGTTTCTAGTTCTACAATTGCCTCATCAGTTGCAACTGCATCACCCTCTTTCTTAAGCCATTTTGCAACAGTCGCTTCTGTTATGCTCTCACCCAAGACCGGTACTAAAATTTTTTCACTCATTTTTATTCAAAAACCTTGTTAATAATTTCTTGCTGTTGTGAAATATGTCTTTTTGCAAACCCTGTTGCAGGAGATGCGTCTGGACTTCTTCCTATATAAGAAATTTCCTTATTATTAGCGTTAATAGTTTCTAATGTCCATTGTATATAGTCCCTTACAGAAAACCATGCTCCCATATTTTTTGGTTCTTCCTGGCACCAATAAAATTTAGCATTTTTTGCATACTTTTTGATTTCTTTAACTAAACTTTTAACTGGAAAAGGATAAAGTTGTTCAACTCTGTACAACACTACATCATCTTTTTTCAATTTCTCTCTAGCATCTAACAGATCAAAATAAACCTTTCCCGAACATAAAATTACTTTTTTAATTTTTGAGCTTTCTTTTAATTTTATAAATCCATTTTCTTCATCTAGTGCATGATCCCATAAAATTCTGTGGAAAAATGTATCTTTATCAAAGTCTTCTATATTTGAAACACAATGCTTGTTTCTTAATAAAGATTTTGGAGTCATTATTATTAATGGCTTTCTAAATTCTCTATGCATTTGACGTCTTAAAGCATGAAAGTAGTTTGCTGGTGTTGTACAATTTACTACCTGCATATTATCATTAGCACATAGTTGTAAAAATCTTTCTAATCTTGCTGAAGAGTGCTCTGGTCCTTGGCCTTCATAACCATGAGGGAGAAGCATTACTAACCCGGATGCCCTTGTCCATTTTCTCTCTCCAGATGCAATAAATTGATCTATTACTACTTGTGCACCATTTGCAAAATCACCAAATTGTGCTTCCCACATTGTTAGGGTGTTTGGCTGAACTAAACTATAACCATATTCAAAACCTAAAACTGCTAATTCTGATAAAAAACTATCTACTATTTCATATCGTTTTTGAACTTTTGAAATATTATTTAGCGGAACATATCTGGAGTTATCTTCTTGATTTCTTAGAACTGAGTGTCTTTGACTAAACGTTCCCCTTCCTGAATCTTGTCCAACTAATCTCACGGGATAACCTTCTTTTAATAATGAGCCAAACGCCAAAGCTTCAGCTGTTGACCAATCTATACCTTTTCCATTTGATACTGATGCTCTTCTAGTATTTAAAATTTTAATTATAGTTTTGTGTAAATTTAATTCCTCTGGTGTTGAATTAATTTTTTCTGAAATTTCTAAAAGTTTTTTCTGATCAAAACCACTTACACCTCTTTTATCCTTTCCTTTTTCTGGTTTATATCTTGACCAGCTTCCCTCATACCATTCAATTTTTGGCTTATAATCTTTTGCATTTTTGTATTGATCATCTAGTAAGCTTTTAAATTCAGTTTTAAACCTTTTAAGTTCATTCTCTGAAAGTGTATTTTCATTTACTAATTTGCTTCCATATACTTCTACTGGTGTAGGGTGTGATCTAATTTTTTTATACATTAATGGTTGAGTAAATGAAGGTTCATCTCCTTCATTATGACCAAACCTTCTGTAACAGATTATATCAACCACAACATCTCTGTTAAATTTTAGTCTAAATTCTGTTGCAATTCTTGTAGCATAAACAGCTGCTTCTGGGTCATCACCGTTTACATGAAGTATTGGGGCATCTACCATTTTTGCAACATCCGATGGGTATGGTGATGATCTTGCAAACCTTGGGCTTGTAGTAAAGCCTATTTGATTATTAACAATAAAATGAATTGTTCCACCTGTATTATGGCCTGGCAAACCAGACATTGCAAAACATTCAGCCACAACACCTTGTCCAGCAAATGCTGCATCACCATGTATTAAAATAGGCAAAACTTTATTTCTTTCTTTATCTTCATGAAAAAATTGTTTCCCTCTAGTCTGTCCTAATACAACAGGATTAACTGCTTCTAAGTGCGAGGGGTTATCTGTAAGACCAACATGTATAGAATTTCCATCAAATTTTCTATCCGATGATGCTCCTAAATGGTATTTTACGTCTCCCGCTCCTTCTTCTCCTGTTGTTTGAACGTCTCCCGCAAATTCATTGAATATTCTTTTGTATGATTTTTGTAAAACGTTTGCTAGCACATTGAGCCTACCTCTGTGGGACATTCCAATTTTAACTTCTTTAGCTTCTGATTGACCAGCAATTTTAATAATTTGTTCTAAAGCAGGGATTAAGCTTTCTCCTCCATCTAGTCCAAATCTTTTTGTACCAACATATTTTGTATGTAAAAATTTTTCAAATCCTTCAGCTTGAATAAGTTTATTCAAAATAGCTTCTTTACCATTCTTTGTAAATTGAAGAGGGTTCTCATCCTGTTCGATTCTATCTCTAAGCCATTTTCTTTCAGTTGGGTTTGATATATGCATATATTCATAACCAATAGGCCCACAATAAGTTTTGTTTAAAAAACTTAATATTTCTCTTACGGTGGAGTGCTCTTTATTTATTACACCATCTAAATAAATTTTCTCATTATAATTTTCTTTTTTGAACCCATAATATTCAGGATGTAATTCATCTAAATACTCTGTCTTCATCATTCCAAGTGGGTCAAGCTTTGCTAATAAATGTCCTCTTTGCCTATATGCTCTAATTAAAGCAACGGCTCTAATTGAGTTAAGATTACTTTTGATTAAATCTTTTGAATTAACTTTTGTATCACCACTTCTATTAGAAAATTTTTTTTCACTTTCTTTGATCTTTTTTTCAATTTCATCAATATCAATTTTTTTTTTTACACCCCATGATGGACCATTAATTTCCTTGGTAATCATATTTAAATCTTCACTCATACCCTCAAAATAACTTTGCCAGCTTTCAGGAAGATCTTTGTCTTTATTGATAAATTTTAAATACATTTGTTCTATAAATGCACTGTTAGATTTACTAAGAAATGAAGTTTTTTCGAATTCGAGATTTTTTGATGATGACATCTATTCTATTGATATAATATCAGATAAATAATTTTCAATTAGATAATTTGTTAAATAATGTTTTGCCTAGTTCAGATGGTGATTTTGCAATTGTAATTCCACATTCTTCCATCTTTTTAATCTTGTCTTCTGCTCCACCCTTACCACCTGAAATAATAGCTCCTGCATGCCCCATAGTTCTTCCAGGGGGTGCTGTTATTCCAGCAACAAATCCAACCATAGGTTTTTTTATTTTATGGTTTTTAACAAATTCAGCTGCTTCTTCTTCTGCAGAACCACCAATTTCACCTATCATAAGAATAGATTCTGTCTCATCATCATTTAAAAATAAATCTAAACAATCAATAAAGTTCGTTCCATTTATTGGATCTCCACCAATTCCTATACAAGTGGATTGTCCTAATCCATTTTCGGTTGTTTGCGCAACCGCTTCATAAGTTAAAGTTCCAGATCTTGAAACAATTCCCACAGAACCTTTCTTGTGTATATTTCCAGGCATAATCCCAATTTTACATTCGTCAGGAGTAATTATTCCTGGACAGTTAGGTCCTATTAATCTGCTTTTTGAACTATTTAGCTTTTGTTTAACACGAAGCATATCTTGAATTGGTATACCTTCAGTAATGCAAACTATAAGCTCAATGGATGCATCAATAGCTTCTATTATAGCTGCTGCTGCAAATTTTGCTGGTACATAAATCATAGTTGCATCCGCACCAACTTCTTTTTTAGCTTCAGCTACAGTATTAAATACTGGAAGTTCAAGATGTTTTTGTCCTCCTTTTTTTGGAGTAACTCCACCTACAAGATTTGTTCCATATTTTAATGCTTGTTCAGAATGAAAAGTACCATGTGCACCTGTGAAACCTTGACATATAACTTTTGTATTTTTATTAATTAAAACTGACATTCTATTTTATAGCCTCTACTATTTTTTTTGCAGCATCATCTAAATTTTCTGCTGAAATTAATTTTAATCCTGAATTATCTAAAATTTCTTTTCCTTCTTTAAAGTTTGTTCCTGCAAGTCTAACTACTAATGGAACACTTATATTTATCTCTTTAGCAGCATCAACAACACCTTGAGCAAGGACATCACATCTCATTATCCCACCAAAAATGTTTATTAATATGCCTTTAACGTTTTTATCTGAAAGAATTATTTTTAACGCAGCAGAAACTTTTTCTTTTGAAGCTCCACCACCAACATCTAGAAAATTTGCTGGCTCTTCACCATATAATTTAATTATATCCATTGTTGCCATTGCTAAACCTGCTCCATTAACCATACAACCAATGCTTCCATCTAATTTTATATAAGCAAGATCATGTTTACTCGCTTCTATTTCTGCTGGATCTTCTTCATTTAAATCTCTTAACTCTATAATTTCAGGATGTCTAAATAGCGCGTTAGGATCAAAATTAACCTTTGCGTCTAAGCAGATTATATTTTTTTCTTTAGTTAATATTAGTGGGTTAACCTCAACCATATTAGCATCCGTGCCTAAAAACATATTATATACTGATTTAATTAGTGCTATTGCTTGCTTTTTAGCATCATCAGTTAAGCTATAAATTTTAACTATCTTCTCACAATCAGCATCTGAGATTTCATTAACAATATCTACTTTTGTTGTTATAATTTTTTCGGGCGTTTTATCCGCAACCTCTTCAATATCCATTCCACCTTGATCACTGGAAATAAATACAATTTTTGAACTTGCTCTATCGATTAAACACGATAGATAAAATTCTTTATCTATATTGGAAGATACTTCCACATATAATCTTTTTACTTCTCTACCTTCAGGGCCAGTTTGATGTGTTACAAGTGTTTTTCCCAATAACTTTTTAGCAGCAACGCTTAACTCTTCAATGGTATCTAAAATTTTTACACCTCCTGCCTTGCCTCTTCCACCGGCATGGATTTGAGCTTTTAATACAAACTTTTCCGTTTTTAATGATTTTGATTTTTTAATCAGCTCATCGACTGTTAATGCAAAAACACCCTCGGGCACAACTGCCCCATATTCCTTTAGGATTTTTTTTGCTTGGTGTTCATGAATATTCATGATTTATTTAGATAGATCTGGATCTATTTTTGATGCAGCTTCCCATAATGCTTTCACAGCATCTATTGAGTGCATAAATTCTTTTTTTTCTTTTTCATCCAAGTCTATTTGCTCTATTTTTTCAACACCATCTTTTCCAATTATTACTGGTACACCAGCATAAACATTGCCAACTCCATATTCTCCATTTAAATGAACTGCACATGGAAGTAATTTTTTTTCATCTTTTAAATATGCTTCTGCCATTTGTACTCCTGAAGCTGCTGGCGCATAAAATGCAGAACCTTTTTCTAAATATTTAACAATCTCAGCTCCACCATCTCTAGTTCTTTGGTTAATTTCTTCTAATCTTTCTGGAGATATTTTTCCTTCTTTAACTAAGTCTAGTAATGGTTTACCTGAAACTTTTGTGAATCTTGGTAAAGGAACCATTGTGTCTCCATGACCTCCCATAACCATTGCTTCAATTTCTTTTACAGGAACATTTAACTCTAGAGATAAAAATAATTTAAGTCTTGAGCTGTCCAAAATTCCTGCCATTCCAACTACTTTATTTGCTGGTAACCCTGAAAATTTTTGAAAGGCCATCACCATAACGTCTAACGGATTGGTGATACATATAACAAATGCATTGGGTGCATTTTTTTTAATACCTTCTGCTACTTGTTTAATAATTTTTAGATTAATACCTAATAAGTCATCTCTGCTCATTCCTGGTTTTCTTGGAACACCTGCAGTGATTATTATTACATCTGAATCTTTTATATCTTCATAATTGTCTGTACCTGAAAATTTCACATTAAAACCATCAACAGAGGAAGATTGGGCTATATCTAGAGCTTTTCCTTTAGCTATGCCACTTGCAACATCAAAAAGTACCACCTCATCAGCCACTTCTTTGGTTCCTATTAAGTGAGCAAGAGTGCCCCCAATTTGACCTGCTCCTATTAAAGATATTTTCTTCATTTTTCTCCTTATTTCATTGTTGGCATGACAAATTCTGCATTAGATCTTATTCCAGAAGGCCATCTAGATGTTACTGTTTTAAGTTTTGTATAAAATTTAATTCCTTCAGCACCGTGCATTGCGCTATCTCCAAATAATGATCTTTTCCATCCACCAAAACTATGGAATGCCATTGGTACTGGTATTGGAACGTTAATTCCAACCATACCAACTTGAATTTTACTGGCAAATGTTCTTCCAGCATCACCATCTCTTGTATAAATACTTACTCCGTTACCATACTCATGATCGTTAATTAGTTTTGTTGCTTCTTCAAAAGTTTTAACTCTTATAACTGATAAGACAGGTCCAAATATTTCTTCTTTATAAATTCTCATATCTTTTTTAACATGGTCAAATAAACAGCCACCTATAAAAAAACCATTTTCATATCCTTGAAGTTTTATATTTCTTCCATCAACAATTAATTTAGCACCTTCTTCAACTCCAAGATCAACATAACTTTTTACTTTTTCTAAATGTTCTTTTGTAACTAGTGGACCCATCTCAGATGTTTTATCCATACCGGGTCCTACTTTTAATGCTTCAGCTTTTTTTGATAAACGAGCAACTAACTCATCACCGATATCTCCTACAGCTACTGCTACTGATTGTGCCATACATCTTTCTCCTGCCGACCCATATGCAGCACCCATTAATCCATTTACTGCACCATCAAGGTCACAGTCAGGCATTACAACTAAATGATTTTTTGCACCACCTAAAGCTTGAACTCTTTTTTCATTTTTTGCAGAATTTTCATAAATATATTTTGCGATTGGTGTTGAACCTACAAAACTTACAGCTTTGACATCTTTGTTTGTTAAAATTGCATCAACAGACTCTTTATCTCCATTAACAACATTAAAAACACCATCAGGCAATCCAGCTTCCGTTAGCAATTCTGCTAATTTTAGGGGGCAAGATGGGTCTTTTTCTGATGGTTTTAAAATAAATGTATTTCCACATGCAATAGCTAAAGGGAACATCCACATAGGTACCATTGCTGGAAAATTAAAAGGTGTAATACCAGCAACAACTCCAAGAGGCTGACGCATCGACCAGCTATCAACATTTGTTCCTACATTCTCTGAAAATTCTCCTTTAAGTAAATGTGGAATTCCACAGGCAAACTCAACAACTTCTAAGCCTCTTGTTAAAGAACCTTTAGCATCTTCATAAACCTTGCCATGCTCTGAGACTATTAATTTTGTAAGTTCATCAGTATTCTTTTCTATTAATTCTTTAAATTTGAACATCACTCTTGCTCTTTGAAGGGCAGGTTTTAATGACCAAGTTTCAAAAGCTTTTTGAGCTACTTCTACAGCTTGATCAAGATCAGTTTTACTGGCTAATTTTACTTCAGACTCTTGTTCACCTGTTGCAGGGTTAAAAATTTTACTTTTTCTATCAGATGAGCCTGAAATTAGCTTTCCACCAACAAAATGTTCTAATAAATTCATGAATGGTGTTATTTAAAGGGGTAATTAGCTTGTTGCAAGCATTTTTTTCAATTCAGCTATGGCTTTTGCTGGATTTAATCCCTTAGGACAAGCATTGGTGCAATTCATAATAGTATGACATCTATACAACTTAAGTTCATCAGCTACTTTTTTTAATCTCTCTTTTCTTTCATCATCTCTACTATCTACTATCCACCTATAAGCTTGAAGCAAAACTGCAGGACCTAAAAATTTATCCTCATTCCACCAATAGCTTGGACAAGAAGTGGAACAACATGCGCACATGATACATTCATATGCACCATCTAATTTTTTTCTATCTTTTTGAGATTGAATAATTTCTGTAGTTTCAACTTTTGTATTTGTTTTCAACCAAGGCTCAATTGATTCGTATTGTTTATACAATCCACTTAGGTCCCCAATTAAATCTTTTTTAACTTTTAGATGAGGTAGTGGATAAATATTTATATCTCCTTCAATTTCTGAGTGAGGTTTTGTACATGCTAAACCATTTTTACCATCCATATTCATTGCACAAGATCCACAAACACCATGTGCACAAGATCTCCGATAAGCCAATGATGGGTCAATTTCATTTTTAATCTTATTTAAAATATCTAATACTTTTGAAGGACAGTTATCCATATCAACTTCATAAGTATCCTCTCTTGGATTTTCTCCATTTGAGGGATCCCATCTATAAACATTTACTTTTCTAATATTTTTTGATCCAGTTTTATCTTGATAATAGTTACCCTTTTGAACCTCTGAATTTTTAGGTAAATTTATTTGAACCACTAATAAACTCTTTCTTGTGGTGGAAAATATTGAACTTCATTTGTTAAAGTTGATTTAGTAACCGGTCTATAACCAATTTTTGAATCTTTTCCATTACACCAAGCAATAGTGTGTTGCATAAATTTTTCATCATCTCTTTTTGGGAAATCTTCTCTTGCATGTGCACCTCTGCTCTCTTGTCTATTATAAGCAGAATCCACTGTTGTAATTGCTTGTCTTATCAAATTATCAAACTCCAATGTTTCCACTAAATCGGTGTTAAAAACAAGTGACTTATCTTTTACAGAAATTGATTCCATTCCATCGTATGCTTTTCTAATATCATCAACACCCTCTTTAAGTGTTTTTTCTGTTCTAAAAACAGCACACTTTGATTGCATAGTTTTTTGCATTGAAAGTCTAAGTTCTGCAGTACTGTTTTCACCATTAGAGTTTCTTAATTTATCAAATCTTTCTAAGCATTTTTCTGTTTCAGTCTCTTCTATATCCTCGTGTGGAGTTCCTGGTTTTACAAGTTCTGCAGCTCTTCTAGCTGCGGCTCTTCCAAATACAACTAGGTCAATTAAAGAATTAGATCCCAATCTATTTGCTCCATGAACAGAAACACATGCAGCCTCACCAATTGCCATTAATCCTGGAACTGTTTCAGAATCATTGCCTGTTAATACTTCAGCTTTATAATTTGTTGGGATACCTCCCATATTGTAATGAACAGTGGGCACTACTGGTATTGGCTCTTTAGTTACATCAACATTTGCAAATAATCTTGCTGCTTCCGTTATTCCTGGAAGTCTACTTTCAATAATACTTTTGTCTAAATGACTTAAGTGTAGGTGAACATGATCCTGTTCTTTACCCACACCTCTTCCTTCATTAATCTCAATTGACATTGATCTACTTACTACATCTCTAGATGCTAAGTCTTTAGCTTTTGGTGCATAACGCTCCATAAATCTTTCACCTTTTGAATTAACTAAATAGCCACCTTCTCCTCTAACACCTTCAGAAATTAAAGTTCCATGTCCATAAATTCCTGTTGGGTGAAATTGTACAAATTCCATATCTTGTAATGGTAAACCTGCTCTTAAAACCATTGCATTTCCATCTCCAGTACAAGTGTGTGCTGAAGTTGCAGAATAATAAGCTTTTCCATAACCACCTGTTGCAATTATTGTACTATGAGCTCTAAATCTGTGAATTGTTCCATCATTTAAATTCCAAGCAATAAGACCTTTGCATTCACCATCTTTCATTAATAAATCTAGAGCAAAGTATTCAATAAAAAATTCAGTGTTATGTTTTAAAGCTTGTCCATAAAGGGTATGAAGTATTGCATGTCCAGTTCTATCTGCAGCTGCGCATGTTCTTTGAACAATTCCATTACCATAATTTTTTGTCATTCCACCAAAAGGTCTTTGGTAAATTTTACCATCATCAGTTCTACTAAATGGAACTCCATATTTTTCTAATTCTATAACAGCTGCTGGAGCTTCTTTACAAAGATACTCAATACTATCTTGGTCACCTAACCAGTCAGCCCCTTTGACAGTATCATACATATGCCAACGCCAATCATCTTCACCCATATTCCCTAAAGATGCAGAAATTCCTCCTTGAGCAGCAGAGGTATGACTTCTTGTTGGAAATACTTTTGAAATACAGGCTGTCTTTAAACCAGCTTCACTTAAACCAACAGCAGCTCTTAAGCCTGAGCCGCCCGCACCAAGTACGATAACATCATATTCATGGTCTATTATTTTATATGAGCTCATTAGTTTAAATTAAATATTACAATTATTGTGATTAATGGAACTAGTATAGCAAAAATATTGAGTGCTTTGTTTGCGACATTTTTGATTTTTTCATCCTGTATATAGTCTTCAAATACCTCACTAATACTTAAAGCTGAAAAAAAATAGGCAAAAACTAACAACAAAGAAACTAAAATTTTAGATGGCTGATTTGAAAAAAAATTAACAATATCAACATAATCTTTATTAAAAACTGAAACTAAATTTAAAATAAACCATGTCATTAATGGTATCAACACCACAGAGCTTACTCTCATTAATAGCCATTTTTTAGTCACGTTATTCATACTAAATAAATTGCTTTCCAATTAAATAAATTAAAATTGTTAAAAAAAATGAACCAATGATTACGATTAATCCTGTTATCTTTGATACTTTTAATTCAAACCCATATCCTAGGTCCATAATTAAATGTCTTATTTCACTTAATATCTGGAAACTAAATGACCATGTTAAACCTAAAATTATGAATTTTCCTAAAATAGAATTTAAAAGTACCTTAGTAAACTCATAACTATTTTCACCTAGTAGTAAGGATACAATCCAAAAACAAATTATTGTTATGGCAGCTATATTTATTATTCCTGTAATTCTATGTGAAATAGATACTAAAGAAGATATGTGCCATCTGTAGATCTGAATATGTGGTGATAAAGGATTATTATTTTCCATTAAGATTGTTTTTAATTAAAGTTTCTGCAATTTCAACAGCATTCAATGCCGCTCCTCTAAGTAAATTATCAGAAACAATCCATAGGTTTAATGAATTCTTGTTAGTTTTATCTTCTCTTATTCTTGAAATATAAGTTTCGTCTCTACCTTCTGCTTCAATTGGAGTGCTGTATCCTCCATCTTCTCTTTTATCATAAACTTTACAGCCCTCTGCTTTACTAAGAGTGTCTCTAACTTTTTCTAAAGAAAATGATTTTTCAAATTGAATATTTACTGACTCCGCATGAGAAACCATAACTGGAACTCTTACACATGTTGCTGTTAATTTTATTTTGTCACCAAGAATTTTTTTAGTTTCATTAGTCATTTTTAATTCTTCTTTAGTATAACCATCATCTGCAAAAACATCGATGTGAGGAATGGCATTAAAAGCAATTTGTTTAGTAAAATTTCTAGGTTTAATTTGTTTATTTTCTAGAGATGATTTAGTTTGTTCTATTAGTTCATCCATAGGGTCTTTGCCACCACCTGAGACAGACTGATACGTCGAAACAACTATTCGTACAATATTGAATAAGTCATGTAACGGTTTAAGAGCAATTACTAACTGAGCTGTTGAGCAATTAGGGTTAGCAATTATATTTTTTTTCATACTCTTAATTGCTTCTGAGTTTACCTGTGGAACAATTAATGGCACATCAGGATCCATTCTAAAAAAACTAGAATTATCTATAACTATTGAGTGCTTTGCTGCTTTTAAAGCATATTGTTCTGAAATTTTTCCACCTGCTGCAAAGAAAGTAATTTTGATTTTTGAAAAATCAAATGTTTTAAGGTTAAAAACCTCATGTTCTTTGCCACTAAAATTTATTTTTTGACCAGCACTTCTTGGTGAAGCAACTAAAAATAGTTCTTTTATAGGAAGTTTTTTTCTCTCTAGAACTTCAAGAATTTTTCTTCCAACATTACCTGTGGCTCCTATAATTGCTATATTCATGATATTATTAGGCTTTTATACTAGATGAAGGGTAAATCACAAACTTTTCCACGAAAAGTGTTATCATTTATTTGAATTTTAAAGGTTTGAGATACTTCCCAGTAGGACTTCTGGATCATTGCTATTCCAATAACCATTTGAAAATGAGGTGAATAACAAGCCGATCTTAATTCACCAATTATATTATTTTTCTCATCATATAAATTTTTTGATCCTGTGAGGCTAATTTCTTTTATATCAATTTTAATACCCATTAACTTCTTTTGGGCTCCTTTTGATTTAATTTCCTTTAATTTATCTTTTCCTAAAAAAGTTATATCACTATCCAAACTAACATATTGATCAAAACCACATTCAAATGGATTGTCACTGTTATCAAAATCATTTCCATAAGATAGTAATGCACTCTCAATTCTCTCTATTAAGTTTGGACACCCAGGTCCTACATTAAATTCTTTTCCAACTTCAAAAAGATAGTCATATAATTTTTGTCCTGACTCTGTATTTTGAACATAAACTTCATATCCACCTTGCTTAGACCATCCTGACCTTGCTATAAGATGCTTTGTGCCTTCAAAATCAAAATAATCAAATCCAAAGAATTTTAGTTCAGTAATTTTTTTTCCAAAAACTTTTTCCATTAATGCAAATGATTTCGGACCCTGTATTGCCATTATATCCACCACTGGTTCTATAATTTTAACATCAAATTTATGTCCAGATGCTAAACCTTTGGCAAAAAAGATTACATCCGAGTCTGCTATTGATAGCCACCATCTATTTTCATCCAGCTTTAGAACAACTGGATCATTAACTAAATTTCCATTTTCATCTATTATTGGACAATAATAACATCTCCCAATTTTAGATTTTGATAAATCTCTACATGTCATCAATTGTACTAATTCTGCAGAATCTTTTCCTGATATTTCTACTTGTCTTTCTGCAGCAACATCCCATACTTGAACATACTCTTTTAAATGTTTGTAACTATTTTCTATTGAACCAAATGCAGCAGGTAACAACATATGATTATAAATTGTGTATGCTGTAACCCCTTGTTTCTCTATTCTTGAGGTATAAGGAGTGCTTCTTAATCTTCTAGATTTTGCTATTGAAAAGTTTTTCATTTTTTTAAAAATTCAGAGATCTTTTCTCTCATTTCAAAAGCTTTTTCAAACATAATCATATGTCCACATTCTTTTATTATATGGGTTTTTGAATTAGGAATAAGTTCAGCAAATTTCTTACCTTTTTCAAGGTTAACCATCTTATCTAGTTCGCCAAAAATAAATAATGTGGGACACTTGATTGATTTTAAAGCCTCAGATCCATTTTTATAATTATTACAGGCTACAAGATCGGTTGCCAAAACCTCCCTAATATCTCTTGGAGAATTAATAATTTTTTCTACAGGATTACCTCCAATAAACTTTTTAGAGTTTTCATAGCTCCATTTCATCATTAATTTAACTGCTTTATCGTCTCCACTCTCAGCAAGATCTATTAAATCTTGATTAACGGGCATTCTATAAGAACCACCAACAAATATTAAATTTTTAACTCTTTTTGGATATCTTGAATAATATTCCAATACTTCCAAACACCCCTGGGAATGACCTATTATTGTTAATTCAGAGACATTAAGTTCTTTAAAAACTTTTTCTAACCAATCTGAAATTTCTTCTATCGATTTTAAACTATCACCCTCAGAATTTCCATGGCCTGGTAAATCAATTGCCAAAACATTATAATTTTGATTTGATAAATACTGCTCTGTTAAAGACCAAACAATATGTGAGAGGCCACTTCCATGAAGTAAAACTATTGTGACTTTTTTTTTATCAATACCTTGACCTGAATCTGATGCAAAGACATTTTTGTTGTCTACTTGAAAGATCAACTTAATTCCTTAACTTTTTTTCTAAGTTCAAATTTTTGAATTTTTCCGGTTGAAGTTTTTGGTAAATCACAAAAAATAATTCTTTTAGGAAGTTTAAATCCTGCCAATGTTTCTCTACAAAAATCTATTATTTCTTTTTCAGTTGTTGGCTTATCTTTTATTAGTTCAACAAAAGCGCAAGGTGTTTCTCCCCATTTTTCATCTGGCTTAGCCACTACAGCTGCTAAAGAAACTGAAGTGTGTTTTGCAATTACATTTTCAATTTCTATTGAAGAAATGTTTTCTCCTCCAGAAATAATAATATCTTTAGATCTATCTTGAATCTTTATATATCCATCAGGATGGGTCACAGCTAAATCTCCTGAATGAAACCATCCACCTGCCATTGACTTATCTGTTGCTTCTTTGTCTTTGTAGTAACCTTTCATTACGATATTTCCTCTAATCATAATTTCACCCATAGTCATTCCATCTTTGGGCACTGGCTTCATTGTTTCTGGATCCATTACAATAGCACCCTCTGTGTTTGGGTACCTTACACCTTGCCTTGCTTTGATTTCATTCTTTTTATCTTTTTCTAAAGAATTCCAATCTTCATTCCATGCACACTGTAACATATGACCATAAGTTTCTGTTAATCCATAAACGTGCATCACTTCAAAGCCAAGATTTTCCATTTTTTCAAAGATAATGCTTGGTGGCGGTGCACCTGCAGTTAAAACATTTACTTTTCTTTTTAAAGCTTTTTGATCTTCTTTTGGAGCATTAACAATCATATTTAATACTATTGGGGCTCCACCAAAATGAGTTACTTCATATTTATCAATTAATTCAAACATCTTTTTTACATCGATGTTTCTTAAACAAATTACTCTTGCATGTAACATTGCTAGTGTCCAAGGATAGCACCAACCATTACAATGAAACATTGGCACAACACATAAAAAATTTAGCTTGTTAGACATATTCCAGGCTGTGACACTACCGGTTGACATCAAATAAGAGCCTCTATGATGATAAACTACTCCTTTTGGGCTTCCTGTGGTTCCAGACGTGTAACTTAATGAAATCGCTTCCCATTCATCTTTTGGTTTTTTCCATTCGTAATTTTCATCACCTGTATTTAAAAAACTTTCATATTCAAGTTCTCCTATTTTCTTAAAAGAACTTGTATCTATGTCTTGGTCGTCAATATCAATAATTGTAATTTTATTTTTAACATTTTTTAAAGCCTTCTCAATTACATCATGAAATTGTCTATCTGCAATTAAAACCTTTGCATCACTATGCTGTAAAATATAACTTACTGTATTAGGATCTAGTCTTGTATTTATTGCATTAATTACTGCTCCTACCATTGGTATTGAATAATGGGCTTCAAAAATTTCCGGTGTATTGAAAGCCATTATAGAGACTGTATCTCCAGTTTTTACGCCCAATTTATCTAGTGCACTAGCAAACTTAACACATCTTTTATAAACCTCTCCCCAAGTATACGACCTACTTTCATAAATTAAGGCTTCATAATTTGGATATATATCTTTAGTTCTTTCTAAAAACGTTAAAGGAGAAAGAGGAACATAATTAGCTTCATTTTTATCTAAATTTGTATTGTAATGGCTCATATTAACTGAATTTAAAATTCATTATATAATCACTTCCTGATGTAGCAGTTTTAAAATGACTTTCGGCTCTTGGTAAAACTCTTTTAAAATAAAAATTTGCAGTTTGTATTTTATCTTCATAAAAGTCTTTGTTTTGTTCATAATCTTTAAAACTTACTTCTAAAACTTTTATCCACGCATGTGCTATAGACACGAACCCCAATGCTTTTAAATAGTCATTGCATGCTGCACTTGCATCATCTTTTGAGTTTTGTACTTTTTCTTTAATCCAGTCAGTAAAAGTAGATAAAATTTCTAGGTGTGTTTTTAATTCTTTTATGAAAGGTTTTAATTTTTCATTTTCAGTACTGCAATCATTCTTGATCAGCTCTAAATACTTATTAATTATATCACCATTTTTATTTACCAATTTTCTAAAAACCAAATCTGCTGCTTGAATTGAATTTGTTCCTTCATAAATTGGGGTGATTCTATTATCCCTATATAGTTGTTCTATTCCTTGGTCTTTTGTGTACCCATAACCACCATGAACCTGCATAGCCTCACTTGTTATTTCCATTCCCATATCACTAAACATCGTTTTAACCACTGGTGTCATTAACGACACAAGATCTGATGCTTCCTGCTTTATTTTTTCGTCTGGATGATAAAGACTAACTTCTGTTTGTTGAGATAACCAAAAACATAAAGCTCTTTCACCTTCAATAATAGATTTCATATTAAGCAAAGATTTTCTAATATCAGCATGTTCAATTATAAAATCTGCTCCATTAGTTGATTTTGTATTATTTGTTTTTCCTTGTTTCCTTTCTTTCGCGTAACTTAAAGAATTTTGATAGGCAATTTCAGAAATTCCTAAGCCCTGAATTCCTACAACTATTCTCTCTAAATTCATCATGGTAAACATTGCATTTAAGCCCTTATTCTTTAATCCAATCATATAACCAGTTGCATCATCAAAGTTTAATACACATGTAGCAGAACCTTTAATTCCCATTTTACTTTCTATAGATCCTGTAGAAACTCCATTTCTTGCCCCAATAGATCCATCTTCATTTACTGCAAACTTGGGTACTAAAAATAAACTTATTCCTTTTGTTCCCACTGGAGAATCAGCTACTCTTGCAATAACTAAGTGGATAATATTCTCTGTTAAGTCTTGATCACCCGAAGTAATGAAAATTTTCTGCCCACTTAACTTAAAAGTTCCATCAGATTGCTCAATAGCTTTAGTTTTTAAAAGTCCCAAATCAGTTCCACATACTGGTTCCGTAAGGCACATCGTACCACTCCATTTTCCTTCAACCATTTTTGGAAGGTATTTTTCTTTTATTTCATCTGTAGCATGATGAGAAATACAATTATATGCACCAATACTTAACTCACTATAAAGTTTAAATGACAAACTTGCAGATGATAACATTTCGTCAAAAAAAGCACTTACAGTTTTTGGCATTCCTTGTCCTCCATATTTTGGATCACAAGAAAGTGAAGTCCAGCCGTCTTCTATATATTTAGAATAAGCTTCTTTATAACCAGGCGGTGTTCTAACCACACCATTCTCTAGAACTGTTGGGTTTTCATCACCTGATTTTGCTAATGGTAATATTAAGTTTTGATTAATCTTAGCTGCTTCTTCTAAAATATCTTTTACTAATTCTGAATTAACTTCTTTATACTTTTCAAGATCGTTATAATTTTTATTATTTCTTAATTTATCAAAAAGAAACATCATGTCTTCCACTGGAGCAGTATAATTTGGCATTCCAGAACTTTAGAATAATTATTTAATTATTGCAATTTTGAAATTATTGCATCACCCATAGCTGACGTTGATACTTCTTTTTTCCCCTCAGATATAATGTCTTTTGTCCTAAGACCGTCATTTAAGACTTCTTGCACAGCTTTTTCTAAAGCATCAGCTTCACTATCTAAATCCAATGAGTATCTTAAGGCCATTGCAAAACTTAAAATCGAGGCTATTGGGTTTGCAATTTCTTTTCCAGCAATATCTGGTGCTGAACCATGAATAGGTTCATACATAGCTCTCATTTCCCCATCTTTATTTTTTGCACCTAAAGAAGCTGATGGTAATAGACCTAGAGACCCCGTTAACATTGAGGCTTGGTCGGAAAGCATGTCTCCAAATAAATTGTCAGTAACAATCACATCAAATTGCTTTGGGTTTTTTAATAATTGCATTGCACAATTATCAGCAAGCATATGACTTAATTCTACATCTTTATATTCTTTGTCATGTAGTTCTTGAACTTCTTCTTTCCAAAGCTGTCCAGCTTCCATTACATTCGACTTTTCACATGAAGTAACCTTATTTGATCTCTTTCTTGCTAGATCAAAAGCTACTTTTGCTACTCTAACTATTTCACTAGTTGTATATGAGTGAGTATTAATCCCTTTTCTTTCACCATTTTCTATTGGCTTAATTCCTCTTGGCTCGCCAAAATAAATTCCACCTGTTAATTCTCTAACTATCATAATGTCTAATCCAGATACAATTTCTGGTTTTAGGGTTGAGGCATCAACTAATTGCTCAAAACAAATTGCAGGCCTTAAATTTGCAAATAGTTTTAATTCTTTTCTTAATTTCAATAAGGCTCTTTCTGGTTTTTTTGAAAAATCTAAGTTATCCCATTTTGGTCCACCAACTGCACCCAGCATAACAAATTCACTTTCTAAAGCTTTGTAAAAAACTTCATCTGTAATTGGTGTTCCATGTTTATCATAAGAACAACCACCAGCTAAATCTTGATCAATTTCAAAATCTAGAGATTTATTTGAATTCAACCATAAAATAACTTTTTTAACTTCTTGAATAACTTCAGGCCCAATGCCATCCCCAGGTAGAAGTAAAATTTTTCTTTTTTTAATTTTTATCATTAAATATCCATGGTTTACTATTTTTTAAGTTTTCTTCAAAGGTTGTGATTTTTTCTTTTTTGGCTAATGACAGCGCAATATCATCAAGCCCTTCTAATAAACATATTTTCTTAAAAGGATCAATGTCAAACTTGATTTCACTATTTCCAAAAATTATTTTTTCTTCATTCAAGTCTATTGAAATTTCTTCTTTTCTTTTTGAATATTCTGATAATTCTTTTATTTTTTCTTCTGGTAAAGTAATTGGTAAAATTCCATTTTTGAAACAGTTACTATAAAAAATATCAGCATAACTAGAACTTATCACACATGTAATTCCAAAATCTAAAAGTGCCCATGGCGCATGCTCTCTTGATGAACCGCAGCCAAAGTTTTTTCCTGTAATTAATATTTTTGATTGATTGTGAGGTTCTTGATTTAGAATAAAATCTTTAATTTCATTTCCATTATCATCATATCTCATTTCAAAAAATAAGTTTTTTCCTAACCCTGTTCTTTTAATTGTTTTAAGAAATTGTTTTGGAATAATCATATCTGTATCAATATTTACTATTGGTAAATATACTGGGATACTTGTAAGTGAGTTGAATTTTTGCATTTTAGTTTTGATACTTTCTAACATCATCTAAGTTTCCAGAAATTGCAGCTGCTGCTGCCATTCCAGGACTGACTAAATGTGTTCTTCCACCTCTACCCTGTCTTCCTTCAAAATTTCTGTTTGAAGTTGAAGCGCATCTTTCTCCTTGTTTTAATTTATCTGCATTCATTGCAAGACACATTGAGCAACCGGGCTCTCTCCATTCAAAACCTGAAGCTATAAATATTTTATCTAGGCCTTCCTGCTCTGCCTGCTCTTTAACTAAGCCTGAGCCTGGAACAACCATTGCATGAACATGGGATGCTTTCTTTTTATCTTTTAATATTTTCGCAGCTTCCCTTAAATCTTCAATTCTTCCATTCGTACAACTTCCTATAAAAACCTTATCAATCTTAATGTCTGTAGCTAGTGTATCGGCCTCTAAACCCATATAATTTAATGACCTTTCTAAAGAGTTCTTTTTGTCTTCATCTTGTTCATTTTTAGGATTTGGAACTTTGCCATCTATAGTGATTACATCTTGTGGAGAAGTTCCCCAGGTAATCATAGGTAAAATGTCTTCTGCTACTAAATCTATTTCTTTATCGAATTTAGCTCCATCATCAGTTTTTAAACTTTCCCAATATTTCATAGCCTTATCCCAATTTTCATTTTTTGGAGACATCGGTTTACCTTTTAAATATTCAAATATTTTTTCATCTGGAGCAATTAATCCTGCTCTTGCTCCTCCCTCAATAGTCATATTACAAATTGTCATTCGTTGTTCTACACTTAAAGATGAAATTAGACTGCCAGCATACTCAATAACCGACCCTGTTCCTCCTGCAGTTCCAATGTTTCCTATAATTTGTAAAATTACATCTTTAGAGGTAACGCCAATTGGAAGTTTTCCATTAACATTAATTCTAAAATTCTTTGCTTTTTTTTGAACCAATGTTTGTGTTGCTAAGACATGTTCCACTTCGGAAGTACCGATTCCAAATGCCAAAGCACCAAATGCACCATGTGTTGCTGTGTGACTGTCTCCACAAACAATTACTGTTCCAGGTTGTGTAAAACCTTGTTCTGGACCAATGATATGAACAATTCCTTGTCTCTTGTCATTCATTCCTAAATACTGAATTCCAAATTCTTTACAATTACTTTCTAAAGTGTCTACTTGAATTTTAGATTCCACATCTGCTATTCCTTTAGATCTATCAGTAGTTGGAACGTTATGATCTGCAACTGCTAGAGTTAAGCTGGGTTGTCTAACTTTTCTATTAGAGTTTCTTAATCCTTCAAAAGCTTGTGGACTTGTAACTTCATGTACTAAATGTCGATCAACGAATAATAATGCCGTGCCATCATCTTGCTGATCTACTAGGTGATCGTTCCAAATTTTATCGTAAAGAGTTAAAGGCATTGAAAAAAAAATTATTTTTTTTCTTCTGATTTTTCTGTTTTAAGTTCTACTTGAACTTCTGGTTGTTTTTCTGCTTCTACTGCTACTGGTGCTAAAGTTTCTTCAGTTACCGTTTCTGGTTTAACATCAATTTCTATACCAATTTTTTTTCTAATCCTTTCAGCAATTCTAGCTGATTTACCAGTTCTATCTCTTAAGTAATATAATTTTGCTCTTCTAACTTTTCCATGTCTAATAACAGTAATTGAATCAATTACCGTTCCATATAGTGGGAATGTTCTCTCAACACCTTCACCAAATGATATTTTTCTAACTGTAAACGAAGAGTTTAAATCTCTATTTTTTCTAGCAATACACACACCTTCAAAATATTGAATTCTATCTTTTTTACCTTCTGTAATTCTGACACCAACTTTTACTATATCTCCTGGAAAAAAATCTGGAATTTTCTTCTCAGCTAGTATTTTTTTAACGTTATGTTGGTTTATTTCTTCAATTGTTTTCATAGTAGTATTTATTAGGTTAGTTTTTCTTATATTTTTCCCACAAATCTGGTCTTCGGACGCGTGTTATAGCCTCTGATTGTGATAAACGCCAGTCTTTAATTTTGTTGTGATCTCCAGATAATAACACTTCTGGAACACTTTTTTCCTCCCAAATTTGAGGTTTTGTGTATTGGGGGTACTCCAAAAGCCCGTTCTCAAAACTCTCATCAGTCTTTGAATGTTCATTTCCCAAGACACCTGTAAGCAACCTAAGAACACTATCCAACACAACAAATGCTGCAGTTTCACCTCCAGATAAAATAAAATCTCCTATGCTAAGTTCTTCTATATTCCTTGTAGATAATAATCTTTCATCAACACCTTCAAAATGACCACAAATTAAACTAATGGATTTTTCTTTAGATAGTTCTAGTGCCAATTTCTGATCAAGCTTTTTTCCTTTTGGTGATAAATAAAAAATTCTTTCACCTTCTTTTTTATTTTCATCAAGAGATTTTGCTAAAATGTCAGCTTTCAATAACATTCCAGATCCACCTCCAAAAGGAGTATCATCTACTGTTTTGTGTTTATCCTCAGCGGCCTCTCTAATATTTACAACTTTTAAATCCCAAATTTTATTTGTTAAAGCTTTTCCATATAGCCCTTTATTTAAAGGGCCAGGAAAAAAATCAGGATAGAGTGTGAATATCTGAGCTTGCCACATGAATCCAACTATTTAGCTTCTGCTGCTGGAGCTGCTTCTGCTGCTGGAGCTTCTTCCTTTGGAGCTTCTTCCTTTGGAGCTTCTTCCTTTGGAGCTTCTTCCTTTGGAGCTTCTGCTGCTGGAGCTGCTTCTGCTGCTGGAGCTTCTTCCTTTGGAGCTTCTTCCTTTGTAGCTTCTGCTGCTGGAGCTGCTTCTGCTTTAGGAGCTTCTGCTGGGGCTGCTTCTGCTTTAGGAGCTTCTTCCTTTGGAGCTTCTGCTGGGGCTGCTTCGTCTCCTTCTTTTTTTCTTTCTTTTTTAGGAATAGCTTTATTTGGATTACTACCGTTTGCAGGCATTGCTATAATACCATTTTCACCTAAAATTCTTGCAACTCTAGCAGTTGGTTGAGCACCTTGACCTAACCAATATTTAATTCTTTCTGCTTCTAGTCCTACTCTTTCTTTTTTATCTTTTGGTAAAAGAGGATTAAAGAATCCTACTTTCTCAATAAATCTTCCGTCTCTCGCACGGCGACTGTCGGCTATAACTACTTTATATACTGGTCTTTTCTTTGTTCCACCTCTTGATAGTCTTATTTTTATCATTTTTTTTCCTTTATTTATTTAAGTTGATTTAGTAGCTCTGGAGGTATTCCTTTATCAGACATACCCTTCAGGTTTCCTTTTGACATCTTCTTCATCATTTCAGACATCATTTTAAATTGCTTAAGCAATTTATTGATAGTGGCCGCATCTGTTCCAGAGCCATTAGCAATTCTTTTTTTCCTAGAACCATCAATGATTTTAGGATTTCCTCTTTCTTTTTTTGTCATAGATAAAATAATTGCTTCATTTTTGGTAATAACATTTTCGTCAATTCCCGAAGCATCCATTTGTGATTTCATTTTAGAAACACCTGGCATAAACGACATAATTCCTTCTATGCCTCCCATTTTTTTCATTTGTCTAAGCTGTGTTAAATAATCTTCCATAGAGAATTGTCCTTTTTTTAAATTCTCTTCTGCTTTTTTTATATTCTCTTCACCAAGATCTTCTGCAGCTTTTTCAACAAGAGAAACAATGTCTCCCATGCCTAATATTCTATTAGCTATTCTATCTGGGTGAAAAACCTCTAAATTTTCTATTTTTTCTCCTACCCCAAAAAACTTAATTGGCACTTGAGAAACATATTTCATACTAAGGGCCGCACCACCTCTTGCATCACCATCAGCTCTTGTTAAAACAATACCTGTTACATTTACTGTATTCTTAAATTCTTTTGCAACTTCTGCAGCAACTTGTCCTGTTAAAGAATCTGCAACTAAAAATACTTCTGTTGGGTTAATTATACTTTCTATCTGTTTAATTTCACTCATCATCTGAAGGTCTATTTGTGTTCTACCTGCTGTATCAAATAATATAATTTCCGCACCATTTAGGTTTGCAGCGCTAACTGCTCTTCTACAAATATCTGCTGGTAGCTGCCCTTCAATAATAGGTAGTGTTAAAATATCATTTTGCTCTCCCAATGATCTTAGTTGTTCTTGTGCAGCTGGCCTATACACATCAAGACTGACCATCATTATCTTTTTCTTTTTATTTGTTTCTAAATATTTTGCTAATTTTGCTGTTGTTGTGGTTTTACCAGAACCTTGAAGACCTACCAGCATCATTGGAACTGGTGGAACTGCATTTAAATTAATATCAGTGTTGCTTTCACCTAAAAGACTAACTAACTCATCATAAACAATTTTAACAACCATATCTCCTGGAGAGGTTGATCTAATTATTTCTTGACCCATAACCTTTGGCTTAACTTTTTCTATAAAGTCTTTAGTTACATCTAGAGACACATCGGCTTCTAATAAAGCCTGTCTAATACCTTTTAAGCCTTCATCTACTTGATTCTCATCAAGTGAAGCTGCTTTTTTTAATGAAGAAAAAATTTCCTCGAATTTATTTGTTAAGTTTTCAAACATATTTATTACACACAGCAGTTTCGCACTAGTGGGCGAATATCGCTGACTAGTGTTGATCTCTTTGTTTCCAAAGACACCACAAATTTAACGTTTTTGTGGAAACAGAGACAACCTATAATAGAGGTTCAAAAAGTCAATAAATAAGTTAAATATCTACATATGGATATTAAAGCATTTAAAATGGATGGTTTGGGCAATGATTTTGTAATTATCGATCAAAGAAGCCAAGATTTCAATTTAAACAAAGATCAAATAATTAAAATATGTGATCGTAGTTTCGTTGGATGTGATCAACTTATCCTAATTAAAAAAAATAAAGAAATAGATGCAGATGTAAAATTCTATAATTCAGATGGAAGTGTATCTGGTGCTTGTGGAAATGGCACTAGGTGTGTGGCAGATCTTCTATCAAAAGAAAGTGGTAAAAAAGAAATAATACTCCTAACAGCTTCTGGCTCTCTAAAATCAAAAATCTTAGGAAGTAATTTAGTTGAAACCGAAATAGGTATACCAAAAGTTAATTGGGAGGAGATTCCTTTAAGTAAGCAGCTAAATACACAAGACTTAAAAATTGAAATTGTAGATAAAAATAATACTAAACATATTGGTGGAACAGCTGTAAATGTTGGCAATCCACACATAATTTTTTTTGTAGACGATATTGAAGCATTTGCCCTAAAAAGTATTGGTCCAAAAATTGAAAATCATCAACTATTTCCAGAAAAATGTAATGTAACCCTGGCTAAAGTTGTGGATAAAAATTTAATAAAAGTAAAAGTTTGGGAAAGGGGAGCTGGGCTTACTAAGGCTTGTGGTACAGCAGCTTGTGCAACAGCTGTTGCAGCTAATATTAATAATCTAGTAGAAAAAACTACAGATATAGAATTTGCATTAGGTAATTTAACAATTTCTATTGATGAAAGAAATAGCATTCATATGAAAGGACCTGTGTCTGATATCAAAAATATTGAAATTAAATTATAATGGGAATTTTTGATAAATTTAAAATCGGTTTTAAAAAAAGCGCTTCTGCGTTTACATCTGGTTTAAGAGATATAATTGCAAAAAAAGAAATAGATGACAAAACATTAGATCAAATTGAAGAATATTTGATTCAATCTGATGTTGGTCTTGTTGCAGCTGAAGAAATTAAGAAAATTATTGCTCAAGAAAAAATTGACCCAAAAAAAGATATCATGAATGAGGTAAATTTAATTCTTAGAGGCTATATAGTCACTTTAATGAAACCTTTGGAAAATGAGAGTTTTTTTGATAAAAAAGAAAAGCTCAACGCAGTCCTAGTATCAGGGGTTAATGGGGTTGGAAAAACAACTACTATTGGAAAAGTTGGTAAAATTTTAAAATCTAACGGTAACAAAGTTATGTTTTCTGCCTGCGATACGTTTAGAGCAGCTGCTATAGAACAATTAGAAAGCTGGGCTAATAAAATTGATGTACATATTACAAAATCTACTCAAGGGTCAGACCCCGCATCAGTTGCCTACAAAGCAATTGAGGAAGCATTAAAGAGTGATTTTAGTCATGTTTTAATTGATACAGCAGGGAGATTGCAAAATAAAAAAAATTTAATGGAAGAATACAAAAAAATTGCCCATGTGACTAAAAAAATAGATCCAGATGCTCCTCACGATGTAATCCTAGTACTTGACGCAACCTCCGGCCAAAATGTTATCAGTCAAGTAGAAGAGTTTAATAAAACTATACCTCTTACTGGTTTGATAATGACAAAATTAGATGGCACTGCAAAAGGAGGAATTTTATTAGCACTTGCTAAAAAATATAAGCTTCCAATAATTGCTCTTGGGCTTGGTGAAAAAGAAGATGATTTACAAATCTTTAATGCAGAAAAATTTGCTGAAGCATTTACTCAAATTAATTAATTAGATTATTAGAAATTAAAGGTTTGTAGTAGCTACATTTATAATTTGCTTTAAGGTTTGAATGCCCACAATTTTTTGCTATTGATGAAATTATAAAATCAAACTTACCATTTGATGGATATGAGTTTAATTTTTTATTAGCAATATCAAATTTAAAATTTTTTCTTATATTTTTAATTGCACTAATCATGACTAAAGTATTGTTATCTTTTAACAAATAATAAGCAAAGTCTTCTGGAAAAACTGGATAATTATAACCCTCTAAGAGGTGTTTTGCCTGTGCAGGAAACCATTCATATGAAATTAATGGTGATGAAATTTTTGTTTTATAATTATAAATATATAAATCCTGAGGGAAATCTGTAACATAATTATAATCCTCACCTTTTGCTAAAATAGCTTTATCTCTAGTTTTAAAAAAAAGAGCAAAATTTTTATTATGAGAGTTCATTTGACCTATATAAAAAAGTGTATTTGCGGAAGATTCTATATTTTCTGCAATTACAGAACTTGAAATAAAGATTAAGTAAAATGATGTTATAATAAATTTTTTCACTATCTATTTATAGAAATGAAATTTGTAAATTATTTGGTCAGATTGTGGCTTAATTTAAACTCTTTAAAAATTCCTTCAAAACTACTATCATCTTTTCGTTGTATTCCATCATGTGATTGTCTTTTTTAGAAAAGTAAGAATATTTTGGTTCATTTGCTAATTCATACATTTTTTTTCCCATCCAAAATGGCACTATTTTATCTACTTCTCCATGCATTATCAGAATTGGAGACTTAAGATTTTTAATTTTTTTATCACTTTCGTATTTGTCTTTAAGTAAAAATCTGATTGGAAAATATGGATACACATTTTTTGCTGCATCAACCATAGATGTAAATGGAGACTCCAGTATAACGCCTGCAAATTTATACTTTTGAGCAACATGAGTTGCAATCCCGGTACCTAAAGACTCACCATACAGAATAATGTCATTATCTTGAAGTCCTTTTCTTTTTAACCAATTAATTGCACTCTTACCATCTTCATATAAACCTTTTTCTGATGGTTTACCTAAGTTTCCACTAAATCCTCTCCAAGAAATGATAAGAAAATTTATATTCATTTCTTTAAAATGATTAATTTTATGTATTCTGTTTTCTAATGTTCCTGCATTACCATGAAAGAAAACGATAGTTTTAAAATTTCTAAGATCTTTTTCATGAAACCATCCTAGTAATTCAAAATTATCACCTGTCTCAATCTTTACTTTTTCTATTTTTACTTTTAATTCATCACCAAAATAATTATTTTCTTTTGGGTGATATAATAAGTTTCTTTGAAATATAAATATAATGAAAAGTAAAGAAAAGTAAGCTATCGGAATAATCAAAATTAACTTCAATAAATACACTTTAAGTTTTTTTTTCATATTTACTTTTTTTTTTAACTAAATAAACACCGCCAAAAACCAAGACTGTTCCTAAATAGTGGTAATATTCAAGCTGTTCATTAAAAAATAGAAAACCATAAATAGCACTATAAACAGTAAAAATATAAAGTGTAAAACCAGTAATTGAAGCACCAAGTTTCTTTTGTGCCATTGTATATAAAGTGAATGCTATAATTCCTGGTGATATAGCTGCAAATAAAACCCACATAAAAAATTCTGAATTAAAGACGGTTCTCACAAAGAAGGTCTCTTCTATCAAATAAAATGGTAGCAAACTGACCATGCCGAAGAATGCAATTAAAGTAAATCTGTCAAAAATTTTTAGATTTGTTTTCCAATAAAATAGATAAATAGAATAAAGAGCCCATCCTATTGCTGAAGCTAACATCCATAAATCTCCAATTGTAAACTTGAGGCTTATTAACAAAGATAAATCACCCTTAATGATAATGGCAAAAACACCCACCAAACAAGAGAAAAGTCCTACAATTCTAAGAAAGTTTATTTTTTCTTTAAAAAAAATACTAGAAATAAGAATTATGAATATTGGAGAAGATGAATATATAATTCCCATGTTGGTAACAGTAGTTGTTTGTCCAGCTAGAAATGGAAAAGCTCCACAAACACCACAACCCATTGAACCAATAAAAAATATTCTTTTATATTCTTGCTTTACGAATTTAAAATTTTTTTTTAAAGAGCTAAAAGTAAAAGGGAGCAACATTAAGAAGACGGCTGCCCACCTCCAAAAAGCTAAAGAAATTGGGGGTACATACTCAACTCCTCCTCTTGCAACTATCAAATTGCTAGCCATAAAAATTGGCTGAATAAATAACAATAAAAAAGGTAAATAGTTATTTTTAGAATTATTCACTAAAATTGAAAAATTATTTTTTATCGAAGAAGGCTTCGTAAAACATCATGAAAATTGCTATAGCCATTAAAATATATACTGGTAGCACATCCCAAAAACCTATCATTGAGGATCGCGTTAAAGTTGTTGCAAGACCAACAAGAAATAGCGTTGCAAGAAGTGAACCTAAAAGTGTTGTTATTTTATTTAGCATATTTTTTACAATTTTTTTCTAGCCAGTTAGCTACACCTAAAAACCTTAAATCATCTAGTCTGTCTCCAATTAACTGTAAGCCTAATGGTAAATTATTTGCACCAGTAAGTAAAGGTAATGAAATAGTGGGCAGCCCCATGTAAGTCCAGATAGTACAAAATTCTGGGCTTCCTGTACTCTTTAAACCCTTAGGCGCAACACCTGCTGAAGATGGACTTAATACACCATGATAATCTTCAAAAACTTCCTTATAAGATTCATAACTTCTTTTCATAAAATCAATGGCTTCCGCGTAATCTTTAGCTGAGTACTTCATGCCCCTCTCGATTGCACTCACCATTTCTTTTGAGAGTTTTTTTTTAGACTTTTTATAATAACCTTGAAAATTATTAGCCATATCAGTTTCATGAATTATTTTATGGTATTTTGGAATATCATCAAAATATGAAGGTGTATCGAACACTTCTACATTTTTTTTAAAAGTTTCTATAAAAAGTTCAAAAGATTTTTGTGATTCTTTGTCAATATTTTTCCAGTTTTTAGTTTTATAAAAAATAAATTTTGGTTCATACATCGGTCCTTTTTTACAAACCTTTAACATTTCATCTGCCGCATAATGAACAGTTGATGAATCATATAAATCTTTTTTAATTAATGATTTTGTAAATAAGGCAACATCTTCAACATTTTTTCCAAACACTCCTATGTGATCTAATTTATCAGATTGCCTCATAACCCCACTCCTAGAAATTAATCCATAAGATGGTTTGTAACCAACAACTCCACAATAAGAAGCTGGTCTAATAATTGAGCCATTAGTTTGTGATCCAATCGCTAGTGGTGCCATATGGGCTGCTACTGCAGCTGCAGAACCGCTTGAAGATCCTCCAGGTGTTCTTGAATTATCGTGTGGGTTAGTAGTTTTTCCAGGATGAAAATATGCAAGCTCTGTAGTTACAGTTTTTCCCATCACTATTGCTCCTGCTGTCTTAAGTAAATTAACAACTTCTGAGTCTTGTGAGCTTGGCATTTTTTTTCTTAGTGGAGTGCCACATTCTGTGGGCATTTCAAAAGTACCTATTATATCTTTAACTGCAATTGGTAGTCCGTGTAGTGAGCCCAGAGGTTTTCCTGATTTTCTATACTCATCTGCTTCTACAGCTTTTTCTAAAAGTTTTTTTTTATCAAAATATTCCCAAGCCTTTACATCTTTTTCAAACTTTTCAATTCTTTCAATATATAAAGTGCAAGCTTCTACAGAAGAAATTTCACCTTCTTTTAATTTTTCAACCAGTTTATTGGTTGTAAGAGAAAATATATCTATCATTTTAAATTATCTAATCTGCAAATAATGTTTCTGGTAACCACAAAGCAATACCTGGAAACATATACATAAGAAACATCGCAAATATTACTATTGCCAAGAATGGCATTATCCCTGCAAATATCTCCATTAATTCAACATTATTTTTTTGAACACCTTTTAAATAATAGGCAGACATGGCCATGGGGGGTGTTAAAAATGATGTTTGTAAATTTAGAGCAATTAACATTGCAAAGAAATATGGGTTAACATTAAATACTTCTAGCAACGGTAAAAATATTGGAACAAATATAATTAAAATTTCAGTCCATTCTAATGGCCAACCCAAAAGAAAAATTATTATTTGTGTAATGATTAAAAACTGCCAAGTTGTTATTTCTATTGATTTAAAGAAATGCTCAAAAATTTCATGACCACCTAAATAAGAAAATACTGAAGAGAAAGTCCAAGAACCAATAAATAACCACATGATCATTGCTGTAGTTTTTGCTGTTAGAAAAACAGATTCTTTAAAACTTTGCCATTTAAGAGTTTTGTAAAACCAAGATAAAAGTATTGCACCAAAAGCTCCTGCTGCTGCAGCCTCTGCTGGTGTTGCTATACCTGCCAGAATTGTTCCAAGTACCAGCATTATTAAGCCAAAAAGAGGTACGAAAGAAACTAACACTTCTTTTAAAATTTCTGCTCTAGGTGGAATATCAGCTGCATTTGGTTTAGGTGCAATTGATGGATCCATCCAAGCTCTAATTACAGCATAAGCTATGTATAGTCCTGCTAGTAAAAGCCCTGGGAAAATTGCTGCTGCAAATAATCTTAAAGGTGATAGCTGAGCAATTACCGAATAAACAATTAACATAATGCTTGGTGGTATTAAAATACCTAAACATCCCCCTGCACAAATTACACCTGATGCAAATTTCTTATCATATCCTGCTTTAACCATTGCAGGCCATGCAAGTAAGCCCATTAAAGTTACAACAGCACCAATAATTCCTGTTGCTGTTGAAAATAAAGTACATGTTATTAGAGCAGCTACAGCCATTGAAGCTGGCAATCTATGAGCTGCAAGTCTTATGGCAAAAAATAATTTTGATACAATTCCAGCTCTTTCAACTAGATACCCCATAAATAAAAATAGAGGCACAGCGGTGAGGACATTATTATCCATAACTGTGTATGTATTTTTTACAAATAATGAAAATATTCTATTATCAAATATATGATCCATCAAAGCAGGATCATAATAAGCATAATATCCAAATCCTATTCCCATTGCCATTAAGGTAAATGCAATTGGAAAACCTAATAATACTGCAAACAAAAATAATCCCATCATTAGGATAGCTACTTCTGGATTTGTTAAACTAAATAACATCTTTTTGATCCTCGTCTTGTGCTGTTCTCATTAAAATTTTTTCTGTCTCTTCTGCAACAACCATTCTTGCTGGCCAATGTCCTGTTTGAATACAAATAATTGCTCTAAACACTTCAGCAACTCCCTGTATAGTTAAAAATATTCCTGCTGCTGGTATCAAAGATTTTGCCATATAAATATTAATCTGTGCTGGGCTACTCCAGCTTGTCTCTTTAATTTTCCAAGCAAGAGCCGCATATTCAAATCCATAAAATGCTAAAGCTATTACACCAGGGAAAAAGAAAATAAAATAAAGTATTAAATCAATCCAACCTTGTGTTCTTGGTTTAAATAAACGGTAAATTACATCTCCTCTGACATGAGATTCTGTCGCCAAACAATAAGCACCTGACATCATTAATATTGCACCATACATCTGCATACTGAAGTCAAAATTCCACAATGTTGGCTTGTTAAATGCATAGGCCATTACTACTTCATAGCAAGTTCCTCCCATCAGAATAACAATGCACCAAGAAAAAGCCTTACCTATTGAAGTGCTTAACGTGTCAGCTAATTTTATATAAGCTCTCATCATGATTTGTGTAGGATACTCTAATTTTATTTAAAACTGTACTATAAAAAAAGGGGGCCGAGACCCCCTTCTTAAAATATTAAAAAGTTAATTAAATTTTAACTTTTCCAATTGGGCCAAACTCATTTTCATAAGCTAGTTTGTAATTAGGCTGATTCATCAGCAAGTACTTCATTACTTTCTTAGCATATGCTTTTTGAGAGTCGATTACCTTCTTGAAGAATGCATCTTTTGCAGAGAATTCTCCAACAATTTTATCCCAACCTTTTAACTGTTCAGCTAAAATGGCATCAGATGTTTGGTAAACGTTAACCTTATGTGTGTTCATCAACTCAGCTAAACTGTCAGAATATCTAACAAGCGCTTTGAAGTAGTTATCTGTATTCGCAGCATAAGCAGCGTTTTTTAAGATAGCTTGATGAGCAGGTGAAAGGCTTTTCAGTCTCTTAGTGTTCATAGGAATTTCAAACATTTCTTGAGATTGGTGGAAACTTCCTAAGTGATAGTGTTTAGAGACATCTTGCATTCCAAACTGTGAGTCTGATGTTGGGTTGTTAAACTCAGCAGCATCAATCAAACCAGTTTTCATTGCTGGTTGAATTTCACCACCTGGTAATTGTCTTACGACCATTCCCATAGCAGTTAAAACGTTAGTCGCTAGACCAACTGTTCTATACTTCATGCCTTTAACATCAGATACTTTAGTTACATTCTTTTTGAACCAACCAAAAGGTTGTGCTGGCATAGGCATATGAAAAAATCCAGTGTAATTAAATCCAACACTAGCTACTGCTTCTTCATATAATTTTCTTCCACCACCACGTTCCATCCATCCCATAACTTCTTGAGATGACATTCCGTATGAAGGACCAGTTCCAAAAAGTGAAGCTGCAGCATTTTTACCGTACCAATATGCTGTCACCCAGTGACCCATATCAACGATTCCATCACTTACTGCTGCTCCGATTTCTGAAGTTTTAACGATTGCGTTTACAGGCTGAAGATCAATTTTAAGTGATCCACCTGACATATCGCTAACCATGTTACAGTAGTCTTGCGCCATTTCAAAAAAGATGTTTGCGCCTGAAGGCCAAGCAGCTTGCATCTTTAATACAGTAGCGTGAGATCCTGCAGTTGCAATATTTGGCATTGCAACAGTAGCTGCAGCTACAGCACCGGCTTTAGCAGCAGTCTTAAAGAACTTACGTCTTGAAGAAGTTGAATTCTTCAATGATTTTTTTTCTTTAATCATTATTTCTCTCTCCTTGTTGTTTATATTAGTTAATTAACTATAAATAATTAAGCATAGTTAGGTATTAGAGTCTACGGTATTTAACACCGCAAACATTAAATAAGTGTTACTAATTAGGGCTAATTTAAAATATCATTAATAAGTATTCAACTTTGAATTGTATATAAAATATTATTACTTTTTAAAAACAAGTGTTGCCCATAAACTAAACCAGTCTGATTTGTATTTTAGTTTTTCTATATAGTTTGCTTTGTCCAACTTTAAAGCACTTATTAAATAAGTTCTGTTGTCAAAAATTTTTATCTTTCCCACTCCATTTGGGTTTGTTTTTACAATTTCCTTATAGTTATTTTCTTCATCTCTGCTGAAAATGGTAATCTTCCAATTTTCTAGAGGGTTACCTTTTTCAAATAACTGAAACTCAAATATCTCCTCCTGTAACTTATGTGGTGAAGTTAAAGCAATAATCTCAAAGTCTAATTTTGGTTTTTGAATAAAAAAACTTTTATTTCCATCTGTCATTAATGCTTTTGCAAATCTTCTATAACTTTCTGTGGGGATTTTATTTGTATCAAAATTACCTACAGCACTCTCAAGATCTTGTTCTTTTAAAAAATCTTTAAACTTTTCTACAGATTCATATTTTAAAAATTCATAATTTGTTTCATAATTTAATATATGAAAACCTTGGTCTAAAATTAACGTTTGAATTGCTGGAAAATTTCCATCTCTCTGGGGTAAATCTTTTACTTTATTTATGTTTTCTAAATATAAATTTTTTTTATTTGGATCATAATAACCAAACGGGGAACCCATAAAATTTTGACCTATATTAATATGGATCTTAGACACTTCTTTGTTGTTAAATTTAAAGTTAACTGGCTCAAGCCATAATTCGTGTGCTTGTGCATTAAATTTTAAAAAAACAGTTAATAATAAGATTACAAAAAAATAAAAAATCTGATTTAATAAGTTAATGTTTTTTAAGATATTCATATTTTTATTACTTTTCATTAAATCATCCTATGCTCATGAACTGCGTCCAGCAATTGCAAATCTTAATATTTATGAAAAAAACAATATCATAAATGCCACTCTATCAATCCGATTAAATCTTGAGGCTATTATTGCTGGTGTAGGTATAAACCACACCAATACGAAAGATTCAAAAGAATCAGATGAATATGAGAATTTAAGAAATATGAGTGCTGTTGAGTTAATTAAAAAATTTAATTCTAAGATAAAAAATATTGAAAATAGAGTTTATTTAAAGTCAGCCAATCATAATTATAATTTAGTCATGACCAATATAGATATTCCTGAAATTGGTAATATTAGTATCGCTAGAGACACTATTATAGATTTTGAAACCAAGAACTTAAAAGAAGAAAATTTAAAATTTTTCTGGGATAAAAGTTTAGGATCAATTATTTTAAGAGTGAATTCAATTAATAATGAGGATTTGTACTCAAAGTTAATAGAGACAGGAAACCAATCTAACTGGTTTAGTTCAGAGAAAAAAATAAAAGAAAAACTTAGTGAAAATATCAAAACATATATTTATCTAGGATTTAAACACATAATACCTAAAGGCTTAGATCATATACTGTTTGTTTTAGCTTTATTTCTACTTTCAGCAAAATTAAGGCCTTTAATTTTACAAGTTTCAATTTTTACTTTAGCTCATACGATTACTTTATTCTTGGGTGTGTTAGATATTATCAAAATACCCTCAACAACTGTTGAGCCTATAATAGCCCTATCCATTACTTTTGTTGCAATTGAAAATCTATTTACTGAAAATTTAAAAAAATTGAGACCCTATATAATTTTTATTTTCGGGTTACTTCATGGATTAGGGTTTGCTGGGGTTTTAAATGAAATTGGAATTTCAGAGGGTTTATTTATTTCAAGTCTAATTTCTTTTAATGCTGGTGTTGAACTTGGTCAAATTAGTGTGATTTTATTATCTTATATTTTTATTGCACTACTATTTCAAAATAAATCTTGGTATCGTAATAGAGTTACCAGACCTCTTTCGCTGATCATTGCAGCTATTGGTTTTTATTGGTTTGTCGAAAGGTTATTTTTTTAATTAAAATTAATATGAAGTATTTTTTTATATTATCAATACTTATATTTTCACACAATTCTATTGCTGAAGAAAAAAAGCTAGAGCATTTTTGTAAAATGAACACTAAATTTTATGAAACAGATAAAAATGAATGGAGTCAGAAAATTATAGACTATGATTTTTATGTTTTAAATAATAATGAGATTAAAGTTTTGGATAAGGAAACAAAAAAATATTTATACTCATTTAAAATAATCTTAAACAATAATCGAGTGTTGGTAGGCTATTTCTCAGATCATAAAATGATAAATATATTTACATTCAATAAAATAACCAAGTTTGCAAAATACTCCAACACGTATTTTGATGAACAAGGCGGCGGGCAAATAGGTGTTGGAAAATGTTTCACTAAAACTATTTAAGAACTATTTACTCGGTTTTGATAAAATTAATTGTGGATCGAATATTGTTATTTTTATTCTTGAATACCATTCAGATACAGCAACAATTTCTTCATCGGTTAACATTTGAGCTATAATTGTCATTTGAGGGTGATCTAATCTTTTTGATTTATAATCTTTAAGTTTTGCAATCAAATAGTCCTTATGTTGAGCAGTTAAATTAGGAATAATTACAGAGTTACCACCCGATGCCGCTACTCCATCCAGACCGTGACAAGCTGAGCATATTGTCTGTACCTTTTCTTTTCCTAGTCTTAGTTCATCAGTTAAACTCGAACTAATAGTTGCAGCGACAGAACCTGACTCTGCCTGCGTGTCAGCATACACAACTGAAGAAAATATTGAAAAAATACTAAATAAAATAATAAAAAATTTTTTCATTAATTCATTCTTGTGTGACTGATTATTTTAATTGCTTCTACTAATTTTGCCTCTCCCTCTTTTAGTTTTCCAGCTTCACACAAGGTTTTTCCTTCAGCTTTAAGGACATTTATCTTTGCTAAGCTTGAATCTGTGTATTTATATTGTTTTTTACCATAAGCTCTTTCAGATTCTTTCCAGATAGATTTTTGATAATATTTACAAAGATAATCAGGTGCATTTAATGATGCCTGATATTCTTTTTGAGTAATGCACTTGCTTCTTATAACTTTATATTCTCCATCCTCTGTCCACTTACCAAAACCTGTGCATATTTTTTTTTCATCCGTATTTGCAAAACTTGCACCCGTACAAATTGCTAAAAATGATATAATTATTAATATTTTTTTGATCATAATTTTCTCTTTTAAATTTTTGTTTAAAAAAAGGACCGGAGATTAAACCGGTCCCCTAATTTATATTTTTTATCCTGCGTATGATATTCTGTATATTATTCCAGCTTTATCGTCTGAAACTAATATAGAGCCATCAAAGTATTGTTGAACATCAACTGGTCTACCTAGATAAGTGCCCATTTCAGTCATCCAACCATCAGCAAAAGGCTCCGTCTTTGCAGCATTGCCTTTTGAATCAAGATAAGTAACCATAACTCTAGCACCTCTTGGCTTTACAGCGTTCCATGAACCATGTTGTGCACTAAAGATTGCATTATGGTATTTTTTTGGAAACTGTTTTCCAGTATAGAACATCATTCCTAAGTCTGCTGCATGTGCTATCATCTCAACTTGAGGCTTAACATATCTATCAGCATCTTTTTTTGGAATTGTTTTTCCTTTATACTCATTGGTTCTAACTTCTCCACCACCTGTATAAGGGTGACCATACCACATACCCATTTTAGGCATTTTATTCAGTTCACCTGGGGGAGTTTCATCTCCCATGCCATCAACTTGGTTATCCGTAAACCATAAAGATCCATCCTTAGGATTAAAAGCATGTCCAACAGAGTTTCTTATTCCTGTGGCTACAACTTTTCTATCAAGTTCTCCTGGGAAACGATTAAAGCTAATCATTCCACCAATTCCTACTTCTTGGTATAGATCCAATTTGTCTGCTGGAGCTACGTTGTGTGGTTGACCCAAACTAACATAAAGTTTATTGTCTGCTTTATTAACGGCACAAACTCTAGCAGTGTGGTTATAAGATTCCTCTTCAACTGGTATCAAATTACCTTGAGCAATGATTGGTACAGCTACAGTGTCAGTTTGTTCACCAAAATACTCAGCAGCTGGGAACCATAAAACTCTGTTTCTTTCTGCTACATACAAATGTCCATCATCACTGAAACAAACACCATTGGGGACGTCAAACTTAACAGTTGCAGCAAATTGCATTACTGAATCAGCAACATTATCCATATCTCTATCGGTTGCTTGCCAAACCTTATCTTTTCTTGTTCCAATCCATACTGTTGTTTTATTTCTTGCAACAGCCATGTGTCTCGCATCAGGCACTACAGCAAATATATCAATTTTAAATCCAGCCGGCATATTAATATTTGGCAAAATATTTTTTCTAATATTTGCAGCAAATTTAGTATCTTGTGGAATTACAATTGCTTGTGCCTCGTCACCTGATTTGTACATGCTACTTAACTTTTTAATTGTTGCCTCATCGCCAGCGGCAAAAACAGAAGTAGCAATTGAGCTTACGAACAAAAAAGTACTTATTATTGAAAGTATTTTTTTCATTATCTTCTCTCCTCTATAGTTTATTAAAAAAAAAGTGTCTCAAGTTTAAAGGTTAAAGTATACAGTGGTAATTAACGTGAATATTTTATGTATAATAAAATCTACGTAGTTTTGGGTTCGTTCAATTATTTCAATTTTTTTTGAAAGTCTATTAAATTATTAATTATATCTATGCTCCAATTTATAAACTGCACAACTAATTCCTCTGAGGGTCTAATATTTCTAATTTTTTTGTCAGTTGATATTACTGTTCTGGGGGCTAAATTTAAATAATATCCTTTTTTCATTCCATCATCAATAATTTTTGCTACCGTTTTATATGAGAATTGTGGTAATTGACTAGCAATACTCTCCTTATAAACTTCATACCCCTCTTCGTTTGCTTCAAATATTTTCAAAAAAACTCTCATTCTTTTATTTGTGGATAAACACCACTTCAACGCATATTCACCTTCTTTATATATAAAAAGAGGTTTTAAATTTTGAAACATTTTTCCCCATATTATGAAAAAATTCTTTGATGATATTTCAAATGGTAGCTTATCTAGGTTTAATTTTGAAAGTATTCTTTTGTCTCTATCAGTTTGATCACTCATTTATTCTATTTTAAATTAGTATATAAAAATTTAATTAATCAATGATTAATATTACTACAAAATTGTAATAAAAAAATACGGGAAAAAATAGACCTTAAAAGTATATAGATATTGAGCTTTATAGAAAAAAACTATCTAAATTAATTTACTTTATTTTTGCAACTTCCAGTTTTAAAAAACTCATCAATATTATCAATAGCAAGATTAGCCATAGCAATTCTTGTGTGCTTTGTTGCGCTTCCAAGGTGAGGTAAAATAAAAACATTTTTAATTTTTAAGTAACCTGGGTTTAAGTTTGGTTCCCCTTTGTAAACATCAAGACCTGCTGCATAAATTTTTCTTCTATTTAGAACATCTATTAAAGCTTCATCATCAACAATATCTCCACGAGCTACATTTGTTATAACAGCACCTGTTGGGAAATATTCTAATGTTTCTTTATTAATTAAATTTTCTGTTTCTTTTGTTGCAGGACAACAAATTGATAATACATCCGAAACTCCAAAAAGACTTTTGATGCTGTCGTGATATATAGCGCCCTGTTCTTTTTCTTCAGTTAGTTTTGATCTATTATGATAATGAATAATCATACCTAAAGATTTTGCTATTTTTGCAATCTTTTGTCCTATTCTTCCCATACCTAAGATTCCAAGTCTTGAACCTGTTAACTGTTTTCCTATTAAATAATCTGCTGACCATTTCCAGTTACTTTCTTTTGCAGCTTGAATACCTTCTGGTACTCTTCTGCATGCTCCAAGAATTAATAAAATTCCAATCTCTGCTGTAGCATCCGATAAAACTTCTGGCGTATTAGTTACTGCTATTCCTTTTTTCTTAGCTGCTTCTAAATCAATGTTTCCAAATCCAACTGCAAAATTAGAAATTACCTTGATACTGTCTGGTAGTTTGCTTATGGTATCTTCATCCATCTTGTCAGTTAAAGAAGTTAATATTGCATCATAACCTTCACTTAATTCAATAAGTTTTGACTGAGAATATAACTCATCATTACCATTAAGTTTTGAATCAAATATTTTTGAAGCTTTTTCTTCACTATCCTTTATCAATTTTCTTGTGACTAATATTTTTTTCATATTAATTTAGGTCAAATACCTTGCCAGGATTCATAATATTATTTACATCTAAACTACGTTTTATAGATTTCATAACAGGTATATTATCTGGATGTTCTTTCAATAAATAATGTTTTTTTTGTAAACCGATTCCGTGCTCTCCAGTTATTGTTCCTTCTAATTCAAGAGCCTTACTTATTAGGTCATCACTATATTTTCTAATTTTTTTTTGTTTTTCCTTATCATTTGGGTCAAATAAAATTATTGAATGAAAGTTTCCATCACCAACATGCCCAACCATAGGTGCAATAAGATCGTGTTTTTTAACTTCTTTTTCTGCCCACGAAATACACTCAACTAAATTTGAAATGGGTACACAAACATCAGTTGAATATACTTTCATATTATTACCAAGGGCCTTTACGGACCAATAAACATCATGCCTTGCCTGCCACAACTTATTTCTTTCCTCTAAGGACACAGCCCATTTAAAATCTCCCCCTCCATTATTTTTGGATAATTCTTCAACTAGTTTTATTGCTTCCTTATTTGAACTTTCACTCCCATGAAATTCAAAAAATAATGTAGGAGATGCTTTTATGTTTTCTAATTTTGAATATTTTATACTTATTTCCATCTGATCTTTATTTAGCATTTCTATTCTAGCAATTGGTATTCCATATTGGATTACCTCTTGGGCTGTTTGTACTGCTGAGTCTAAATCTGGGAAATAGCAAACTGCACTCATTATACTTTCTGGAATTGGAGACAGTCTTACTTGTACTTCTGTGATTATTCCAAGTGTACCCTCAGATCCAATAAATAAATTTGTTAAATTATAACCGGCAGAAGATTTTTTTGTTCTAGAACCTGTTTTAATTATATCTCCATTAGCAAGTACTACTGTTAATCCTGAAATTACAGTTCTCATTGTTCCATACTTGACTGCCATTGTTCCAGATGCGGATGTTGATGCCATTCCACCAATAGCTGCATCAGCCCCTGGATCAATAGGAAAAAATACCCCATCTTCTCTTAAATATTCATTTAATTGTTTTCTGGTAACATTGGCTTGTACTCTACAATCAAAATCTTCAGCGTTGACACTTAAAACCTTGTTCATTTTTTCCAATGAAATAGTTATGCCATTAGAGTTACCAACGGCATTTCCCTCTAGAGAAGTTCCAGTACCAAATGGAACAACAGGAATTTTATTTTCATTACATAATTTTAAAATTTTAGACACTTCTTCATTGGTCTCTGGAAAAACTACTGCTTTAGATAATACTGGCTCATAAGTATCCTCTCCTCTTGCATAATTAGCTCTTGTTGATTCTGAGGTTGAAAATCTTCCATTAAAGATTTTTTTTAATTCAGTTTGGACTAATTCATTCATTGTAATGATACTAGTAAAGTTTTTTAAAAAAATACAGCCTATTTAGAAAGCATTTTCTTAATATTCTCCAAAGCTTGAGAAATATTGTCTTGAGAAGCAGCGAAGCTAAATCTTACATAATCTTGGCAAGTTTTACCAAAAGCAGTACCTGGTACTATTGCTACTCCTGCTTCATGCATGGCTTTTTTACAAAACTCTGATCCATCCATTCCTGTTCCTATTACTTTAGGAAATGCATAAAAAGCCCCACCAGGTAAACTACACTCTACACCCGGTAAACTATTTAAGCCTTCATGAATTAGTTTTCTTCTTTCTGTAAATTTTACCATCATTTCATTAATAGAGTCATCTGGGCCATCTAATGCTGCAATTCCTGCAAATTGTGCTGCTGCATTAACACAAGATACACTATTAATTAAAAGTTTATTTACATGGGGCACTAATTCTTTTGGCCAAAAACTCCATCCTAGTCTCCATCCAGTCATTGAGTATGCTTTGCTCCAACCCTCTAATACAATTAGTCTTTCTCTTAATTCAGGATAATTAAAAAATGAAGGCATTTCTTTGTTATCAAAAATTTGTCTACTATAAATTTCATCACTTAAAATAGTTACATGTGGGTATTTTTTTAAACCTTCGGCTAACACATCAATATCAGCTTTTTCTACAAAACTTCCTGTTGGGTTGTTTGGATTAATTAATATTAACAATCTAGTTTTATCAGTAATTAATGATAAAATTTTTTCTGGATTAAACTTAAGATCTTTATCTTCAGTTAAATCATAAGGTACAGATGTTGAGCCAGTATAATTAATCATCGACTCATAAATTGGAAAAGCAGGAGTTGGATGAATTATTTCAGCACCTGGTTCTCCAAAACATTGAATTGCATAACTCATTGTAGGTTTTCCACCTGGCATGATTAGAATTCTTTCAAAATCTACATCAACACTATAGCGTTTTTTAATCCATCTTGTAACAGCTTGTCTACACTCTGGAATACCATTAGACATTACATATCCATGATGACCATCATCTAAAGCTTTTTTTGCTGCTTCAACAACATGTTTTGGTGTTTTAAAATCAGGTTGCCCTAACCCTAAGTGTATCATTGGATTTCCTTTAGCCTCTAACGCTTTAGCTTCAGCTAAAACACTAAATGCACTTTCAGTCCCTAATCTTTCTAAGTTTTTTGCTAATTTCATATCTAATTCTATTATTTATTTTTTTTAAATTAATTTATTTTTTTTATAACTAATTTTGAGAAGTAATTTTATCTCCTATAGATTAATTTTGATATATCTAGCTCTTTTAAATTTTTACAACCCATCAATACCATATTTCTATTAATTTCATCATGCATGTTTTGCAATAGACGTTCCACGCCTGGTTGACCCCCAGCACTTAAAGCAAATAAAAACATTTTTCCAAAACTACAAGCAGTTGCGCCAGCTGCTAAAGCTTTTAAAACATGAGTTCCACGTCTTACACCGCCATCTAAAATAATCTCTAATTTATCTCCAACAGCCTCTCTAATTGCATTGACCTGGTCAAAGGGTGACCTTGAACCATCCAATTGTCTACCACCATGATTAGAAATCATTATTGCTGTACAGCCAATATCTATTGCTCTTTTTGCATCATTAACTGACATCACTCCTTTTAATGCAAAAGGACCATTCCATTTTTTTACGCAATATTCAGCATCCTTCCAATTCATAGCCGGATCATATTGTTCGTTTATATATTCGATAACTGATTTTGAAATATTTGTTCCTTTATCTGTTTTATTTTTAACATTGGATAATTCAAATTTTTTATGAGTAAAATAATTGAATACCCATTCAGGTCTCATAGCAAAACTAATTAAACTTTGAAGTGTCAATTTTGGAGGAGTAGTAAAACCAGTTCTGTGATCTCTTTCTCTGTTTCCAGCAACCAATGTATCAACTGTCAAACACATGCCATTAAAACCAGACCCTTTGCATCTGTCTATTAGGTCGTCAGTAATTGATTGATCTTTATGTACATATAATTGAAATAATTTTGGACCATTTGAAATATCAGCAACCTCTTCAATAGTATTATTGGCCATAGTAGACATACTATAAAAGGTTCCAAATTTTTCTGCAGCTCTTGCTGAAGCTAAATCTCCTTCATGATTATAAAGTCTTTGCATGGCAGTTGGGGAAAGAAAGATTGGCATATCAATTTTTTTTCCAAAAACAGTCGTTGAAAGATCTGGTTTACCAACACTAGCAAGAATATTTGGAATTAGATCACAATCATCAAAGGAATCTGTATTTCTATTTAAAGTTTTTTCATCATCTGCACCACCGTCGATATAATGAAAAATTGGAGAAGGTAACTTTTTTTTAGCTAATTTTCTAAAGTCAATATAATTGTGACAATCTTTTAAATTCACTATTTTCTAAATCTTAAATTGTCTCTGTTTAGGTCGCTAATTTTTGTACAACCCATTAATTTCATATCCCTTACTAATTCAGCCTTATACTTTTCAATAGCTCTCTCAACGCCTGTTTGTCCTCCGGCAGCTAAGGCATACAAATAAAGTCTTCCTCCTGAGCATGCTTTTGCACCTAGTGATAATGCTTTAAGCATATGAGTTCCTCTCTGAAATCCACCTTCACAAATTACATCTAATTTATCACCAACAGCATCCACTATTTCAGCAAGCTGATCAAAAGGTGCTCTAGATCCGTCCAGTTGTCTTCCACCATGGTTTGAAACCATTATTCCTGTACATCCAATATCTACTGCACGCTTTGCATCCTCAACACTCATCACTCCCTTAAGCGCAAAATGCCCACCCCATTGAGAGCAAAGTTTTTCAGCATCTTTCCAGTTCATGGATTGATCCAACATAGTAGAAAAGTATTGTCCTATTGAAGTATTAGTGTCCGTGCCCTCTTTTACGTAATCTTGAAGATGAGGTAATTCAAATTTACCTTTTGTTAAATAATTTATTCCCCACATTGGTTTTGTTGCAAAACTAAAAAGACTTGAAAGTGTAAGCTTTGGAGGTGATGTAAACCCAGTTCTTAAATCTCTTTCACGATTTCCACCAGTTATTGTATCTACTGTTAAAGCCATAACATCAAATTTTGCAGCTTTTGCTCTTTCCAAACATGAATCATTTAAACCTCTGTCTTTATGAAAATAAAACTGAAACATTTTTGGTGTATCAACTAGTGAAGCTATTTCCTCAACACTTACAGTTGCAAGAGCTGAAACACCAAACATAGTATTAAATTTTTGAGCTGCTTTTCCAACTGCTCTTTCTCCATCATAATGAAATAACCTCTGTAGTGCTGTCGGTGCAAGATAAAAAGGTAGATCTAATTTTTTTCCAAAAATAGTTGTAGATAAATCAACATTTTCAACACCTCTTAAAACATTAGGAACTAAGTCCACATCATTAAACGAACTCGTATTTCTTTCATAAGTAGTTTCATCATCTGCTGCACCATCAATGTAATGAAATATAGGTGATGGTAATTTTTTCTTAGCTAATTTTCTAAAATCACTAAAGTTGTGACAATCGTTTAAATTCATGAAGTTATATTAAAAGTTTTTTAGTAAATTAAACATATAACTATTTGCCCCAGGGTTTTTATCTCCTAGGCTCGCATTTGATATATGATTATATGACATTCCTAAATTTGTACTTTCTGAAATTGAATAAGACAATTGCACCTCAGTTTTAAACTCTAAAGCATGACCTAAATCTTTACCATCACCTTCATGGTAAAATCCTGGAGCAAAACTTGGAGTAAATTTCATCTTATCACCCATTGCATAATTCCACTCAACACCTGTATACACATAAGCAGCTGAATTTTCAGTTATAAACCCTCCTGTGATAGGAGATGCATTTCCAAGGAAAGTATTTCTTTCTAAATTTTCATTTTGGTGTTGAAATCCAAATAGTATAGCTTTTTGTTTATCGTCACTGAAATCAAAATTACCAGTATAAAAATTATATTGATGCTCACTAACATTTTCCTCAGCACTAACATTAAAAGAAAATAGTGTTAAAATTACTGCTGATAAAATTTTAATATAAAGGTTATTTTTCATTTTTTTTTTGAGTTTTTTTATACATTATTGCACCACCAAATAAAAATAACAATAATGGTAATAACCATAAAACATAAGTGTTTTTGTTTAATTGAGGATCAAAAATAACCCAATTACCATACTTTTCTCTTAAAAATTGATATATTTGCTTTTCTTTTAATCCTTCATTAATTTTTCTATCAACAATTAGTTTAATACTAGAAGCAAATTCAGATTCAGAATCGTATACTGACTGACCCTGACAAATTAAACAACGAATATTTTTTAAAATTTTATTTTTTAAAACATCATTTTCTTCATCTGATTTTAACTCAAAAAAGCTTGTGGCTAAAAATAGGATTATAAATATTTTTAAAATTTTCATTTAATAATTAATTTAATCTCATTAATAGTTTCTTGATTGACTGGACCAACAAATTTTTTAATTATATTTTTATTTTTATCTATTAAAAAAGTTTCTGGAACTCCATATGCCCCAAATTCAACTCCTAAGGTTCCATCTTTATCAATTAAAATTCTAGAATATGGGTTACCAATGTCATCAATAAATTTTTTTGCATTATTAAAATTGTCTCTATAATTCAATCCAATTAATTTAATCGATTGATTTTTACTTAGTTGCATTAATAATGGGTGCTCTGTTCTGCAAGGCACACACCAGGATGCCCAAATATTTACAATATAAAAAATGTTCTCTTCAAAAATTTCATCTGAATTTATGTAATTATTTGAATAAAAGTCCTTAGCTTCAAAAGTTGGGATATTTTTTTTCTCATTAACTTTAGGAGTGTAATTATTTGGAGTATCTAATCCTTTATAAAAAATAACAAAACAAAAGCTTAAAAAAATAACTATAATAAATAAGCTAAACTTATTTTTCATATTTTTCTTTTTAATAAACTCATTAATCCACCAAGACTTAATAGTAAAACAGAGATCCATATCCAAACCATAAATGGTTTTACTTGATATCTAATATTGAAATATTCATTACCTTTTACAAGGTTCATTACTAAGAACTTATCTTCTAATAGTGTTGTTTTTATATCTGCCTCACTAGTAATGATTACAGGTTGATTATAAATTCTAATCTCAGGTTTTAATTTAACAGTTTTTCCATTTTTATCTTTTATTTCAAAATAGGCAATGATGGATTTAAAGTTACTTTCTTTACTTTCCTCTATCTTTTTAAAAAAAATTTCACCTTTACTATAATCATATTTTTCACCAATTTTTATGTTGGTTATAATTTCTGAGGATAAAATACTATTAAATAGAATGCTTAATATTAATAAACTAAAACCAAAGTGTGAAACCGTTTGAGAAATATTATTAAATTTTTTAATAAATAATTCCTTTAAAGTTGTAAAGAATAGAAAAAAAGCAGCAGAAATTAAAACTGTATAAAGGAGTAAGTCAGCAGTTAAATTTTTAATAATAAAAAAAGTTAACATTACCGAAATTATAAATGTGATAATAAGGGAGCTCTTATTTTCAATTTTTGACTTAATCCATTTAAGTCTTGGTCCAAGAGACATAAATAATAGAAATGGTATTAAAAAAGGAACAATTAATTTTTGGTAAAAAGGAGGCCCTACTGATATTTTTTCACTAGATATTACATCTAAAAAAATTGGGTATACCGTACCTATTAAAACAACAGATAAAAAATACATCATAAACCAATTATTTATTAAGATGGAAGTTTCTCTACTAAGCCAAAAGAAATTATTTGAGCTTTTATTATTTTCTTTATGAAATATAAAAAATATTCCTACTGATAAGACAATTAGTGCAAATAAAAATATTAATATAAAAATACCTCTTGCAGGGTCATTAGCAAATGTATGTACAGAATTTAATATTCCAGACCTTACTAAAAAAGTTCCACACATACTTAAGGTAAATGTTGTAATGGATAATATAACTGCCCAAGATGTTAGTGTTGCTCTTTTTTCTAACACGACAATGCAATGTAATAATGCAGTTAATGTTAGCCATGGCATTAAGGAAACATTTTCAACTGGGTCCCAAAACCAAAAACCTCCCCATCCTAGTTCGTAATATGCCCAAATTGATCCAAGCATGATCCCTATAGTTAGAAAAATCCAAGAAACTAAAACCCATTTTTTAATATGCTGTCCCCATTTTTTTGAAACATAGTTTTGCGTAACTGCAGCAAGAGATGATGAAAATATTATAGAGGTACCGACATAACCTAAATATAAAATTGGGGGATGAATTGCTAAAGCTGGATCTTGTAAAATTGGGTTAAGACCAAGACCTTCATTGGGAATTGGGAATAAATAATTAAAAGGATTAGATGTCATTAATACAAATAAGAAAAACCCAATAATTATTATTTGCTGAAATAATAAAGTTAAAATTCTATATTTTTTAGGCTGCTCTCTTGATTTAATTAAAAACAAAAAAATAAACAAAGTTAATACTAATAACCATAATAATAAGCTTCCTTCATGGTTTCCCCAAGTTCCTGAGATTTTATAGAATAATGGTTTAGTTGTGTGAGAATTATTAAAAACTGTCTCATTACTAAAGTCTGAGTTTATAAAAGATATAATCAAACTCAAAAAGCTCACAATTACAAAAACTAACTGTAGAAATGATAGAGATAATATATTTTGGTTAATCTGCTTATTAGTTTTATTTAAGTCTTTAATTGATACTCCACAAAGTAACACAGAAAGTAACAACCCTAAAATTAAAGAATAATAACCTATCTGATTAGCTATCAATTTATTTATCTCCCATAGCTTTTTTAACTTCTGGGGGCATATAATTTTCATCATGTTTTGCTAAAATTTTAGTAGCTGTAAAATAATTCTTATCTTTTAAAAAACCTTCCGCAACCACTCCTTTTCCTTCAGCAAATAAATTGGGTACTGCCCCTGAATAAACAACATTAATTTCATTTTTAAAGTCAGTAATAACAAAATTAACTTTATCAGAATCTATAAAAATCGATTGTTCTTTAACCATCCCACCCACTCTTATTTTTTTTTTATTTAATTCTATTAAAGATTTTATTTCAGACGGAGACTGAAAATATACAACGTTTTCTTTTAATGATTGTAAAACTAAAAAAACTGCTAAAATTACTGAGGCTAAGATTGAAGCTAAGAATACAAATCGTAATTTAACTTTTTTACCATACATGGTTTATTAGTTAAATATTTGATGTATTGGATAATATTTCTCTATTAATATTTTGTGATCTTGCAGCTCTTGCTTTCTCAACATTTAGAGAACCAAATTTAGAAGCAAATCTTTTTTGCTCTTTTAAAAGCTGTAACTTAGTTACAAAGTACAGGGCTGTAAAACTAATCAATGTAAATGAAAAAGCTGACCATACGTAAGCTCCGTATCCATTCATTGAAATTATTTCATTTATCATAATCTATCTAATCCTTTATTTTTAATTTTTATCAGTTCTGCATTATATTTCATCAAAAAAATGAGTAATGAAAAAAGGGCAAATGCCGCAGTCATAATGCCCAATGGGACTAGCATTGATGGATGAATTGCTGTGTTGGTTGATAAAATATTAATTGAAGCTGGTTGATGTAACGTATTCCACCAATCTACAGAAAATTTAATGATAGGAACATTCACCACTCCTAAAATTGCAATCAAAGAGGTAACTTTAATTACCTGTTCTTTGTCATCATAAATTCTCCAAGCCAATAAATACATTCCGTAAAATAAAGCTAAAATTAGCATAGAAGTTATTCTTGCATCCCAAGCCCACCAGGTACCCCAAGTTGGTTTTCCCCAAATAGAACCTGTAACTAATGCAATGATATTAAATATAAATCCTGAAGGTGCTAAACTTTTAGCAATTAGAGCAAAATTTTTATTTTTAAAAACAAAACTTCCAACAGACAATAAAGCTAAACTTGAAAATATTCCAAGTGATATCCATGCAGCCGGTACATGAACATACATAATTCTTACTGCATCACTTTGTTTATAATCTTCAGGTGAAAGTATAAGCGCTTCGGTTAAGCCAATTGTTAAGACAATAATAAATAAAAATAAAACGTACTTTGGTGCTTTAGAGGTTATTGCAAAAATTTTATTAGGCTCAAAATATTTAAACATTTTTAAATTATATATATCAAAAAAAGATAATTTAATTTTTATTATGGAAAGTCATCCTGATCAAGAATGCAGAGGGAGTCAATAATGATAAAAACGTTATTTAACACTCCTGATCAGAACATGATTATAGATAGCAACTATATATGTCGAAGATTTGAATTAATTGTGTTTGAAAAAAGAATTAATTAGAGGGCTTAAAGTAGCTAGAACCTCTTTTACCAGAAAAAATCTCTTCAATTAAAGGGTGTTTAATTGGATCTTCAGAATCATCCATTAATAGATTTTGTTCTGAAACATAGGCTTCATAAGTAATTTCATCATTTTCTGCTAACAGGTGATAAAAAGGCTGATCTTTTCTAGGACGAACATTCTTTGGAATAGATTGATACCATTCTTCAGAATTATTAAATTCGAAATCCACATCATAAATCACACCCCTAAACTCAAAGTGTTTATGTTTTACAATGTCGCCTATTGAAAATTTTGCTTTTTGGATTGTCATTCCTATTAATATGGGGGTTTAAAAATAAAAATCAATAAAAAACATTTATATTTTTTTTATTATGTTAATATCTGTCAAGTGAATAAATCTTTTCTTAAATTTGCCACAGACTTCGGGCCTTTAGCTATATTTTTTTATTATTATTATAACAATGATAAAAACCTAGCAGTTGCAATTCCTCCACTTATAGTTGCAACATTAATTGCACTAATAGTTGTCTGGTTTTTTGAAAAAAAAATACCCATGATGCCTTTAATAAGTGGTGTCTTAATTACATTTTTTGGTGGTCTAACAATTTATTTTAACGATCCAGTTTTTCTTTATGTAAAACCAACAATCATAAATATTTTATTTGCCCTTGCTTTATACTTTGGAAAATATTTTACAAATGAACCTGTTCTTAAAAAGATAATGGGTAAATCAATTTCCCTAACTGACATAGGTTGGGAATTATTAAATAAAAGATGGATGTATTTTTTCTTCTGCCTTGCAATCCTTAATGAGTGTGTGTGGAGAACTCAAACAGAGGAGTTTTGGGTTAATTTTAAGGTATGGGGAATGTTGCCAATAACCCTTGTCTTTACAGGGTTTCAGATATCATTGATTAATAAACACAAACTCGATGAATAGAAATTTAAAGCTAGTCATCAATAATCCTCACAAACAAATAGAAGAAAGACAATTTTTTGAAAAAAATGAACTTAAAATAATTTTAGATCTATATGCAAAAATGGTCTCTGAAGGATCATGGAAAGACTATGGTTTAAATATTTCTAACAGGCAAGTTAGCTTTAGTGTCTTTAAAAATGCAGCAGAGAATGCTTTGTATAAAATTTGTAAAAACTTTAAACCCAGCAATAAAAATCTAAAATATTTAATTACAGATTCTAACAGTAAAGTTTTAAAAAATTCTTTTGATTTAGAAATTCTACTTAAAAATACTAATTGGAAAAACCTTAAGAAATAAAAATACTATCGTCTTTGGCCAAATAATCTTAACAACATTATAAATAAATTTATAAAGTCTAGGTAAAGAGTTAAAGCACCCATTAAAGCTTTTTTACTCATCAACTCTCCTGTATCACTTGATACATACATATTTTTAATTTTTTGAGTGTCATAAGCAGTAAGGCCTACAAAAATTAAAACACCAAGAATTGAGATTACAAAATCCATCATTGAAGATTTTAAAAACATGTTAACAACTGATGCAACAATAATACCAATTAAGCCCATCATTAAAAATGATCCTAATTTTGTAAGATCTCTTTTAGTTGTGTACCCATAAATGCTCATTGAACCAAAAGTAATAGAAGTAATAAAGAATACTCTAGTGATACTCGCTCCAGTATAAACTAAGAATATTGAAGATAGTGATAGCCCCATTAAAGAGGCAAAAACCCAAAATGTTGTTTGAGCAGCTGATGCTGACATTTTATTAATCCTAGCACTCATATAAAAAACTATTCCAAGAGGAGCTAGCATTACCACCCATTTAAAACCTGAAAGAAATATTGTATTTCCTAAGCTTGTTAATGATGTAATTGATCCGTTAGCATCTGTTACAACAGATAGTTTGAAAAATATTAAAGATATAAGTCCTGTTAACAAAATACCAGAAGCCATGTAGTTGTAGACTTTTAGCATGTAGGCTCTTAAGCCCTCATCCATTACTACTGTTGATTGTTGGGCTTCTTTTACTTTATTCAGCAAATTTTGTTTATTAAATATCATAGCTTAAATATAATAGCCTTTTACTATTATTTCAAGATGTCTTAATAAGATGTCTTAATAAGGCTTAATTATTATGAATTATAAAAAACTAGGAAATACAGATTTAAAAGTAAGCACTATTTGCCTTGGAACAATGACTTGGGGCGAACAAAATACACAAAATGAGGGTTTTGAGCAGATGGATTATGCCCTAGATCAAGGTGTAAACTTTTGGGATACTGCAGAGCTTTATGCTGTTCCTCCAAGAGAAGAAACTTATGGTCATACTGAAATTATAATTGGTAATTGGTTTAAAAAATCAAACAAGAGAGACAAGGTTATTTTAGCAACTAAAGTTGCTGGACCTATGAGAGCTTATTTAAGAGGTGGTGGAAATAATTATGGAATAAAGAAAATGACTCAAGCTGTAAATGATAGTTTAAAAAGACTACAAACAGATTACATCGATCTCTACCAACTTCATTGGCCAGAAAGAAATACCAATATGTTCGGAAGGTTGGGTTATGAACATAAAGATAATGGAGAATGGAATAAATTTGAAGATGTCTTGGGCAACTTACAAAAGTTTGTTGATGCTGGTAAAATTAGAGAAGTCGGTTTATCGAATGAAACACCTTGGGGTGTCTCTAAGTTTTTAGAGTTATCAAAAGAAAAAGGACTTCCAAGAATGATGTCAATTCAAAATCCTTATAATTTATTAAATAGAACTTATGAAGTTGGCCTTGCTGAAATTTCTGTAAGAGATGAAATTGGTTTATTGGCCTATTCTCCTTTAGCAAGTGGGTATTTATCTGGAAAATATAGAAACAATCAAATGCCAAAAAATTCAAGAATTGAACGTGATGGTAGTTTTTGGACTCGGTATGCAAAACCTAACACTAATAAAGCAGTGGATGCATACTTTGAAATAGCTAAAAAACATAACCTTGATTTAACTCAAATGTCTTTAAAATTTTGTGAAATACAGTCTTTTATGACAAGTGTTATTATTGGAGCAACTACAATGGAGCAGTTGAAAACCAACGTAGAAAGTGTAAATATAGATTTAACCAATGATGTAATTAACGAAATAAATGAAGTACAAACAATTTACCCTAACCCATGTCCATAATTAAAAATTTTATAATCATAATTTTTATAACCTTGTTTTCAGTTAGTGCAAACTCACAAGAAGTAAAAAAAGTGGGTAAATTTAAAGACTGGGAGACAATGGTTATAACTGAACAAACTGGTAAAGTTTGTTTTGCTCAATCAGTCCCTGTATTACAGTCTCCAAAATCTAATTTAAGAGAAGCAAGGATGTTTGTTTCTTTTAGACCAGGTGAAAAAGTTAGTAATGAAATAAGCATTACTAGTGGCTATGAATTTAATAAAAAGAATATTATTACAGCTACATCAGGAAAATCTAAATATAAATTTGATATTGCTCAAGAAGGATTTGCTTGGATTGCTGACAACAAACTTGAAAACAAAATGATTAAGACCATGAAGAGAGGATCAAGAATAATGGTCACTGGTTATAATCAAAAAGGCTCTCAAACTAAAGATCACTATTCATTGTTAGGTTTTACTAAAGCTTATAATGCTGCAAAAACTAGCTGCAGTTAATTAAATGAAGCCTAAGAAAAAAATTGTACTCGCTTATTCTGGTGGTCTAGATACTTCTATTATTTTAAAATGGCTTCAGGAAAATTATGATGCAGAAGTTATTTGTTACACAGCTGATGTAGGTCAAGAAATTGATAGAAAAAAAATTATAAAGAATGCAAAAAGATTAGGTGTTAAAAATATTATTATTGAAGATTTAAAAGATACGTTTGTAAAAGATTATGTTTTTCCAATGCTTAGAGGACATGCAATTTATGAAGGTGTTTATTTATTGGGTACTTCAATTGCAAGGCCCTTAATTGCAAAACGACAAATTGCTGCTGCTAAAAAATTTGGTGCTTATGCTGTTTCACATGGGTCAACTGGAAAAGGAAATGATCAAGTAAGATTTGAATTAGGCTATCATTACTTTGGGCCAAAAGTAAAAATTATTGCGCCATGGAGAATATGGAAATTAAACTCTAGAACAGATTTAATTAAATATGCAAAAAAAAAAAATATTCCAATTCCGACAGATAAAAAAGGTGCCCCTCCTTTTTCTATTGATGATAATTTATATCACACATCAACAGAAGGAAAGGTTTTAGAAAATCCAAAAAATTCAGCTCCTGAGTTTCTTTTTCAAAGAACGGTATCTCCTGAAAAAGCCCCCAATAAAGCTTCATTTGTAACTATAGGATTTAAAAATGGAGATCCAATAACTGTTAATGGCAAAAAATTGTCACCTGGAAACTTATTAGAAAAACTTAACGATGTTGCTGGTAAAAATGGAATAGGTAGAGTTGATCTAGTTGAGAACAGATTTATTGGGATTAAGTCTAGAGGTGTTTATGAAACACCTGGTGGAACACTATTAATGTCAGCACATAGAGCAATTGAGTCTGTTACTTTAGATAAAGAAACTATGCATAAAAAAGATGAGATTATGCCTAAATATGCTGAACTTATTTACAATGGTTATTGGTACTCAAAAGCAAGATTTAAACTTCAAAAAATTGTCGACCTTAAAAAGAATAAAGTTAATGGCTCCGTTAAGCTTAAATTATACAAAGGTAATATCACCATAATGTCTAGACAGACAAAAAGTAATGCTTACTCAATGAAAAAAGTTTCTTTTGAAGAAAATAAAACTTTTAATAAATCAAATGTAGAACGATTTATTAACCTTCATAAAAGAAAACTTCGTTCATAAAATAATGAAAATAAAAGTATTTGCTGACACAATTTGTGGTTGGTGTTTTATTGGTCAAACAAGATTAAATAATGCATTAAAAAATTTTCCTGAAACTAAATTTGAGATAGAGCATATCCCATTTCAATTAAATACCGACATGCCTAAAGAAGGAATTGAAAGAAGTAAGTACTTAGAAATAAAGTTTGGTGGAAAAAAATTTGCTCAACCGATGTACGATCGAATGACAGAAGAGGCCAACAAAGAAGATCTTAATTTTAATCTAGATAAGATAAAGAAAACACCCAATACAGTATTTTCTCATTTATTAATAAAATTAGCCGAACAATCTAATGCACACAACGAAATTAAAGAAAAAATATATCAATCATATTTTATTGAAGGTCTTGATATTGGAGATAAGGAAATCTTAATTAATATTGGTAAAGAATTTAATATTAACGCAGATATAATTAATGATTTTTTTAATTTAAAAAATATTGAAGAAGTTAATTCATACATTTCAGTTGCAAAAGAAAAAGAGATTAATGGAGTGCCTTTCTTTGAGATAGGAACAGATTTTATTTCAGGCGCCCAAAGCTCTACAAATTTAGAAAGTGTAATAAGGTCTAATTTAAGCCAAAAAAATTAAAGGACACTTTAACCTTTGCCTTTAATGTATAAATATCTATTCTGGTAATATGGAATCACTAAAAAATTGGATGATAGATGCTGCTAACATTTTATTTGATGATAGCAAAAATGATCTGAGAGCTTTGCCGAGATCTGTAAGATTACAAATTTTATTAGTTCTAAGCTTCGTTTGGACAACTGTTTTTAGTTTATATATTTTTTCTTATACAACCTTTGCCTTTGGTTGGGCTGGTCTTTATATAGCACACATTGGACTTATTTTTGCAGTCTATATGACATTCAAGCATTTTCATAAAGCAGAGGCGCAATCTAGCAGTGTATTCCAAACTAAAAATTTTGATCCATTTAAAATAATGGTTATTGTTTTTGTCATTGTATTTATCTTTGTATTTTCTAAGGGAATAGAGATTTTAACGAGTCCCAACCCTAGCTCTTACTCAATCCCATATGATGGTCCATCAAAATCAGTGTTTGAAAAATGGCTACCATTTAGTAAAGATAAGTGATGGAAAAAATAGCAAAAAATTTACAGCTAGCATTAATGTGCATTATTTTAGTAAGCACTGTAATTGCTGTTGGAATGGAAATTAAAAATATGTTTCTAAATCAATCAGTTACATTAGCTGACTTGCTTTTAATGTTTCTATATCTAGAAGTCCTAGCAATGGTCAGAGTTTTTTGGGACCAGCAATCAATAAGCATAACGTTGCCTCTTTTAATTGCAATTACTGCGCTAGCTCGATTTATTATATTACAAGGAAAAGAAATGGATCCCTCAGCATTAGTCTATGAAGCTGTTGCAATAGTCCTTATTGCATCTGCAATAGTTATTCTAAGATTAAGACACAGTGACAAATTAGGACTGAAGAAGAAAAAATCAAAATAAACTACAATGAAATTTGAAACTTCAAGGGCTAAAGCCATTGAAAAATTAAATGATTTTATTGAACAAAATCTTACAGATTATTCAAAATTAAGAAATTTTGATTTTGGAACTGATAACAGATCAAATATTTCTTGTCTATCTCCATACATAACCCATGGAGTAATTAACGAACTAGAAGTAATTGGTAAATCTCTCAATAAGTTTTCTTTTTCTAAAAATGAAAAATTTATTCAAGAAGTTCTATGGCGTATTTATTGGAAAGGGTGGTTGGAGTTAAGACCCAATGTTTGGACTGATTACCTAAAAGAACTAGAAAAAGTTAGAAAAGAGTTCAAAAATAATCAAAATTATAAAGAGGCTATTGAAGGTAAAACAAATATAGAATGCTTTAATCAATGGGTAATTGAGCTTAAAGAAAATAACTATCTCCATAACCATACAAGAATGTGGTTTGCTAGTATTTGGATTTTTACACTAGAATTACCATGGCAATTAGGTGCGGAATTTTTTATGCAACATCTTTATGATGGTGATGCTGCATCAAATACGCTTAGCTGGAGATGGGTAGCTGGGGTTCAAACTCAAGGTAAACATTATCTAGCAAGTGAATGGAATATAAATAAATTTACTAACAATAGATTTAAAAACATAAAACTTAATGAAAATGCCACACCAATATTCAGTGATAAAACTTATCCTATTAATAAAAAAGATTTTTTGAATTCTGAAATTTTGGAGGATCAAACTTTATTAATATTTGAAAATAATATGAATTTTGAATTTTCTGATTTTAAAAAATATAAATTTAAAAAAATTTTGTTAGTCTTAAATGATACAAATAGAACTATCAAATTGAGTGAAAAAGTGTTGAAATTTAAAGCTAATCTTTTAGAGGATCAAAAAATAAGATTAAAAGAAAAATCAATTAATTGTGAAACTGTTAATATTAATGATTTAAATATTATCACCGAAGAAGTTTGTGCTCTTTATCCAACTGTTGGTGAAAATTTAGATTTTATTCAAAATAATCAATTAAAAAATATAAAATTTTTATACAGAAAGTTAGATCAGTTTTCTTGGGAATACTGTAATAAAGGTTTTTTTAATTTTAAAAATTATATTCCAAAAATTATTGCTAAATTTAATTAAGCTAAAAAGGTTTTAATACCATCCAAAATATATTGCACACTTAATCCAACAAGAATAATAGCTACCACCCTTGAGATAACTCCAATTATTTTTTTATTTATTATCTTAGAAAATTTTGAAGCTATAAAAAAAATTATGAAAGTTAAAAATAAAACAGACACTAATGAAATCATTCCTGCAGTTTGATTGGTAAAATTAGTTCCAATATCTGAAACTGAGACTATTACAGAAGTAATGGCAGCTGGTCCTGCAATAATAGGTGTTGCTAAAGGAAAAATGCTAACGTTATCATAATTAAGATCTATATCTTCTTCTTTCCTTTGTTGACGTTTATCAAACAACATCTCTATTGCAATTAGTAACAAAATTATTCCTCCACCAATTGTGAATGCTGAATAAGAAATATTTAAATAACTTAGTAATGCACTTCCAAGTAATGCAAAAAATAGCAATATGATTGAGGCTATTATTGTTGCACTTAATGCTATTCTTATCTTTTTGTTGGTATCCATGTTTTGAGTAATACTTAAAAACAATGGAGTATTTCCCAATGGATCTATAACAATAAAATACAGAAAAAAAGTTTGAATAAAAATCTCAGTCATCTGATTTATCTATCTCTTTAAAAGAATATTACAATTTAAATTATAATTTTTTTAAAATTTTCGTAGAGTGTTTTTGAATAGTTGTTCATATCGGTCATATTATTTTTTGCAGCTTGATCAAATTTTTCTAATGCACCATCACCTAATTGATCCTCAAGAGCCTTTTTATATTCAGTTACGGAGCCCCACTCTTTAACTGTTGTGTCTTTAATCTCAATATGAAATTGAATTCCATAAGCATGATTTTGATATTTAAAAATTTGATATTTGGTTACTGGTGATGAGGCTAACAAAGTAACATCTTTATTATTATCTATTCCTTGCACCTCATAAGAATGCCACTGTAAACTTTTAATTTGATCTGGAAATTTTGAAAATAAAATGTCTTCATTTTTTTCTTTAGTAAAATTTATATCCATTATTCCAATTTCTGCTGGGTTAGATTTTACTACCTTACCACCCACAACTTCTCCTAATAACTGACAGCCTAAACAAAAGCCTAGGTAGGGCTTCTTTAAATCAATGACAAATTCTTTAATTTTTTTTTTCTCTTCAACTAACCAAGGATATTCTTGCTCCATAAAAGTGTCCATTGGACCACCCATACAAAACATTCCATCAAATTTATTTAGATCACTTGGAATTTTTTCACCTTCACCCAACTCTATTGTAGTTAGTTTAAATCCATCATCCAACATAAGATCTTTTATGTATCCAGGATCTTCAATTTTGATGTGCTGCAAGACAATTATATTCATTGCTAATTTATAGTATTTTAGAATGAACTCTATAACAATATTTTAAGTATATAATTATATAATTTAGCTACCTAACTTTAGTAAGCCTAGGTAGCTAACTTTAATTATCTAATTTATGCTTTATCTCCATATTCAGTCATATGTTTTGGAATTCTTTTATTTTTTCCATACATAAAATGATTTTCCATCTTCTCTCTATATTTACTTGCTGGAACAGTTAAGCCAACTGACTCGGCAACTTCTCTAATCAACATTGGGTTTGCTCCACAGCATACTCCAAGATAATGTATTCCTAAAATATTTGCCCATTTTGCAAATTGACCTATTTCATATCTATTACAAAGAAGTGGATCTAGAGCTGTAGGAAATGTTCTTCCATGTGGTGATGGACACTGACAATTACTTCTATCTGGTAGATTAAAAAATGTTGGGTAATCTTCACTGGTTCTATAAGGAATAGGTAAAGCTCCAACATGACATTTAACTGCTTTTCTAATCTCTTTTAAAAAGGGCAACATTGTTGCTGGCCCTCTAAAACAATTTAAACCAACAACATCTGCTCCAAGCTGTTCAAGCTCTTTACAGGTATCAACAACAGATTTTCCATCTCTCATTTTATTTTCACCCATCGGAGATATTGTTAATACTGTTGGTAAGCCAGTTTTTTTCATAACCTCAAGTGCTTTAAAAGCTTCTTCAGCGTAATAAAAAGTTTCACCAATTAACATGTCAGCCCCTTCTTCAACGGCCCAACCAATCATTTCAGAAAACATTCCCTCAACTTCTTTTTGAGATTGAGAGTCGTTATGCTTCCAAATGTTTGAATTAGAGATATTACCCGCCATCAAATTTGGTTTTGATCCTTTGGGAGTATCTAGTGCTACTTTTTTAGCAATTTTTAATGCTGAACGGTTTAGAGGTTCAAGAAGTTCTTCTTTACCTATCACACGCATTTTTTCTCTATGCCCATTATAAGTAAAGGCTTCAACAATATCAGACCCTGCATGCTGAAATTCTCTATGTAAATTTTCTAACACTTCAGGATGATCTAGGGATACCATCGGAACAAATTCTCCAGATGCCATATACCCACGTTTTTCTATTTCAAACAAAAAACCTTCTGCACATATAACAGGTCCTTTATCTAATCTTTCTTTTAGTCTATTTGTACTCATTTTTTTTCTCCAGCTTTTTTGGAGAAAAAAGGTTACATTCTAACAAGAGGGTTAAATTCATAGGCCTCTTTTCTCCTTTTTAGTGCTTAAGCAAATGCAGGGCGCACAATATGGTTCAACTGCCCGGCTTAATTTTATAAAAGATAAAAAAAAACCACCTATCTAAAGCGGTGGTTGAAGCGTCGCTTTAGCAGGATTTATAACGCGCTCCGCAATTAAACTTAACTCAGCGCTAACATAATATAATCATTTATTCTGATAATTGTCAAATAAAATAATAAATAATAAAGTATCTACTAACTTTACCAATTGTGAGCAAAATTAAAAACTCCTTAAATTTAACCCTAAGTAATCCTGCTGCTAATGTTAATGGATCTCCAATAATCGGTACCCAGGCAAACAATAATGACCATTTACCAAATTTATCAAACCATTTTGATGATCTTTCTATTTGTGTTTCTTTAAATGGAAACCACTTTTTTGTAGTAAGATTTCTTGAATAAAATCCTAAATACCAGTTAACAACTGATCCTAAAATATTTCCAAAACTTGCAACTATTAGCAGTAATAAATTATCGTAATTTGATGTTGCAATTAATCCTGCCAACATAAGTTCAGATGAAAATGGTAAAATGGTTGCAGCTAAAAAAGATATTGCAAATAAAGATAAGTAAATCACTTCGAACACTTCTTGGAACAATACTTTACCTTATCCCAATTAAGCTTCCATTTCTTACGCCAAACAAAAGGTCTTTTACAGACAGGACAAACTTTTGAAGGCAAGTTTTCTTTTTTCATTAAATAGTATTTTGTTTAATAAATTTATCAGCTTCGGATAAAATCATCTTTTTTCTTTCATCTTTCATTTTATCAAAAACATAAACCATCATTGATAATCTAGGGTTCTTTAAAAAAAATTTTCTGTTTTTATCTATAAATCTCCAGTACAGGCCATCCATTGTATTGCACCATTCTCCTTTTTTAAAATCCATCATTTTCATAAAATAACTTGATCCACAGATGTATGGTTTCGTTGCAAAAATACCTCCATCACTAAATAAACCCATTCCATAAATATTAGGAACCATCACCCAGTCAGATGAATCCACAAACATCTCCATAAACCATTTGTAGACAATTGTTGGTTTCACCTCACAAAGGTTCATGATGTTGGACAAAATCATTAACCTTTCTATATGATGTGACCACCCATGATTAACGGCGTTTTTAATCGCATGATCCAATGGGGGTAAACCTGTTGTTCCCTCGTACCAAGATTTTTTCATTTTTCTTTCATGCTTGAAAAAATTTTTAGTTTCCATTTCATCAGAATAACCTTGATAAATTCCACGCATGAACTCTCTCCAGCCAACTACCTGACGGATATATCCTTCAAGTGAGTTCATTCTAATTTTATGCTTTTTATGAAATTCTAAAATTTTTTGGATTATAATCTCAGGAGTAATTAGACCTAAATTAATATATGGACTTAATGCACTATGAAATAAAATATTGTCTTTTTGATTAACAGCATCCTCATAGTCACCAAATAAATTTGATTTTTCTTTAATAAAAAAATCTAAAAGCTTAACAACATCACTATATTGAGTCGCAAGCCAAAAATCATTTGTGCTACCAGGATGATTTTTAAATAATTTTTCAATAATTGGTTTTAATTTTTTAGTATGACTGGTTTCGTTAATTTTTGGAAATTTTGGTATTAATATATCTTTCGGTAACTTATTTCTATTATCTTCATCAAAACTCCATTTGCCTCCAATAGGGTTTCCATCGGCGCCCATTAATATTCCAGATTTTTTACGAACCTCTTTATAAAATGTTGCCATAAAAGGTTTTTTTGATTTTACTAAATAACTTTTAAACTCATCTCTTGAGTTTAAAAACATTGGGGTTTGAGCAATATTCCAGTTAATTTTTTCTTTTTTTAAAAATTGAGAAATTTTCTTTTCAAAAAATTTATCTTCAACCTCAAAGCTTGAAATTTCAGTAATTTTTTTTTGATCAATGATAATTTTTAATTTCTTAAAATAATTGTCTTTAAAATCCTTGTCCTCAATTTTAGAATATTCAACTTTGTATTTGTTCACCTTAAGCATATCCGCATATGACCTCATAGAAGATAGAAATAGCAGTATCTTTTGCTTATGATGCTTTTCATAAGTACATAGTTCATGGTCTTCTGCCATGTAAAAAGAGTGGTCCTTTTTGAAGCGGTCTACGTATTTTAATGGAAATAATTGATTGCCAAGTATAAAAAACAATTTCATAGTTTAATATAACTAAATAAAAATTATATGTCAGAAAAATATCTTATTTTTGGTGCGACAGGTTCTGTAGGTTCTAGCTTAGCTGAACAATTAAAAAATTCAGGTAATGATCTTCATCTAGTTGCAAGAAATGAAAATGAAGTTAAAGTAATTGCAGAAAAACTGGGTTGCTCTTATACGGTTGCCGATGTTTTAGAAGATGGGTTTATAGAAAAAGTAAAATCAGATATTAATGAAATCAAAGGGGTCGCTTACTGTGTGGGCTCTATCGATTTAAAACCATTAAGAATGGTCACTGAAGCAGATATGAATAAATGTATGAAACTAAACCTTTATTCAGCTATTGAAGTTATAAAAGGATTTCAAGAAAGTTTAAAAAAAAACAAGGGTTCAGTAGTTTTATTTTCAACTGTTGCTGCTCAAAGAGGTTTTACTAATCATGCAATCATTGCTTCTGCTAAAGCTGCTGTTGAAGGATTAACTGTTACACTGGCTGCTGAGTTTGCTCCAAATATTAGAGTAAATTGCATAGCACCAAGCTTATCAAAATCTAAAATTGCAGAACCAATGTTAAAAAATCCAACAATTGCAGAAGGAATTGCTAAAGCTCATCCTCTTAAAAGATTGGGTGAAGGAAAAGATTCTGCAGCGCTTGCTAAATTTTTAATTACCGAAGAAAGTTCTTGGATTACTGGACAGATAATAGCTGTTGATGGTGGTAGATCAAAACTTTCTTAAAGTGAAAAAGTATTTTTTATTAATAATTTTTTTTCTTTTATTTGCCTCAAAAAGCTTTTCTAACAATTATAAATTCACTAAAATAATAGAATTAAATGAGCCTTGGGGATCATCATTTATTAATAATGATGAAATCATTATTACTGAAAAAAGTGGAAAAATTAAAATCGTTAATGTTGTTTCAAAAGAGGTTACAGAGATTAAACATAATCTTAATTTTTTGGAAGTTGGCCAAGGTGGATTGTTAGATATTATTTACCAAAATAATACTCTATGGATTTCTTATTCAGAAGATAGAGGGGACTCGAAAACAAGCACATCAATTGCAATAGCACAATTAAACAAACAAGAGTTAAATTTTAAAAATATTTTTCAAGCAAACCCTCCTATAGATTCTGGTTATCATTTTGGTTCAAGATTAGCGATTAAAGATAATTATATTTATGCATCAGCTGGTGAAAGAGGCCAAGGTATGATTGCTCAAGATCCCACAAAACATCCTGGTAGTATTATTAGAATTCATACTGACGGCAGTATTCCAAAAGATAACCCAAAATTTGAAGGTAAGAAAAACTGGTTACCCGAAATTTATCAAATAGGTGTTCGTAATCCACAAGGTTTAACACTCTCCGATTATGATGGAAAAATATATCTAAGTAATCATGGAGCAAGAGGTGGCGATTGGTTTGGAGAGGCTAAAAAAGGAGAAAATTATGGATGGAAAATTTTAGGCTGGGGAGGAAAAAATTACTCAGGAACAAAGATAGGTCCTAAATGGAAGCCAGGTTTTACTAAAGCAATTCAATATTGGGTACCTTCTATAGCTACTAGCGCTATTACAATTTACAAAGGAAATGAGTTTAAAGAATGGAATGGGCATGCGCTAGTTACTTCTTTAAAAGACAAATCTTTAAGAAAATTAATATTTAATGATCTAACTAATGTTAAGGAAGATCTTGTATTTAAAAATAATGTTGGAAGAATAAGAGATATTCAAGTTCATCCATCTAATGGTAAAATATTTTTCTTAAGTGAAAATGCTTTATGGTTAATGGAAAAAAAATAATCTTAATTTGATAATATATTTTTTAAAGTGTTAATCTCTCCAATTTTAAAAATGATTGCATCATTTTTTTTAAAACCATATTTTTCTGCACTAGCTTTAAATCGTATAGGTGGTTCCATAATGGGTTCTAATGATAAAACAAAAGTTCCCCAGTGTGTTCCCATAACTTTTTTACTTCTTAAATCTTTAGCTACATTTAAGGCTTCTTCTGGTGTTGTGTGATAAATCGATTTATCAAACATAGGTTTAAAATCATAAGCTCCAATATTAATCATTGTTAAATCAATTGGACCATATTTTTCACCTAATTCTTTATAAATATTTCCATAGCCAGTATCACAAGCAAATAAGATTTTTTTACCCTTATATTCAATTAAGAAATTGCCCCAGAGTGTTTTATTCATGTCTGTTAGACTTCTTTTAGACCAATGAACAGCTGGGAGTAATGTTACTTTTAAATCCTCATTAACTTTGATTTCTTCATACCAATCCATTTCATTTACATCGTTAAACTTATTTTTTATAAAATATTTTCCAAGATTTAGAGGTGTTAAAACTTTTGTATCTTTAAACGGATACTTTCTAATAGTTCCCATATCTTGATGGTCATAATGATTATGTGTTAATAATAATAAATCTGTTTTTGGAATTTCATTTAAATTTAGAGCAGGCTCAGTAAATCTATCTGGGCCAAAAATTAAAGGTCCCGCATTTTTAGAGAATACAGGATCTGTTATAATCGTTGTGTCTCCAAGTTTAATTAAGTAAGTAGCATGACCAATCCAAGCAATATAATCTTCATTTTTATACTTTTCTAAATCAGATAAAACTTTGCCTTTATCAACAACGTGTTCTTTAGGAACGGTCATGTCTATTTTCTTTTTCAATTTAATAAATTGTGTGTAAGAAAACTTGGCTTGGCTAGTTCTAGCTGGCGATCCTTCTGGATTTCTAAAGGTTCCATCTGGTAAATGATGATAAGGTTTTTTATCCATAGCGATTGATGATGAGTTATAAATAATAATCGTAATTAAGAAAGTTAAAAATTTTTTCATCTATCTTTTCTTAATTCTATAATCTTTTAAAAATATGACTAAAAACCCCTGACCATAATAGTTCATAGTTTTTATCAATTAAAAAATTATAGATATTACTTTTTTTTATTCCTTTTGCATGAACTTCAACACACACTAATTCTGGTTTAAACTTTTCAAAAGATAGTCCCCTTAGAACTTTTAGGTCAGCACCCTCTACATCAATATCTAAAAGATCAATTTTAGAATTTTTATATTTATCTCTGCTCAGTATTTCATCCAAAGTAAAAGCTTTTATTTCTTTTTCTTTAATGTTGCCTTGGAAAACAATTTCTGCTTGACCCTTTTCTATCGTACTTAGTTGACTAAGTTCTTTTTGATAAAATAGTTTTATATTTTCATTTTTATCTGAAATTGCACAATTATAATTAAGATCTTTGGGTCTCATAAAGTTAAAAAGGTCAATAGAAAATTGACTTGTATCTACATTAACTCCACTCCAATTCTGCATATGTAATAGGTGAGTATTATTTCTATGTATAGGGTGATAACAGCCAACATCTACGTAAAAACCATTTTTTCTATCTTTAAAGTAGTTTAAAATAGCGGTGTCTTCATTGTTCATTGCATAAGATTTTTTTTTGATAAAAAATTTATGCTTAATGTAAATACTGTGAATTATGTGAAGTTTTCTGAATATTTTTTTTAACACTTATTTTTGTGATCTTTTAAAGCACTCAATGGTATTTTTTAATAGGCAGGCAATAGTCATGGGTCCTACTCCACCTGGAACGGGTGTTAAAGCTCTTGCAACTTTTGATACTTCTTCAAAAGCAACATCTCCAACTATACCGTTTTCAGTTTTATTAATTCCAACATCTATTACAATTGCATCTTTTTTAACCCAGTCAGCTTTTACAAGTTCTGGAATACCAACCGCTGCAACAATAATATCTGCCTCTAAACATTCTGCTTTTAAATCTTTAGTTCTGGAATGAGTGATTGTTACTGTACAATTTTCTTTTAGAAGTAACTGCGCCATTGGCTTGCCATTTAAGTTTGATCTACCAATCATAACCGCTTTTTTCCCACTCAAATTTGGTTCGATTTTTTTAATCATTAGATAGCATCCTAAAGGGGTGCAAGGTACTGAACTTTCATATCCTGATGAAAGATTTCCAACATTCATTGGGTGAAACCCATCAACATCTTTACCTGGTAAAATAGTTTCAATAACTTTTTGCTTATCGATGTGTTTTGGTAAAGGCAATTGAACTAAAATTCCCGAAATACTTTCATCTTTATTTAGCTCGTCAATTTTATCTAATACCGTTTTTTCTTCCACAGTCCCTGGATATCTAATTACTTCAGATTTTAACCCCACTTCATTCGCAGCTTTTTCTTTCATACGAACATAAATTTGACTAGGAGCCATATCTCCAATTAATATTACTGTAAGTCCTGGAATTTTATTATACTTAGCTTTTAACTCTACAACCTCTTGTCTTAGTTCTTCTCTGAGTTCAGCTGCTATTTTTTTTCCATCTATCAAGATCATAAATTTCCCTAAAAAATCATTGGTGCAATGTAGAGTTTCATACACATTTCTATAAACCAAATCAACAACAGTAGTACTACTGGTGCAATATCTAATGATCCCAAGTTAGGGAGAAATCGTCTTATTCTATTAAGCATTGGCTCAGTTAATCGGTAAGTCATTTCTAATATTGAATAAACAAACCTGTTTTGAGTATTTATAATATTAAAAGAAACAAGCCAGCTAATTACTACATTTGTAATTACCACATAAGAATAAAGCTTTAATATTTGGAGTGCTAAGTAAAAAATAGCTATCATTTTTTCTCAATATAAATTGACTGACTTGGGAAAGCAAAAGCTGCTTTGTTTCCTTCAACAATTTGCTTTATTTCAATTGCAAGTTTTTCCTTAACTTCCAACCATGTTGAAAAACTATTAGAAGTAGTAAAGCATCTAACCCTCATATCAATCGAACTATCTGAAAATTTTTCAACTCTAACCGCAACTCCTACAGCTTTATCAAAATCATCATTTTTATTAATGTGGCCTTCAATTTCATCTCTTATTTTTTTTAACTGATCAACAGTAGTGTCGTATTGAAGTGTTATTGCCCAATCTATTCTCCAGTTAGTTGTCTCACTAATATTGATAACTGCATTTTCAGCAAACTGAAAATTAGGAATTATAGCTAAAGATTTATCAAACTTTCTTAAAACTGTTGATCTAAAACCAATTTTCTCAACAATACCTTCAATAATACCTTCAACTAAAATCCAATCTCCAATCTTAAATCTTTTTTCAACTAAAACTAAAATCCCTGAAATCAAATTTTTGAATAAGTCTTGTGCACCTAACGCAACAGCAACACCAAATAAACCAAGTCCAGCAATAATTGGTCCAATTTTTATTCCCCAAAGCTCAAGAACAGCAGCTAACCCTAAAATAAAAATTAAAATCTTTAAAGATTTTATTATCCAGCCCACTAACTCACGGGTTAACATTTTATCTAGTCCACTTAAAATATAAGAAATTGGTTCAATAATTTGATGGATAACCCAAAATATTAAAATTGTAATTAATGTTCGATTAATTGTATCAACTATGGCTCTCCCATCATCTGCAAAAGACATATAATAACTTGCAATAAAAAAACCTAGAACAATTGGTAAAAATCTAGCTGGTCCTTCCATTGCATGGACGAATGTGTCATCTAATTTATTTGTAGTTCTTTTTGAAATTGCTTCTAATCTTTTAATAATAACTTTACTTATTATTCCTCTAAAAATTAAAAAAATAAAAAATATTCCAATACCAATTAGAATTTGAAAAATATCAACTCCACGAATTCCTTTAGACCAAACAGAAATAAACAGATCACTAAAATTACTAAATATGTCCATAATTAAATTTTATATAGCAAAAATTCTTCTTCTCCAGGGTTAAAAAGAAAAATTTTTTTCCACTTAATTTCATTAAGAATTGAAGAGGTTTTTTCTCCAATGCACATCAAATTAGTATTCATCCATAAGGTTTCTAGCTGATAATTTTTAATTACTTTTAAAAAATTAATCGCACTATTTTGTGAATAAATGTAAGTGATTTCAGGCATTTTCAATTTAAGTTTTTCAATAAAGCTTTCATCATACTTTTTAATTTCATTGGCTCTATAATTGATTATTCTTTCCACATTGTAGCCATCTGAAATTAGCTCCTTATCTATATTGCTAGAGATTATTTCTCCACTTATATAAATTAGCTTTCCTTCAGACGATCTAAAATTTTGTAATATTAATTCTTTAAGATTATTAACATTTCCTTCGGCTGCAAAAACATTTTGAAAACCAAAACTTCTAGCTTTTTTTTCAGTGGCATCTCCAACACAAAAGCATTTTAATTTTTTATCAATGTTCTTTATATCCAAAAATTTAATAGCATTAGTGCTTGTAAAAATAATTCCTTTAAACTCAGAATAGTTGGGAGTGTCATATTTTAAACCTTCAATATTGATTAAAGGTAAATGAGATATTTCATGACCCAATGATTGAAATTTTAATATCATTTCATGACAATCATCTAAAGGTCGTGTGAATAAAATATGCATATTATTTTTTGTAAGAATTATTAGACATCTTTTTAAGAGTTTTTCCCATCTCTATTCCTAATTCTTCTGCTTTATCTATACTTTCAGATGATTTTAAGTGAAATCTTTTACTTCCATCTAATGAAAAAAGTTCTACTTCAAGATTAATTTTATTCCCTTCAATGTTTGCAAATGCTCCTACTGCTGTTTCACAGTCTCCTTCTAAAACTTTTAAGACATTTCTTTCAGCTTTTATTGAGCTGTGTGTTGATTGATGATCAACTTGTTTTAATAATTCAATTAAACTTTTATTGTTATCTCTACACTGCAAGGCAATAACTCCTTGTCCAGCACAGGGTATAATTTCTGAAGTAGAAAAAGTTTGAGAGATATTTTGATTCAATCCTAAAGAATCAATTCCAGCATAAGATAGGATAATTGCATCATATAAATTCTCATTAAGTTTTCTTATTCTTGTATCAACATTTCCTCTAATTAATTTACAATCAAGATCTTCTCTTATCTTTTTTATCTGAAATTCTCTTCTAAATGAGGATGTTCCAATAATTGAATTTGAGGCTAAATCTTTTAGATGTTTATTATTTTTGCTAATTAAAATTTCTCTTGGATCATTTCTCTCTAAAAAAAAATCTGTTAACAATCCCTTAGTTTCTTCAGAAGGCATATCTTTTAACGCATGCACAGCTACGTCAATTTTTTTATCTAATAATTCAACTTCTATAGTTTTTGAGAAAAGTCCTTTGCCTCCTACTTCGGATAACCTTTTGTCCTGAACTTGATCGCCCTTAGTTACAATTTCTTTAATGATTACTTCTTCAATTCCAAAATCTTTTGAGTATTTGAGAATTTTTTCTCTAGCCTTTTCTGCATAGATTAATGCTAATTTGCTTCCTCTAGAGCCTATAATAATTTTTCTATTTTTCATTTAATTGCTTTATACTTCATACTTATATTGAGAATGTAATATTAATAAAAACTAATTTAATGAATAAAAAACCCATAATTTTAGGAATTGAATCAAGCTGTGATGAAACAGCTGCTTCCATCATAACTGAAAATGAGCAAGGTATGCCAACAATTTTGTCAAGTATTGTTTCAAGTCAAGTAGATGTTCATAAAGTGTTTGGTGGAGTTGTGCCCGAACTTGCTGCAAGATCTCATATAGAAAAAATAGATTTAATCACAAAAAAAGCACTTGATGAAAGTGGAGTAAAAATGGAGGACCTGGATGCTATAGCTGCAACTGCTGGACCTGGTCTTATAGTCTGTCTATCTGTTGGTTTAAGTTTTGGAAAAGCAATGGCCTCTTCTCTCCATAAACCTTTTATAGCCGTTAATCATTTAGAAGGACATGCATTAAGCCCAAAACTAAATTCTGAATTAAACTATCCTTATTTATTACTTTTAATTTCTGGAGGCCATACTCAGTTTTTAAGTGTGCAAGGCTTGGGAAATTATAAAAGATTAGGAACAACTATTGATGATGCTGTAGGTGAAGCATTTGATAAAACGGCAAAGTTATTAGGAATAGAGTTTCCTGGTGGGCCCCAAATTGAAGTATATGCAAAAAAAGGTGATCCCAATAAATATGAATTACCCAAGCCAATTTTTCATAAAGGGGGCTGTAATTTATCATTTGCAGGTTTAAAGACTGCTGTTTTAAAAATATCAAAACTGATAAAAACTGATCAAGAAAAATATGATCTTGCAGCATCTTTTCAAAAAACAATTGAAGAAATACTATATAAGAAAAGTAAAATTGCTTTTGAAGAATTTAAAAAAATGAACACAACAAATAAAAATAAATTTGTAGTTGCAGGTGGCGTTGCTGCAAACAAAAGAATTAGAGAGGTTCTAACTAATCTTTGTAAAGAAGAAAATTTTGAAGCAATATTTCCACCTATTAATTTGTGTGGAGACAATGCTGCAATGATTGCAATGGTTGGATTAGAGAAATTTAAATTGAAACAGTTTAGTGAATTAGATAGTTCTGCAAAACCTAGATGGCCTTTAGATGCAGATGCTCCTTTTTTAAAAGGTGCTGGAGTAAGGTTGTAATGCAGTACTGGTTGATGAAACCAACATACCTAGTCCCCCATTAAAATTCTACCAACTTCCACTAACTTTTACGATATTTTATAAATTAGAAAAGTTAACCAAAGTCAAATAAATACTATTAATGCATATGACATTGCATAGTACGATTTGACGATATCTAACTAAATAATATGATGAAATCTTAAGCTTACAAACCAAAATATTTACAACTGGAAATCTGAGTACCATCCTGGTTCCAAAAGTAAAGCAGAAAGAACAAGGAGGTTGAAACTAGCTAATGGTTGTATTTTTTTGTTTAATAAAAGGGTTTTTTTTAATAAAAAACAAATATGTTAAAAAATAATCTAAACATTCGATTTAAAAAATTCAAAGACTCTATAATAAACAACAAATATAAATTTGGAAAATATTGGGAAAAAGAAAAAATAACTTTTGAAGTAGATTTTAAAGATGGTTTATTTAATTCAAAAGGAAGCAGAGACTATCTTCCAAAAATATTTGATGAAAGTATAATTCATGATGAAATAATTCCTATTAATGGAAAAAAATTTGTTCAACTGGGAGAGAGAAAACTTTGTACATTAAAAAAAAGTGGATCTTATCACTTATTACATCTTTCTCATTATTTTCATGAAATAAAAAAAATTATAAAAGATAACGATATTTGTCTTGATGTTGGATCAGGGAGTGGTCTTTTACAATTTATTATTCACCAAAATAAAAAAACTACAAATATATTTATTGACCTTCCTGAATCAATTCAAAGTTCAATTGCTTTATGTTTTACCTTGTTTCCAGATTCAAAAATTATTCTTCCAAATGAAATAAATGGGGAGGAATATTTAAACATAAAAGACTATGATTTTATTTTTTTATTCCCTAATCAGAAACATTTAATTAAAAATTCTTCAGTTAATTTTTGTGTCAATACACGGTCTTTCATGGAAATGGATATTGATGAAGTAAATGATTATATAAAATATTTTAATAATATTCTAAAAACAGAAGGATATTGTTTAATATCAAATAGAGTAGTTAAACGAACATATTTTTTTTCATATAATTTTAAAAAAACTTCTTTTAAAAAAATTTATCTAAAAAAAGATAACTATTATTATTCAAAAGAAAATTACCGAGAATCAAGTGTTTTGAACTTATTACTTAAAAAAAAAGAAGGGAGTCATTTTTCTTTCAATTTATTTAATTTTATTTTTGGAATTTTTTATTTAAAACCATGGGAATTTTTTTTTTGGAACAAATACTTTTTGAAAAAAACAATTTTTTTTCCGTTAGTGTTAATAAAAAAATTTTTATTAACTAATAAACACAACTAGTTATTGGTTTGTAAAAATAGCGTAAAATGAAAGTGCTATGATAAGAAAAATAAATAAACACAACGAAAACAATTAGATGCAGTACTGGTTAATGAAGTCAGAGCCTGACGTTTGGTCAATTGATCAACAAAAAAAAGCTGGTGCTAAGGGTGCTCCTTGGGATGGGGTAAGAAATTACCAAGCAGCTAAAAATTTAAGAGGAATGAAAAAAGGAGACCTTTGTTTTTTTTATCACTCAAATATAGGTAAAGAAATTGTTGGTATAGTTGAGGTTATTAAGGAAGCTTTCTTAGATAAAACTGACAAAGATGGGCGATTTGTAGCTGTTCAAGTAAAGTTTAAAGAAAAATTAAAGAAAAGTGTAACTCTTGAAGAGGTTAAAAAAACCAAGTCTCTTAGCCATTTATCACTTATTAAACAAAGTAGATTATCTGTTATGCCCATAGACTCTAAAAGCTGGAAAATTTTAAATAAGATGAGTAGTATTTAAATAAAAAAATTCATGCCAAAAAAAAAATCAATATCAAAAGTAAAAAAAAAAACTCCCAAAAAAATAAAGCCTATTAGGAAAAAAGTTTTAAAAAAAATTGAAGAAAAAGAGTTAATCATAAAGACTAAACCTGAGTGGGTAAAAAGCGCTCTAGTAAATAAAGCAAAATACCAAAAAAAATACTCTGACTCGATTAAAAAAAATGATAACTTTTGGAAGACTGAGGGAAAGAGAATTACTTGGATTAAGCCATACAAAAAAATTAAAGACATAAAATACAGCAAAAAAGAAGTTAAAATTAAATGGTATGAAGATGGCACATTAAATGCTTCTGCCAATTGTATAGACCGTCACCTTAAAGATAAAAAAGATAAAACAGCCATTATTTGGGTGGGTGACGATCCAAAAGATACTAAAAAGATTTCGTACAAACAATTACATAATGAGGTTTCTAAAGCTGCAAATGGTTTGAGAAAACTAGGAATTAAAAAAGGTGATCGAGTTACGATTTATTTAACTATGATCCCAGAACTTGCGGTAACAATGCTAGCTTGTGCTAGAATTGGTGCAGTTCACTCTATTATTTTTGGTGGATTTTCAGCAGACTCTATTTCTGGCAGAGTTAATGACTGTGAGTCTGAATATATTATTACTGCAGATGAAGGTGTTAGAGGGGGTAAAACCATTTCTCTAAAAGCTATCACTGATGAAGCGTTAAGAAAATGTCCAAATGTCAAAAAATGTGTTGTTGTAAAAAGAACTGGAAACAAGGTTGGTTGGGTTAAAGGAAGAGATGTTTGGTATGACGATTTAATTAAAGATATGTCAAATAGATGTGAACCTGAAGAAATGAATGCGGAAGACCCTTTATTTATTCTCTACACATCTGGCTCTACTGGAAAGCCAAAAGGAGTTTTACATACAACGGGTGGCTACATGGTTTATGCATCAATGACCCATCAATATATTTTTAACTATAAACCAAAAGATATATATTGGTGTACAGCTGATATTGGATGGGTAACGGGCCATAGTTATATTATTTATGGACCACTTGCTAATGGTGCAACAACAATAATGTTTGAAGGAATTCCAACCTATCCTGACAGCTCAAGATGGTGGAAAATTATTGATAAATATAAAGTTAATATTTTTTATACAGCACCCACTGCTATTAGAGCTTTAATGAGAGAGGGTGATAAGCCTGTCAAGAAAACTTCAAGAAAATCTTTAAAGTTATTAGGAACTGTTGGTGAGCCCATTAACCCTGAAGCGTGGATGTGGTATTACAAAACAGTTGGAAATTCTAAATGTCCTATTGTTGATACATGGTGGCAAACAGAGACAGGTGGAATTTTAATTAGCCCTCAAACAGGAGCTATGAATTTAAAACCAGGTTCTGCAAGTAAACCTTTTTATGGAATTAAGCCTTCTATAGTTGATAAAAATGGAAAAGAAATTAAAGGAGCTGGTGAAGGAAGATTGTGTATTTCTCAATCTTGGCCTGGACAAATGAGAACTGTTTACGGTGATCATCAAAGATTTATTGATACTTATTTTTCTCAGTTTGATGGAAAATATTTCACAGGTGATGGGGCTAAAAGAGATAAAGATGACTACTATTGGATAACCGGTCGTGTAGATGATGTAATTATTGTCTCTGGTCATAACCTTGGAACTGCTGAAATAGAAAGTGCTTTTGTTGCTCATCCAAAAGTTGCTGAAGCTGCTGTAGTTGGATACCCACATGATATTAAAGGTAATGGTCTTTATTGTTATGTAACTCTAAATGTTGGGGAAAAATCAGATTTAGATCTTGAGAGAGATTTAAAACTTTGGGTAAGAAAACAAATTGGGGCACTTGCTACACCTGATATTATTCATTTTTCACCTGGACTACCTAAAACTAGATCTGGAAAAATTATGAGAAGAATTTTAAGAAAAATTGCTGCTAATGAACATGATCAATTGGGTGACACATCCACTTTAGCTGATCCAAGCGTTGTTCAAAGCTTAGTTAATAATAGAAAAAATATTTAAATTTTAATTAATTTAGCAAACTCATCTTTAATATTATCCCATTTTAAAATCATGGAGTTTAAAACAATTTTTCGATCTAGAGTTTTAAGCTCTTCAGCTATTGGTGCCCACTTATATAAAGTTAGTGCACTTTCGTTGAATGGCCAAGACTTATAATATGTGCTCCAATCAATCTTTTTTAATCGCTCTATAAATTTTTCTTTTGCTAGTACAATAATTTCTTTGGGCATTCCATTTTTGGTTTCCTCAGTCAAAATTTCATCATAAATTTCGTTAGCTTTATCTATATCCTGATAATTATGAAAAACATTTAGGTATGACAGACTATAAAAAGTAAGATCTTGAAGCGATATTGCGTAAATGTTCCATTTTGCTTTATTGATGGATCCTAAGAAAACTTCATCATCAAAATGCAGTACCCACTTTGTGCCCATTCTTGTTTTTAAATAATTATATAAAGTTACCTGAGATACCCAGGCGGATTTTTTTTGAATAAACAGTGTAAGATCTTCAATATTCTTAATTTTTTTCTTTGGAAGAATTCCTTTAAATAAAGCAAATAGATAAACTCTAAAATCATCAAGTTTTATGTCTTTTAATTTAAGTTTGTATTTGAGCAATTTTACCTACTTTTTCTATGATTATATTACAAAAATGGCTTCAATTCGACCTAATTAAAGGGTTTCAATCTATCTTATTATGGTTAAAGTTTTCATCTTAACTATATAGGGAGAGTAAAAATGTCAAATAAAGCAAAACATTGGGAAAAAACTAGAGGGCTATTGTTTGTTACTTTAGCAATCTGGTTTGTATTCTCAATTGGCATCTTTTTTTTCGGAACTGAAATGGAAGCATCTAGCTTCAGACCTTTTGGTTACCCATTGTCGTATTATATGACATGTCAAGGTTCATTATTAGCATTTGTAATTTTGAATTTCTGGTTTGCGGGTAGACAAGAGAAGATAGATGAAGAGTTTGGGTTTACAGAAAGAGAGGATAGCTAATGATAAAAGGTAAATTTATAGACAATCTACCAAAAGTTTATGGAATCTATACGGGTGGTTTTATAGGATTCATAATATTGATGGCGATTGCTGAACAAATGGGGATGTCTGCAAAAGCAATAGGAATTTCTTTTGTTGTATTCACCATTGCTATCTATGCGATAATCGGTTGGTTATCACGTACACTTCAGATGGACGCATACTACGTAGCAGGGAGACAAGTACCTACTGTATTTAACGGAATGGCTACTGCGGCAGACTGGATGTCTGGTGCATCATTCGTTGCAATGGCAGGTGGTATTTATTTCAAAGGCTATGGATATATGGCACTACTAGTTGGATGGACAGGTGGTTATATACTTGTATCTACTTTACTAGCACCTTACTTAAGAAAATTTGGCTGTTACACAGTTCCAGATTTTGTTGGTACACGATATGGTGGTAATGCAGCAAGACTTTCTGCAGTACTAGTATTAACAGTAGCTTCATTCACATATGTGACTGCACAAATCAATGCAACGGGAACTATTGCTTCAGTAGCTTTAGATATTCCTTTTAAAATTGCTGTGTACGTTGGATTAGCAAGTATATTGATGTGTTCAATGCTTGGTGGAATGAGAGCGGTTACATGGACGCAAGTTGCGCAATATATAGTTTTAATTATTGCTTACTTACTTCCTGTATTCTGGATCAGTAGTAAAATGGGCGCTGGATTCTTCCCACATTTAATGTTGGCAGATGAAGTGGCTAGAATTGCTGAGCTAGAAGGTCAGTTTGGGTTTATTAAAAACTCTGCTGCCGACTTAGCTACGGTACCAAAAGGTTTAGCTGGAATAACTAAAGCACACTCATCAGTTAACGGAACAAATTGGGGATTCATTTCTCTAGCAATTTGTATGATGGCAGGAACGGCTTCTTTGCCTCACGTTATGATGAGATACTTTACTACTCCAAGTGTAAAATCAGCTAGAAGATCTGTAGCATGGTCGCTACTTTTCATCTTCATTTTATACTCAACTGCACCAATGTTAGCGACATTATCAAAACTATCACTGATTGATCCAACACTTTCAACAGGGATTATTGGTAAATCAATAGCTGAGGTTCAAGCGATAGATTGGTATCAAAACTGGAACCAAGCTAACTTAATGTTTGTTAGCGACTTTAACGGAAATGGAACTCTTGAATTAAATGAGTTTTTCATGGGTGGTAAAGCCGTTGTGTTAGCTACTCCAGAAATTGCTGGATTACCTTATGTAATCTCAGGTCTAGTTGCTGCTGGAGGTATGGCTGCTGCCATGTCTACTGCTGATGGTTTGATCTTAGCAATTGCAAATGCTTTGTCTCATGACTTGTATTACAAGATCATTGACCCAAAAGCAGAAGCTGCGAAGAGATTAATTGTTGCAAGAGTATTACTTGTGATAATTGGTTTTGCTGGAGCAACTATTGCCGCAATGGGTATCCAAGGTATTTTAGGTTCAGTAATCTGGGCTTTTGACTTTGCGATGTCAGGATTGTTCTTCCCACTAGTACTAGGTGTATGGTGGAAAAGAGCTAATGGTCCTGGCGCTGTTGCTGGAATGCTTCTAGGATTAGCAGCTGGTACTTGGTATCTGGTTTGGGTACGTACTGGTGGAGCTGGATTCTGGGGTATTACTCAACTTACGTTCGGTATCTTTGGATCGTTGGTTAGTTTAGTTTCTATGGTAGTTGTTAGTTTACTAACAAAAGCGCCAGACAGAGCTACTCAAGATATGATTGACGAGCTTCGTATTCCAAGCGGTAAAACGATACTTGGAAAACAACACTAATTAAATTTTGTATTGAGGGGCGATTTGTTTCGCCCCTCAGTTAAGTTAGAAAACAAAATTCCTTTTTATATTTATGCCAGAAATACATCCTTTTATTCTTATAATTGACTATATTTTAGGTGTTGTTATGTGGACTTTAATTGGAAAAGTTGCAATGAATATTTTTCAGCGAGAAAACTCAGAATTCTTTTTTATGAAAGTGTTTGTAAAAGTAACAAACCCATTAATACGTTTATTTAAACCAATCACACCATCTTTTATTATAGAGCCTCTTGTTCCACTTTATGTTGCCTGGTTCTTTTATATGATTAGATTTTATCTAATGCCTTATCTACTAGGATATTCTGTCATGGGAATGCTGTCTTTTCCTTTAGAAAGTGAAATTGCTTCAGAAATTTATCGTATTTTTGGAAAATAATTAATTCAAATTAAAAATAAAATTGATACTACTAATATTAGTAATCAATGAAAAAAATACAAATATCACCTTCAATTTTATCTGCTGATTTTAGTCAATTGGGCAATGAAATTAAAAGACTAGAGGAAGGTGGTGCAGATATGATTCATGTGGATGTGATGGATGGCCATTTTGTTCCAAATTTAACAATGGGACCTCCAATTATTAAAGCTTTAAGACAGTATACAAAACTACCATTTGATGTTCATTTAATGATATCTCCTGTTCATAAATACATTCAAGACTACGCTAATGCTGGAGCTGATATTATTACAATACATCCAGAAGCAACTGAAAATTTAAAAGATTCCATTCAACACATTAAAAACTTGAATAAAAAAGTTGGAGTTTCGTTAAACCCTAAAACTAAAATTGATCTAATAAATGATTTGTTGAATGAAATTGATCTAGTTTTAATTATGAGTGTAAATCCTGGATTTGGAGGACAAAAATTTATGCCAGAAGTTTTAGAAAAAATAAAAGAATTAAAAAAGATAAGAGATCAAAAGAATTTAGATTTTGATATCGAGATTGATGGTGGGATTAATTTTGATAATAGTAAACTAGCAATAGAAGCTGGTGCAAACATTTTAGTATCTGGAACAACTATATTTAAAAACAATAATGGAAATATAAAAAAAAATATAGACCTTTTAAAATCAAGTTAGAATAATGATTTTAAATAATTCACTTAAGCTTATCAAAAAAAAAATTCTTCATTTTTATTTAAATTCTAATCTCTATAATAAAAAAATTACACCCTCTTCTATTGAATTAATAGAATACCAACCAAGCCCCAGCTTGATAGATGGTCTTATAAAATATGACAAAAAAAAAATTAATATAGAAAATTATTCGTTAAATGAAATTTGGGATAATCCAAATTTAAAAGAAATAGACCGACGGAATTTAAACAGTTTTTTTTGGTTATTTAGCCTAGATCTTAGATCTTCAAAAAAAGACACTCAAAATGTCATTTATCAATGGATTAATACAAATGACAGATACAACTCTAAAAGTTGGAAAATTGATATAATTGGAAAAAGAATAATAGCTTGGATTTCAAATTCTAGGCTTACCTATGAAGATGGTAGTATTGATTATAAGGAAAAATTTAATGGCATTATAAAGAAGCAAATTAATCACCTTATTAATGAAATTGAAACCTCTGAATTAATCAATGATAAGATTATAGGATGTTCAGCTATCATCTTAACTGGTCTATCATACCCTCAAAATAATAATTATTTAAATACTGGGTTAAGTTTATTAAAAAAATTAGCAAAATATTCATTGGATAATGATGGCTTTCCAAAATCAAGAAATATCAGGCAGTTAAGTTTTTACTTAAAATATTTTATATTAATTAGAGAGTGGTTTAAAGAATCTCAAAATGAAATACCTGATTTTATAAATGAAAATATATATTATTTAGGTCAGGCTTACGTTTTTATTTGGCAAAACAATAAAATAGATTTTCTCTTTAATGGTAATCACAAAACAAATAATCATAATTTTGACCTTTATCTAAAAAGACTTGGCTATAGCTTTAAAAATCAAAATAATGAATTAGGTGGTTATGTGGTCCTTAACAGTAAAAAAAATTCTCTAATAATGGATGTTGGATCAAGCCCAAATACAAAACTATCGTCAAATTATCAAGCTGGAGCCTTATCTTTTGAGATCATATCAAATGGTAAAAAATTAATTAGTAATTGTGGTTATTTTAAAAAAGTTAATCACCAATTAAATGAAGTATCTAAATCAAGTGCAGTCCACAGCACGCTAGTTGTAGATGATAAATCCTCTTGCAGTTTTAATAAAGTAAGAGGTAAAAAATCTAGAATTAACCAAGGATTAAGAGTATTAAAAAAAAAGGTTGTATTTGAAAAAAATTATTGGAAAATTAATGCTTCTCACGATGGTTATTTGAAATTACATGGTATTGTTCATGATCGAGAAATAGAGTTTTACCCTGAGCAATTAAAATTTATTGGACACGACAAAATTATTTCTAATAAGGGTATTAAGAATTTAAAATTTGATGTTAGATTCCACTTAGAACCAAATATTAAAGTAATGAAAACACAAGATGGAAAATCAATACTTATAGATCTTGATGGAGAGGGTTGGAAATTTAGCTCAGACAACTCGATAATAAATGTTGATAAAGGGTTATATTTTGGTGAAAAAAATTCTTTCACAGATAATCAAAATATATTTATTTCAGGAATGACTAATGAAGAAAATCAAACTATAAAATGGGAAATTACAAAATTATAATGAAAAAGATAAAAAAAGCTCTTATTTCAGTATCTGATAAAAAAAATCTAGATAGTCTTTTAAAAGTTTTAGCTAAATACAAAATTGAGTTAATTAGCTCTGGGGGCACCTATAAGGAAATAAAGAAGCTTAAATTTAAATGCCAAGAAGTTTCTGATTATACTGGTTCACCAGAAATTCTTGGTGGAAGAGTTAAAACACTACACCCAAAAATTCATGCCGGTATATTAAGTAAAAGAAACGACAAATCTCACACTAAGGAATTAAAGGCTAATCAATATGATGAAATTGACCTTGTTATTGTTAACTTTTATCCTTTTGAAAAAACTTTAGAGCAAACAACCAATCATTCAAAAATAATAGAGAATATTGATGTTGGGGGTCCCACTATGGTTAGGGCAGCTGCAAAAAACTATAACGACGTTGCTGTTATTACATCCTCAGATCAATATCAGGATCTGATTAATGAATTAGAATATAACAAAGGATCAACATCTATTGAGTTTAGAGAAAAGATGTCTTTAGAGGCCTTCTCTGAGACGGCTTATTATGATGCTGTAATTTCTAACTATTTTAATAAAATTAAAAACAACAATTTTCCAAAAAAAAAAGTTATTTATGGAAACTTAATTGAAAAATTAAGATATGGGGAAAATCCACATCAAGAAGCTGCTATTTATTCTAAAACTCAAAATCTTAATATTAAACAAATTCATGGTAAGCATTTAAGTTATAATAATTATAACGATATTTTTTCTGCATTAATAATATCAAAGTCTCTACCTAAAAACTCTGGAACAGTTATAGTTAAACACGCTAATCCTTGTGGTGTTTCAATCAATAAAGATAATTTGAAAAGTTATAAATTAGCTCTTGCTTCTGATCCAATTAGTGCTTTTGGTGGAATAGTTTCATGTAATTTCAAAATAAATAAAGCTCTGGCATTAGAGCTTAATAAAATTTTCTTAGAGGTTGTTATTGCCAATGGTTTTGAACCTGATGCTTTAAAAATATTGAAAAAGAAAGAAAATATAAGAATTATTGATACATCGGAATTTATGATGAAAGATTTAGTAAGATTTGGCTCTGTAAATGAATCTATTTTAACACAATCTGAAGATTTAAAAATATTTAAACCTAAAGATTTTAAAGTAGTTTCAAAACAAAAACCAAATAAATCTCAATTAAAAAATTTAATTTTTGCATTTAATGTTTGTAGATATGTAAAATCAAATGCAATTGTACTAGCTAATCAAGAAGCAACCGTTGGTATTGGCTCTGGACAACCTAGTAGACTTGATAGCTGTCAAATTGCTATAGATAAAATGAATAAATTTCAAAACTTAAAAGAAGAGGTTGTGGCAGCCTCTGATGCATTTTTTCCATTTGTAGATGGTATTGAAAAATTAGTACAATCGGGGGTTTCAGCTGTAATACAACCTTCTGGATCAATTAGAGATAAAGAGATAATAAAATTTGCAAACCAAACTGGTACAATTTTAGTTTTTTCTAAAACAAGACATTTTAGACATTAAAAATTTGATCAATTTTAGCTGCTAAAATAAAATCATTTTCTGACAGTCCTTCTATAGCGTGAGTGGTAATTACAATTTTAGCGTATCCCCAACCAAATGAAATATCTGGATGATGATTTTCATTTTCTGATAATTCACTAACTTTATTTATAAAATTTTGACTATTAATAAAATCCTTAAAAATAAAATTTTTTTCTAAAAAATATATTTCTTTTGTATTTTTTTTAACATCCCAACCATCCACTTTTTTTTGATATTCGTGAATTTCATCGATATCGAAAGGAAAAATTCCACCCTCACATGGTACACATTTTTTATTAAGCAGTTCACTCATCGATTAGTATGTTTTAAAATTGTGGAGCGGGTCAAGGGAATCGAACCCTCTACCTAATCGTTGGCAACGATTCCAGCTATTTGGAGCGTGACCTACATTTAATTTTAACACTCTTCTTTCTCCGTTATTTATCTACTGCTTTCACACTAATTCGCAACATCATATTATTATTGAATCATATTTGATCGAGTAGATCAATAGTTTAATGTGATGACTGTGATAAGAATGAGTCTGTGGTATTTAACGTTACTATAGTTTGTCTATAATACTAACGTTTGGACAGTTAGCTTCTATAAAAAACATCTTCAAAAAATTTTGAAAAACTTTTAAGTTCTTTATTCTATAAGCAAGTAACAAACATCTGGGCCACGAGCCATTAACCTTCAGGCCATAATTAAGAGGAATTATATTTTTTTTTAAATAAATAAAGTAATGAATCAAAAATATGACTAAATTTCATTTTAGATTTACCAAGCTTTCTATATATTAATTTTACAGGTATTTCTTTAATACTATAACCTTTTTTTAAAATTATATAAGTAACCTCCCAAAAAAAGGCATAATCATTATTTTTGGCACTCAATATATCTTTTAAGTTAATTTTCTTTAGGTAAAAACATCTGTAGGCACCTGACGCATCAAGGCTCATCCCTAAGAATATTTTAACTAATATATGTCTAGAGTAGGTAAGTATTTTCCTTAAAAGTGGCCAGTCTTCAATTAAATCTGATTTAATAAACCTACTAGTAATTACATAATCATTTATTTTTGCGCAAGATATCATCTTTTTAAAATATTTAGGGTCATGCGTACCATCAGCATCCATTGTGATTAATAGATCATATTTTTGACGATATGTATTTTTTATTGCATCTTTATGAGCTGAGCCAATACCAATTTTATTTTTTCTAAATATATAATCAACATTTTTAAATTCCTTACTTAATTTAATTATTATTTCCTGAGATTTATCTTTTGAATTATCATCGACAAATAAAATATCTAATTTGATCTTAGTTTTTTTTATCTTGATAAATATTTTTTCAATATTTTTTTCCTCATTTAGAGTTGGAATTATTACGCAAATTTTCATTACTATTAAATAATTTCGATGTCTGGAAGTGGAAAAATTAATTTACCTCCATTTTTTAAAAATTTTTGTTCTCTTTTAACAATATGATCTTTGAAGTGCCAAGGTAAAACTAAAAGATAATCTGGTTTTTTTGTTTTGGCTTGTTTTTCTGAAATAATCTTAATGTTAGATCCTGGTGTATATTTATTAAATTTAAATTTGTTAACTTCAGCAACATAATCTAGCGTTTTTGAATCTATATTGCAGTATTGGAGTAACACATTTCCTTTGGTAGAAGCGCCATATCCTAAAATTTTTTTATTTTGCTTCTTGAGGGTCAAAAGTAGTTTTTTTAATAAAGTTTTATGATTTTGACATTCTTTAAAAAACTGTTTGTGTTTAGAAATATCATTGTATTTATTTAACTTCTCACTTTCTAAAACCCAGCTAATTAAATGTTTACATTCTTTTAACTTTGACTTCTTTTTTGATACATCAAGCTCTATGCTTCCACCATTAATTTGATTAAAAGAAAGATTAACAATTTTTAACCCTGCCTTATCCAGTAAATATTTTAACGATTTTAAAGAATAGTACTCTAAATGCTCATGACATATTGTGTCATAAGATCTATTCTTAATCATCATTGGCATATAGCTTAACTCAATATGCCAGATACCATTTTTATCTAATATAGAATTTATTTCTTTAGCAAAATTTAATGGATCAGGTAAATCATAAAACATGGATATTGATGTAATTAAATTAAATTTTTTATCTTTAAAAAGTTTAGAAGAAAAAAAGAAAGGCAGTCGATTAATATCTTTTCTATAATCTTTACTAAATTTTTTTATTGTAGGGTCACAACCATACAGTTTGAAAGTTTTATTAAAAAAAGATAAGAATGTTCCATCATTGCTACCTATATCCAAAACACTTTCACTAGATTTTATTTTATATCTTTTTTTTAAACTCAATGCTTTAAGCTCAAGATGAGATATCATTGATTTGTTTAGTGAAGACATGTAGCCATAATTATCACCATACATTTCATTAGCATCAAAGTTATGTTCTAATTGTAGCAATTTACATTTATTGCAAATAACCATACTTAGGTGTCCCCTAGTAATCTTTGCATTTTTTTTTGGAGGAAAAATACCAGTTAGAGTTTGCTTGCCCAAAGTATAAAGCTTTAATAAACTCTTACTTTTACAGGATCTGCAGTTTTTAATTTTCAAAATAATAAATATTAATTATATTAATATGTTTTGTAAATTAATTTAATATATAAAAAGAACAGTTTTAACTATTAAAATTTTATAAAATTGACAAAGAATGTATTCATAACAGGTGGATTAGGTCAAGATGCGCAAATATTAATTAATATTCTTAAGAAGAAAAAAATTAACCTAACTATTTTGAGTAGAACGAAAAAATCCAAAACTTTAGGTAATGTTAAATTTATTAAAGAGAATTTATTAAATAAAAGAAGACTTGATTTAATTTTAATTAAAAAAAAACCAGACATTGTATTACATCTTGCATCTAACAATCCCTCCTTTAATGAAACAAACTATAAAATTTTTTTTAAAGAAAATTTTTTAGCCACAAAAAATATATTTAATTCAACATTTCAGTCTAATCAAAATGCCAAATTTATTTTTTGCAGTTCTTCACAAATTTTTAAAAAAAAAAGTGGCGTTGTGACTGAAAAATCACAGAACATTATAACAACTGATTATACAAATTTTAGAATTAAAAGTGATAACATGATGCTTAAATACAAAAAAAAGAAGAAAATAAATTATACTAATGCAATTTTATTTAATCATGACTCTAAATTTAGAAATAAAAAATTTTTGTTGCCTAGAATTATCATCTCTATAATAAAAAAAGATATTGTTTTCTTAAAAAATATTATGAAGTTAAATATTTTTTCTGATTTTTCTCACGCTGAAGATATTTGTAACGGCCTTTATAAATTAATGTTTAGCGATATAAATAAAGATAAATTAATTTTCAGTTCTGGAAAAAACACATCAATAAACAAGATTATTGAGTATGTAATAAAAAAAAATAAATTGAAGATTGATATTATTTTTAACGAAAAAAAAATTAAAAAAGGATTGATAGGTAATAACTATTTAGCCAAAAAAGAATTAAAATGGAATCATGAAAAAAATGTTTATATCGCAGCAACAGAAATTTATAAACATTACCTTAGAAAAGGTAACTTGTAGATCTAACTAATAATACCTTGTGATAAAAAAAAAAGATCCTATAATAATTTTATGATTAGAAGTCTAAATATTTTAAACAGAATTTTTAAGTCAATTTTTCTTAAACAGATACCAAATTATGCCGTCATATATGTTGATGGGAGATGTAATATGCATTGTGGTTTTTGCATTCATGCTGCTGTTGATGCTAGAAAAACTCCAGTTATTTCTCCTGAAGAATGGGGAACAGTATTTAAAAAAGCAAATAGCTTATTACACCTGACGGTCACCGGTGGTGAGCCTTTTTTAAGAAAAGATTTTGTTGAAATAATAGATAATATTATAGAAAGTTGTAACGTTCCTAGAATAAGTATAAAAAGTAATGGCTTCTATGTTAAGAGAATAAAAGAATTTGTTCCAGAATTAATAGAAAAACATCCAAATACAGAGTTTACTTTATCAATATCATTGGATGGTCCAAAAGAAATTCATGATAAAGTTAGGGTTATGAATGGTGCTTACGATAAAGTTCTAGAAACTATTGAAACGATGAATCCATATAGAAAAAAACCTAATTTTTTTTTAAGACTTGCTTCAGTTATTACTCAAGATAACAAAGACGTGTTGGAAGATCTTTTTAATAAAACTGCTTCTTGGCCAATTGATTTTCATGAATTAATACTTTTAAGAGATGTTCCTGCTAAAGAACAACTAGCCCTTAAAGATGATTATGAAAGACTTTCTAAAATGCAACACCAAAGAACATCTCCAATATGGAGAAAAAGTTTTAATGGAAAACTTTTTGAAAAAATATTTTTAGAAACAATTAAAAGAATTGATAGTGATAAAATTTATTCGCCCTGCAAGGCTGGTGGTAGATTTGTAGAAATTTTTCCCGATGGTGTAGTTAGAGGATGTGAAGTGGAAAAAATGTGGGATATCTCTGAAATTGGTTCTGTAAAGCAAACAAATTTAGATATTGTTGATGTGGTTAATTCCAAAAAAGCAAAAGAGTTTCAAATAATAGCAAAAGATTGCACATGTACATTTGAATGTGCTAATGCAATTAATACGGTTTATGATCCTAAGCATTGGCTATCATTGATTAGATAAATAATCATCGTGACATATGAAATTTCAATAATAGTTCCTGCTTATAATGCAGAAAAAACTATAAAAAAAAGTTTAGAATTAATTCTTTTAGAAGCAACTAAGCTTCAGTCAGAAATAATAGTAGTTGATGACAAGAGTACTGATAACACCGCAGAAATTGTTAAAAAATTTGAAGATATTAAATTAATTCAATTGGAAAAAAATTTAGGAGCTGGTAATGCTAGAAATATAGGGGCTGACAATTCTAAATACGAAACACTATGCTTTATAGATGCTGACATTGAAATATCAAAAGAAAACTCGATTTTAAATTTAGCCAAAAGATTATATAAAACAGAAGAAACAGGAAGTGTCTGTGCCACACAAGATTTAAGTAATTTAAATAAAGATGAATGGTCATCCAATTTTGTCTGTCTTAAATCATGTTATGGTGTAGACACAATAAATTTTGAAAAAGAATTTTCAGTTTGTTGCTCAGAGTTTTGTGTTATTTCAAAAAAACTTTTTACTAAAGTTGGTAAATGGAAAGCTCTTTATGATGCTGGGGGTGAAGAGTTTGATATGGGATATAAGATTACAAAGCAAAATAAAAAAAATATCAAGATCTCAGGTGCTATGTATAGTGGTTATTGGTGTAATTTTTTAATTAGATCTAAGAGAATTATTCAAAGAACAGCTAAATATACTCCTTTATTGTTTGAAAAAAAAAAATTTGATACTACCGGATCCTTTGCAACAGCAAATCAATTTTATTCATCACTTATAACTTTAATTATGATTAGTTTATTTATTTTTAATTTCTTTATAGAAAATTTAAACATTAAACTATTAATATTCATTTTATTTACTTTACAAATTTTTATTGAGTCAAAATTTTTATTATTTGCCACAAAAAATTATGGGCTAAAAATGTTTTTCTTTTCATTATTTGGCATACAAGGAGTAAACTTTGCTATCTTACTTGGCTTTAGTTTGTTTATTCTCAATTTAGCTAAAAAACTGATAAAAAATTAGTTTTAATATATTTGTATTAAAATAAATATTAATATATTTAACAAAATATATGTTTTCAAAATCAATAGAAAAAATAATTTATATTTTTTTAATATTTTCTATTAGCTTATTTTTAATAAACTCTAACTATTCAGGAAATTTTTATTGGCAGTATCCTTCATTATTTGATGATCATCCTGTATTATTTGATGATCATAATTCTTTTATTGATTGGTTAGAATGTAATGCTATTGGAGTAGACCTCTTTACTTCAGAAAAGTTAATCTGCAATAATAGAGAAGTAGCAGCATTTAATTATGGAAACGCAATATTAATATTACCATGGAATCAATCTTTAGATATCTATTATAGAAATTACCAACCCTATATATTGATTTTCATATTTGTTCTATTGACAGTTAAGATCATAAATCCTCAAAAGAATATAGCTAAAATATTATTATTTTTATGTATATTAAATACTTCAACATTAATGGCTTTTGACAGGGCTAATGTTGATTTGTTTATTTATATATCTGTAATATTAATTTGCTTTAACAGAATTTACTTTATTAACTGGTTTTTAACACTATTCGTTACATTTATTAAAATTTATCCTGCCGCACTATTTGTAAATATTTTTTTTGAAAATTCAAAAAGATCCCTAAGAAGTATAATGATAATAATTTTTTTTATCTTATTATTAACAGTAGTTTATTTTTTTTATTTTAAAGATGATGTACTATTCTTTTTAAACAATCTTTCTGGGGGGAAAGCGGGTTATCATTTTTTATTTTCTTTAAACTCTCTACCTAAAATTTTAAAATATGTTTTTAATTTTAATTATCAGATCTTGTTAATTATTTTTTATTCTTTGTTTGTTTATTCAGTAATTAAATTTTACAAAAAATATGCTTATAATATAAAAGAAACAGATGATGATATTTTTTCTTTAAATTCAAAACTTTTTATGATTGGTGGGTTTGTAACCGTTATTAGTTTTTCAGTTTTTTCAAATTGGCTCCATAGAGAAATCTATTTAATATTAATGATACCTTATGTTTTGCATAATAAAATTGGCTCCACTTATAATTTCAACTATTTATTTATTCATATTTTGGTAATTAGATATATTTTTTTATTTATTTATGGGTATATAAATGTTCATGATGATATAACATATGTTGAGTCAGTTAGGGTTTTCTCAAACAAATTTTTGATTATTATTTTTATTAAATCTATTTTTGATTTTTTTATTATGGGAATTTTTTCTTCAATCTTATTTCAAAAATCTAAATTATACTTCAAAAGATTAATAAACTCTTAAAGCTTTAATAATATTCTGCTCATTAATAAAACCTTTCTTAACTATTGAAACATCTGTAATATATGTCAAACCAATATCACTAAACATAGGATAGCTTATCTTTGCAATCCCTGCATCTTCTCGTCTTATTTTTAGCTCTGTCTCAATGCTCCACCGTTTCGCATCTTCATGTTTCTTAAAAGTTTTTGAAAGATTTGGGTGGTCTTTGATACGAATTAAACACTGCCAATGCTTTCCCGTTTTTCTAATATAGCTCATCACTTTCTCCTATTGGTTTGTTGATCGATTGCGAACGATTGCGATGTCAGTGCGATAGGATAAGGGACAGGGGAAAAAAGTGGAGCGGGTCAAGGGAATCGAACCCTCTACCTAATCGTTGGCAACGATTCGCTCTACCAATGAGCTAGACCCGCTTATAAAGTAGTATAAGTAGACGTTTTTTATAATTCAAGCAATAATTAATTATTGCTTAAGCCATTCATATTTATCCTGAAAATTTCTTAGCATGTAATAATACGACCTATACTTATTTTTATCATAGTTATGTAGGCCATTTCTAATTTGAAGATTACTTGCTGTTGATGTAAATAGATCTTTTCTTTTATAAAATTCTAGGGCTTTTTTATCCCACTCTAATCCACAAAATTCATAAATATTTTTTGCTATTTCTTCTTTATTAAAAGTCAGCTCCTCAAGTTTTACAGAAAGTATTTGATTTGGATATTTTTTTTTAAAAAATTTGATTATTGTTAGATAATTGTTTGTATATTCTAAAATATCTTCTAATGAATGAGACCAAGAAATTTTGGGCAAAAATTGTTGAAAAATAGCTAAAATATTATCTGTTGTATTTCTAGAGGTATTAATAAATTTTGCTTTGGGGAAAATTTTTAAAATTATTTCAATATAAAAAAAATTTTCTAATGATTTTTCTATAAAAGTATTATTTTCTAAGCTAGATGCTCCTAGATTGCCTAATGCAATTACAAGTTTACTACAAATTTGTCTAGCATCTAATGACGACAATTTTTTTTTTGGAGTAGTAATAACTGACCAATTTATCAAGTTAGTTTCACCAAGATTTAAAATTTTTTTTTTCCCTGAAGATAAAATCGCCTCTACAACTGTTGAACCTGATCTTGGAAGCCCGATGATAAATATCGGTTCTAAATTTTTTAGATTGTTAGTAATTTCTTTCTCAAATTGAAAGTTCAAGATATTATAATTTTTTGGCATAATATCTAACCAATAGTTTCTTGATTGTTGCTTAATATTTGCTTTATCTTTAAAGGCATATTTGTGTGCTAACTCCAAATTTTTAATTTCCTCTTTGATATTTTTTTTTCTTCTATTGTGTTCTGCTAATAAAAAAAAACCTGATGCCATGTTAAAAGGCTCTAACTTTTTTATTTTTAGAATTTTAGATATGTGCTCAATTTTTTGTTCATCTATAAAATCTGGTTTAATTTTGCTTAAATTATAATAAATGGATAGGTCATCTGGTGATAAATTAATTCCATCTAGATAATACTTTTTTGCATTATTTTTATCTCCAATTCCTTCATAAAGAACGGCCAGATTAGTAATTGCTATTAAATAATCCTTTTTTATATTTATGGCTTTTATATAACTCTCTTCTGCTAATTTAATATCACCTTTTTTTAAGTATAAATTTGCTAATTGATTAAGTGCAATATGATTTTTGTTATCAAATTCTAAAAAACTTATTAGGTATTTTCTAGCATTATTAATATCATTTAGTTGAAAATAAATTTCATAAAGCATGAAATATATTTTTTTATCAAATTTTGGATTTTTAATAAGATTTAGAAAAATAATTTTTGACTCTTCAAATTTTCTCTCATTAAATAATTTAAAGGCTTTTTTTACTTTATCTTCTAAGTTATTCATCATTGCAAATACCTTATTTAAATACTATTAAATATAAATAAAAATGATTAAACTTCCAAATATTATTCCAGTTTTTCCTTTATCAAATTTTATCCTTTTTCCAAAAACGTCTGTACCTTTAAATATATTTGAACCAAGATATATAGCAATGATTGACGATTCTATGAAGACTAATAAAATGATTGGTTTGATACAACCCAAGAAAAATAATACAAACGCTATTCATGATCTCTACGATGTTGGTTGCCTTGGTAAAATTACTAGTTTTAAAGATACCTCTGATGGTAGATATCTGATCGATCTTAGTGGCTTAACGCGCTTTCAAGTAATTAAAGAAATTAATGATAAAAAAGCTTATCGTACTTGTGAGGTTACTTTTGACGATTATGCAGATGACTTAAATATTCAAAAACAAGAATTAAAATTTTCTGATTTAGAAATAATTTTTAAAGACTTAAGATTACTATTTGAAAAAAAAGGTTATATTATCAACTGGAAATCTTTAGAAAAACAAGATTTAAATGAAACTATCAATGCACTTGCCATGGCCTCCCCTTTTTCAGTAGAGGAAAAACAAATCTTGCTAGAAAGTAAAAATTTAGAAATTAGAAAAGATAAAATAGCAGAAATATTAAATACTTATAATTATGATAACTTCGACAACATAACCATTCAGTAAATCTAAAAGTTTATTCCTCTATCAGCAAACTTAATTAAAAGATTAGTAAAATTTTTATTTTTTCCAATAGTTTTTAAAATTTTAGTTATATTTTTATTTTTTATTTTTTTTTCAATATTAAAAAACTCATAAATAAAATCTATTCCACTTGAAAAAATAAAATTCTTATTTCTAGTTAGCTTTTCAAAATCGCTTAAAATTAAGGCATCTATATGCAAACCTAATTCGGTTTTGCTTTCAATAATTTCAGATAAAATTTTTATATCTCTAATAATCATATTAAAGCCCTGACCTGCCACAGGATGTATTCTATGAAGTAAATCCCCGAAAGCTAAAATATTTTTATGGTGATAGTTTCTTAAATTTGAAGAACTCAACTCAAAACTATTTAATTTATTAATTTTATTAATTTTATATTTAGGGTTATTTTTATTAATTAAATCTATTACATCGCTATTATCAAATTTTTTATTCTTAACATCTATTGAATATACTACAGATGTTTCAATGTTAGAGATTGGTAAAAATGCAATTGGGCCTTGCTTTGTAAAAATTTGAGTTGCTGTATTATTCTCTATTTTTTTATGTTTTAAAATAGTGGTATAAGCAAGGTTATAATAATTTTTACTGATTTTTTTTGTGAAATACTTTTTTGCTAAAAAATTACTTGCATCACAATTAATTATTAAATCATATTTTTTTTTATTTAAAGACTCTTCATTAATATCTTTTTTTAATAATATTTTCTTAAAAAATTTACTTTTAATAAGGTTGCTATTTAACGATTTTAAAAGTTTATCATTTTTTATGATATAAAATAGATCATTTTTATCATTCTCGAATTTTAATAAATTTTCTGTATCAATTTTATCTGTATAAATTTCTATTCTGTTTATTTTCCAGTAATTATTTTTTGAAATTTGAAAAATTTTTTCTTTAAAAAATTCAAAATTACTTTTAGATATCCCAATGGTTCTATTAGAAGAAAAATTACTATTTCTACTTTTGTGATAATAATGAACATTTATTTTTTTATTTATAAGGCTTTTAGCTAAAGATAGAGCGGTTAGACCTTCACCAATAATACAAACATTCATAATAATTTTAATTTTAACAATAAAAATTAGATGATACAAAGTGATTAATTAGACTCATTTATTTATGGAATTTAAAAAATTAGCCAACAATACAATTAATTTTGGCATAAATAGAATTATCGAAACTGCTGGGATCGCTCTTGTTATAATTGGTCTTTTCTTGTTAGTTTCTCTTGCAACTTTTTCTCCTGACGACCCTAATTTTATTTTTCCTGATAATACTGAGATTAAAAACTTACTTGGTTTTAACGGGAGTTATACGGCTGATCTTTTTTTTCAGACTTTTGGACTGATTGCCTTATTAATTCCATTTACACTTATATTTTCTGGCATAAATATAGTTCTAAATAAAAAAATTTTTTTAATATTTGAAAGTATTTTTTATTCAGTTATTTATTCTTCATTTGGTTCTCTATTTTTTTCTTTTTTTTACCCTACTGCCTTCAATCTTTATATTAATGGAAATGGTGGTTTTATTGGAAAATATTTAGAAACAACCTTTTTAACATCTTTAATTAATATTAATTCTCAAATTTCTTATTACTTGTTAATTTTAATTATTTTAATATTATTTTTAATTAGTATCCATTTTAAAATTAGTTCTTTTTATAAAATGATAAAAAAACTTTTTAGGTTAATCTTTGTAAAAAAAGAAAAGAGCTACACTAATGAAAATGAGATAATTAGTGAGTTTATACCACAAGAAGAAATTACAAATTTAATTCAAGAAGATTTACCTTTTATAAAAAGTGAAAATAAATCTCCTAGTAAAAAAATTCGCTTTAAGTTACCTACAGTTAATTTACTTAAAATCCCCACACAAAAAGATAGAGAAAAATTAAAAGATGAAGATTATATTGATAGTGAGTTTTTAGAAAAAATCTTATTAGATTTTGGGGTTAGTGGAGACATTAAGAAGGTTAGTCATGGCCCTGTGGTAACGCTAAATGAATTTGAGCCAGCGGCCGGTGTAAAAGTATCAAAAATTATTAATCTCTCAGATGACATCGCTCGAAACACTAGCTCTGAATCTGCTAGAATTGCTACCATACCTGGAAGAAGTACTATCGGTATAGAGCTTCCAAATTCAAGCCGTGAGAATGTTTATTTAAGTGAAATACTCTCTAACTCTGATTTTAATAAAAAAGATATCAGGTTACCAATTGCGCTTGGTAAGAACATTTCTGGTGTTCCTATTGTTGGTGATTTAGCCTCTATGCCTCACTTATTAATTGCTGGAACTACTGGATCGGGTAAATCTGTTTGCATAAATACTATTATCTTATCGCTACTTTACAGACACACACCAGACAAATGTAAGTTCATACTAATTGATCCTAAAATGCTTGAATTATCAACCTATGAAGGCATACCTCACTTATTGTGTCCTGTGATCACTGAGGCAAAAAAAGCTGCTTCTGTCTTAGGTTGGGTTGTTAAAGAAATGGAAAATAGATACCGGCTTATGACTAAAGAAGGGGTGCGTAACATTGATGGCTATAATGCTAAGCACACTTTGGCTATGCCCTATATTGTTGTTGTGGTAGATGAAATGTCTGACCTAATGCTTGTTGCTGGAAAAGAAATAGAAAATTATATTCAGAAATTATCACAAATGGCAAGAGCAGCTGGGATCCATATTATAATGGCAACACAAAGACCAAGTGTTGATGTTATTACAGGAACCATTAAAGCAAATTTTCCAACAAGAATATCTTTTCAAGTAACTTCAAAAATAGATAGTAGAACAATTTTAGGTGAACAGGGCGCCGAACAATTACTTGGTAAGGGAGATATGCTTTATATGTCTTCTGCAAATAAGATCGTTAGAATTCATGCTCCATTTGTATCAGAAGGTGAGATTGAAAAAGTTAATAATTATTTAAGAAGTCAAGCAGAGCCAGATTATATAGATGAAATCTTAAATTTTGCAGATGAAAAAGAATTGAGTGGAGAGGCTTCTGGTTCGGGAGATAAAGATGAATTATACCGTGCAGCGCTTGATATTATTAGATCAGAGGGCAAGGCATCTACTTCCTTTTTACAAAGAAAATTACAAATAGGATATAATAGAGCGGCAAGAATTATTGATATGATGGAAACTGACGGAGTTGTCAGCAAAGCAAACCATGTTGGCAAAAGAGATGTCTTATAATGTCTAGGGTAGTAGCAATATTTATTCTATTAAATTTTTATGATTCTGCATTAGCACTTATAAAAGAAGACATAATTTTGAAAATGCAAAAAACTAATAATCTAAGTTTTAATTTTATTCAAACTATTAATGATAAAAGTGAAAGTGGTAAATGTATCTTAGAATATCCAAAAAAAATTTATTGTGAATATGATGAAAAAAATAAAAAAGTTATTATTTCAAATGGAAGTTCTTTAGTAATCAAAACTAATAATAGCAATAACTATAATGTTTATCCACTTGATAAAACCCCATTGGAGTATTTATTAGATAAAGAGTATATAATTTTTAAAATACAAATGTTAGAGCCAAGAGACATTGATGATAAATATATAAATTTTGAGCTTATTGAAAATAATAATAAAATTAATATTTTCTTTGATAAAAAAAATCACAACTTAATTGGATGGCAAACAGAAGATATATACCAAAATTTGAGTGTTACTTTTATTTCTTCAGTTAAAATAAATCAAAAAATAGATGAAAAAAAATTTATATTACCTAAAAATAATTAGAAATTTTATCTAATTAAAGTTTCAGTTTTAAAGATTGTCATACCTCTTGCTAAATAGTTCTTTAAAGCATTTTCATGGTCTAAAGAGCAAGTATGCACCCAAACTCTTTTTGCTTCTAAAATAAATGAATTCTTAATTGCTTCACTTAAAAGGTATCCACCTAATTTTTTCCCATAATATTCTTCCAAAATTCCAAAATAAGCAATTTCGGATTCTTTGCTTTGTTTGTTAGATAACAGTTCAAAATAGCCAGCTATTTCACTTTTATCTTTAAGAATGTATGTAAATAACTGATCATTAGAGATATAATCTGTCCAATTTAAGTCTGTCCAGATAAGTCTATCAATCCATTGACAATTCTTACCAATAGCTTTGTAAAAAAATTTATTTAATTGAAAATCTTTTGGGTCAGCAAGCTCTACAGAGTAATTCTCTGTGGGCTTATTAACTTCTTTTAATTCACTTAGAGATCTTATCTCTAAATAACTTCGATAAATTTTTTCTGTCACTCAACCATTTTTCCAATTTTTTCTCCTCCAAATAAATGGAAGTGTAAATGTGGAACCTCTTGACCTCCATCTTCACTCAAATTTGTCAAAGCTCTATAGCCTTTACCTGTATCTGTTGATATACCTAACATTTTTGAAACTTCTGTAATAGCTTTGCTTAACGCTACTATCTCTTGATCTGAGGCTCTATTATTAAAATCATCTAAATCAATGTACTCACCTTTTGGAATAACTAATGCATGTATTTTTTTTTGAGGATTAATATCATGAAAGGAAAGAATATGATCATTTTCAAATATTTTTTTACAAGGAATTTCTTTTCTCAAAATTTTTGCAAAAATATTATTTTTGTCGTAGCCCATTATCTATTATTCTTTTCTTCAATACCTGATTGTTTTTTTCTGTCTTCCAACTCTTTTAGGACATCCTCAAACTTAATATCAGCTGCCTCAAGTGTGACTAATATATGATAAATTGTATCTGCTGCTTCATGAACTATGTTAGATTTATCATTTAGGGCTTCTTTAAGTTCACTAAATTCTTCTTCCATTTTATCTATACATTTAGAAAGGCCACCTGATAATAATGATGAAGTATAAGATTTATCTTTATCCTTATTTTTTCTTACTCTAATTGTATTTACTAAATTTAATAGATTTTCTGACATGTCTAAATCCTAACGGGAATTCCTTTTGAATTCAAATATTGTTTGGCTTCATTAATGGAGTGTGTTCCATAATGAAAAATTGAAGCAGCTAGCACAGCGCTAGCATTACCTAATTTTATACCATCAACTAGATGATCCAAGTTACCTACTCCACCCGAAGCAATTACAGGTATATTAACTGTTGAAGATATTTTGAACATTAAATCATTATCATAACCAATTTGAGTGCCATCTCTATCCATAGATGTAACTAATAATTCTCCTGCTCCACTATCTTCCATTTTTTTTGCAAATTCTATTGCATCTATATTTGTATTGTTTCTTCCACCATGGGTAAAAACCTCCCATTTATTACCATTTTTTTTAGCATCTATTGCAACGACAATGCATTGTGATCCAAATTTTTTTGAACTTTCAATTATCATTTCGGGTTTTTGAACTGCTGCAGTATTAATCGAAACCTTATCTGCTCCAGAATTTAATAATTTGTTAATATCTTCAACCCCCCTAACCCCACCACCAACCGTCAAGGGTACAAAACATTTTTTAGATGTTCTTTCAACCACGTCATAAATTGTATCTCTATTTTCATTGGAAGCTGTAATATCTAAAAAGCAAATCTCATCAGCGCCACCATCACTATAAATTTTAGCTTGTTCAACTGGATCGCCAGCATCCTTTAAATCTACAAAGTTAATTCCTTTAACAACTCTCCCATTTTTAACATCTAAGCAGGGTATAATTCTATTTTTAAGCATCTAATTCTCTCACTAATTCCTCCAGTTTAATATCACCATCATATATAGCTTTACCAACTATTATTCCTTCAATATTTCTTAAACCTTTTGCTTTTTTAATGTCAGCAATTGAAGATACCCCTCCTGAAATAATTACTGGGCAAGTAGATACATTTGCAACATTGGTGGTTTCTTCAAAATTAGGACTTTGTTTGGTGCCATCTCTATTTATGTCTGTATAAATTAATCTGCTGGCACCATAATCATTTATTTCTTTTAAAAAATCTAAAGTCAATTGATTAGAATTTTCCTTCCACCCTGAAACTGACAAGTATCCATCTTTTGCATCTAGACCTAGGGCAATCTTATTTGGAAATTTTTGGCATGCTTCTTTTAAAAAATTTTTATCTTTTATAGCTGCACTTCCTAAAATAACTTTTTCAACACCTGCATCGGTATATTTTTGAATACTATCAATAGTTCTAACACCTCCGCCTACTTCAATTTTTAAATCAAATTTATGAACTATTTCTTTAATAATATCTAAGTTAACTGTCTCTCCTGTTAAGGCACCATCTAGATCAACAACGTGTAAATTTTTAAAGCCATGATCTTTGTATTTACTGGCTTGATCAACTGGTGATGTTTCATATTCAGTTTTATTATTAAAGTCCCCTTTAATTAATCTCACACATTTCTTGTCTTTAATATCTATAGCTGGAAATATTTTCATATTTATAAATTCAAAAAATTTTCTATAATTTTAAGTCCTAATTTATCACTCTTTTCAGGGTGAAACTGAGTTCCAAAGATATTTTCTTTTTCAACAGAACAAACAATATTTGATGAATATTCTGTTGTTGCTGAAATTACATTTTTATTTTCTGGAATAAATTCGTAGCTATGCACAAAATACATGTGTGATTTATTTTCTATATCCTTAAAAATTTTACTATCTTTAATAATATTAATTTCATTCCAACCAATGTGCGGAAGTTTGAATTTATTATTTTGATTATCGATCTTTGAAACTTTTCCTGAAATCCACCCAAGTCCTTTTGTTTGAGTTTCTTCATAACCAAGATCTGCAAACATCTGTAAACCAGCACAAATTCCAATAAGAGGTTTTTTATTAGTTATTGCAAACTCATTGAGTGTCTCTACTAGGCCATTGATGCCATTTAATTCATCAACACAGCTTTTAAACGATCCCTGTCCCGGTAAAACTACCTTGTCGCTTGATTTAATCTTGTTTAAATTAGATGTTACTTCGATATTAACTTTGTCTTTGGCAGCTTCTTTAAAGGAATTTATTACAGAGCTGATATTTCCTGAATTATAATCAACAATTGTGACATTCATTAAACTTATAATGAGCCTTTAGTTGATGGAATGCTCTTTTTATTTCTAGGATCTATTTCTAAAGCTGTTCTTAATGACCTTGCTAAAGCCTTAAAACAAGACTCGATTATATGATGACTATTATCTCCATAAATATTTTCCATATGCAGAGTTATTCCTGCTGATTGAGAGAATGCTTGAAACCATTCTTTAAAAAGCTCTGTGTCCATCTCTCCAAGTCTTTCTACTTTTAATTTAACTTTCCATATTAAATAAGGTCTATTTGAAACATCAATTGCAACTCTTGTTAATGTTTCATCCATTGGAATCATTGCATGAGCATATCTTTTAATTCCTTTAAAATCTTTCAGTGCTTTTTTTAAAGCTTCACCTATAGCAATTCCAGTATCTTCTGTTGTGTGGTGAAGATCTATATGAATGTCACCTTTTGCTTTAACTTTTAAATCAATCAGTGAATGTTTTGATAATTGTTCAAGCATGTGATCTAAAAAACCTATTCCAGTATCAATTTTATATTTACCCTTCCCATCAATATTAACTTCAACACTAATGCTAGTTTCTTTTGTTTTTCTGGAGACTTTGCCAATTCTGCTCATAATATATAATATGTATATAGGGATTAATTAACTATATCAATATTTGCAATCTACTACTTGAAGAATAAAAATTAATATCCATTTATAATCTATGACTACAATAGTACTTATTAGAAAAAACAATGAAGTAGTGGTTGCAGGAGATGGCCAGGTTAGTATGGGCAATACTGTTATAAAAAGTACTGCTGCAAAAGTTAGAAAAATTGAAAAAAGAAATGTAATAGCTGGGTTTGCTGGATCAACTGCAGATGCATTAACTTTGTTTGAAAGACTAGAAGCAAAACTTGAAAAGCATGCCGGTAACCTTCCAAGAGCAGCAGTCGAGTTAGCAAAAGATTGGCGAACTGATAAATATTTACGAAGACTGGAAGCTTTAATGGCTATTGGCGATAAAGAGAATAGCTTTATAATTTCAGGAACTGGTGATGTGTTAGAGCCTGAGGGTGACGCCATAGGTATAGGATCAGGTGGAAATTATGCTTTGGCTGCTGCTAAAGTTTTATTAGATACAGATTTAAGTGCTGAAGAAGTTGCAAGAAAAGCAATTCAAGTTGCATCTGAAATTTGTGTATTCACTAATAATAATATTAAAATTGAAAAAATTTAATGAAGGATACAAACGTAACACCTTTTCCAAAAGAAAAAGCTGAAAAGAAAGATAACTCTTTAGTTAGCTCTTTATCACCAAGAGAAATAGTTTCTGAATTAGATAGATATGTTGTTGGACAAAATAAAGCTAAAAAAGCAGTTGCCATTGCTTTAAGAAATAGATGGAGAAGACAAGCTTTAAAGGGTGAAATGAAAGATGAAGTTTTGCCTAAAAATATTTTAATGATCGGGCCAACAGGGGTTGGTAAAACAGAAATTTCTAGAAGATTATCAAAATTAGCAGAAGCTCCTTTTGTAAAGGTAGAAGCCACAAGATTTACTGAGGTTGGGTATGTTGGAAGAGATGTTGAGCAAATTATAAGAGATCTACTTGAAATTGCAATTGCAATGGAGAAAGTAAAGAAAAGAAAAGAAGTTCATGCAAAAGCACAAAAGTTAGCCGAAGAAAAAGTTTTAGATGCTCTAGTTGGAAATAAAGCAAGTCTTGCTACTAGAGAAAGTTTTAGAAAAAGATTAAGAGATGGTGATTTAGATGACAATGAAATTGAAATTGCAGTAAATGATAGTGGCTCTCAAGCTGCATTTGAAATTCCTGGAATGCCTGGAGCAAACATTGGAATGATAAATATTGGAGAGATGATTGGAAAATCTGTTGGAAATAAGCAGAAAAAGAAGAAAATGACTGTCAAAGAATCTCATGAAATTTTAATTAATGATGAAGCTGACAAATTAATAGAAGAAGATAAAATTATAAAATCAGCAAAAGATTCAACAGAAAACAATGGAATAGTTTTTTTAGATGAAATAGATAAAATTTCAGGAAGAACAGACAGATCTGGTGGAGATGTTTCTAGAGAAGGAGTACAAAGAGATCTGCTTCCTCTAATTGAAGGAACAACAGTTAGTACAAAGTACGGTACAATTAAAACCGATCATATTTTATTTATTGCTTCTGGCGCATTCCAGCTTGCTAAACCTTCAGATTTGCTACCAGAATTACAAGGTAGATTACCAATAAGAGTTGAACTTGAAGCTTTAACCAGTGATGATTTTAAAAGAATTCTTAAAGAACCAGATTATAGTTTAATTAAACAATATATTGCTCTTTTAAAAACAGAAAATGTTGAACTAGAATTTTCTGATGATGGTATTGATGCAATTGCCAATATGGCTTCAGAAGTTAACAATACTGTAGAAAATATTGGCGCAAGAAGACTGCATACTATTATCGAAAGAATTTTAGATGATATTAGTTTTACTGCAACAGATAGAGCTGGTGAAAAAATTATAATAGATTCTGAGTATGTAAAACAAAATCTAGATGAGCTTGTTAAAGATACAGATTTATCTAAATTTATTCTTTAAATTTATTCTTGTTTTTAAGATAGATATAAAAAGCTCCACTGCCACCATCTTCAATCTTAGCGTCTGTGCTTTCAATAATAAGTCTTGTTAAACTTTTATTTTTTTCAATAAATTCTGGAACTGAATATTTTAGTATGCTCAAATCTTTTGAACGGTAAGGATTTTCAACATTTTTAGACCTTAGTCCTTTGCCTGTAATTACAATTATTTTAGTAACACTTTCCTCAAAACATTTTTGAATAAATTGTTCTATAGCCTTATTTGCTTCTTCAATCGTGTAACCATGAAGATCTATTTTTTTAATTTTCTCATATCTTATATTTTTTTTATGGACAGAATCTTTATTTGAAACTTTCTCTTTATTATTTAAAAAATTTTCCCAGTCCTGCCTGTCTTTATCTGGATTGTTTATATATTTTTTTTTTATAGAATTGTTATTAAGACTTTTTTTTTATTGTTTAGGAAATTTTCCCAATCTTGTTTATCTCTTTCTGTTATCTTCTTAATCAATTAGGTAATAGTATTAATTAACAACCAATTTGGATTTGATGATTTAATGTCTTTTGAAAAAACCCAAGTATCATAAACAGTTTTTATTTTCTCACTATCTCCTGACACAATCTTTTTATCTTTATCTTTTATGCATGTTATAATTTCACTAACAAAATCCACTGTAACTTCTAAGCTATCTTCAATTTTTTTATGAGTTTTGATTGCAGCTGATTTAATCCCTATAAAAGTTATTTCAGCAAAATGGCCTTTATTAGCTCTATCTTCAAGCGCTTCTTTAAACTGATCATAAATTTTTTTACCCAAAAGCGGTTTGCTTGCTATCAGCTTGTTATCACTATCACTAAAATCTGTAATAATTGTTTCATAAGCAATTTTTGCACCTTTTAAAAATTCTTTTTTTGATACTTCATCAAAGTTTTCACTAACTGGCTTCGGGGCTATATTTGTTTTTTGAAGCTCTTTTTCAAATTGTGGAGGAATTTTTCCTTCGAAACCAGTTTTTTTACCAAGTATTCCTCTTAGACGAAGAAAAATAAACCCAGCAATCATTGCTAAAAGAATAATATCTATGTATTCAAAACTATAACTCATAATTTAATAATATTTACTATGTTGATTAATTACAACTAGCAATTTAGACTAAGGACAAATGAACACATTTTTATTATTATTAATTAGCATCCCTATCGTTGAAATTTATTTATTCATCAAATTAGGCTCTCAAATCGGTGCTTTTAATACAATTTTACTAATTTTTATTACTGCATTTTTTGGTATTGTTTATGCCCGTTACGAAGGTTTTAACACATTACGATCAGGGATGTCTCAAATTGTAAAAAATGAGCTTCCAGTTTATGAAATTATTTCTGGCGCAGCATTGACATTTGCAGCACTACTTTTAATTTTACCTGGTTTTGCTACAGATTTTTTGGGTTTATTAATAATATTTCCACCAACAAGAAAATTGATATTTAAAAAAGTATCAATTAAACAAAAGCCTATAGATAAAAAACAAGATTTTATTAATGGTGAATTTGAAGATATAGAGGATGAAAATGACAGAAAACTTTAAAATATTAGCTGAGTTTGTAAAAGATATTTCAAGTGAAACAGCAGATGTTCAAACTTATATTTTTGTTAAAGAACAAATTTCGAAATATCATCTAAATATAGACATAAATTCAAAAGCATTAAAAAATAAAATGATTGAGGTTAATACAACCTTAAAATTTGATGATAAGGAATTAAGTGAAAAAAGATCTTATTTTGAAATAATTTATACTTCTATTGTTAAAATTGACGATGCTATAAATGATAAAAAAGATTTAGAAAAAATTATATTATGCGATGTTCAAAATAAAATTTACCCCAACCTGGAAACAACATTTCTAAATTTAATTCATAATTCTGGATTTCCAGAAGTAACTATAGATAAAAAAATAAATTTTACAGAGCTATATAAACAAAGAGCTAATTAAAAAAATTTTTCTTCAAACTGCTTTTTAAATAATCCTTATGTAACTTAAGCTCTTCTTCTGTCGGTTTAATAACTTTTTTATAATACTGATTAATATCATTTGCATTTATTATCATTTTTTCATCATCTTCATTTTTAAAATTTAATGTGGGCTCTTTTTGGTCTAATAAATTAATATAAACTTTGGCTAATAAATCACAGTCTATAAGAGCAGTGTGCTGAGTTCGTTTAGAATTATCTACACGATATCTTTTACACAACGCATCAAGGCTTATTGGAGAACCTGGAAATTTATCTCTGGCTAAAGCAAGTGTGTCTACAACATACTCGCTATTTAATTTCTTCTTACCTAACAATGATAATTCATTGTTTAGGTGGGATAAGTCAAATTCAGCGTTATGTATTACAAGTCTTTTATTTTCTATGAAGCCTAAAAATTCATCCACTATTTCTGAGAACTTTTTGTGGGTAGATAAAAATTCATCCGTATAACCATGAACTTCTAGAGCTTTTTCAGAAACCTTTCTTTCAGGATTAAGATAACAATGAAATTTATTTTTAGTTGGTATCAAATTTTCTAACTCAATACATCCAATTTCTACAATTCTATGTCCATCTCTAACAGATAGTCCTGTTGTTTCTGTATCTAGTATTACTTCTTTCATTTTATATAATTTCTTTTAGTATTTTTTTTACACTTATCTTAACAAGTTTATTGGTAAAATTATTTTTAATAATATGATTAGCTTTTTTCTTTTTATAACTAAGTGGTAACTGCATCTTTTTAAATTGATTATATAAATGTAAGTTAAAATTATCTCTCTTTTTTAGTCTTTTTATAATCTCACTTTTTTTTGACTGAACAAAAACTATTATATCACTTTTCTGGTTTAATTTATTTTCCAATAAAAGAGGGATGTCTAAAATTATGGCCTTTCTTTTTTTATTTTTTTTTAAAAAAATAGATAATTTCTTTCCAACTTCTGGATGAATAATTTTCGTAATTTTTTCTAAATTTTTTTCACTATCTTCTATTGCTTTTATAATTTGTATTTTATTTGCTGGAAATACTGAAAAATATTCAGGTAAACTTTTTTTTAGTCTCTTAAAACAATTTTTATTTTTTTTATATATATTTGCCACCTCTTGATCAGCATTAAAAACTGGATGACCAAATAGTTTGGCGATATGACTTTTTCCAGAACCTATATCTCCTACCACTGCAATTTTAATCATACATCAAAAAGATTAATTGTTTCTTTGTCTACTTCTGGAACAACTTTATGCCAGATAAAAAAGGCTTTTTGAGCCTGATAAATAAACATCATTTTACCATTTGTTGTTATTCCACCATACTTTTTTGCACTTTTTAAAAAGTTAGTTTCTGGTGGATTATAAATTACATCATAAAAAAATTTGTCTTTGCTAACTTGTTGATAATTAATATTAATTTCATCTTCTTCTTTTAATCCAACACTTGTTGCATTTATAATTATATCAAAATCTAAAGTTTCTCCCCATTTAATTATTTCAATCTCTGGAAAGTTTTTCTTTAACTCTGTTGCTTTTAATTCAGTTCGATTGCTCACATAAATTTTTTCAGTTTGCATTTTTTTAAGCGCAAAAATAATTGAAGAAACAACCCCGCCCGCCCCAAGTATTAAGGCTTTTTTATTTTTAATTTCTAGCCCTGTTTCTTCTAAACCAAGTTTAAAACCTTCTATATCGGTATTATCGCCTATAATCTTATTATCGTCTTTATAGATTGTGTTTACTGATTGAGAAATTTTTGCTTCTTCACTTAAATCATCTAAAAAAGGTATGACCATTTTTTTAAATGGTACTGTTACATTTAACCCGTGAATTTTTTCTTCCCTAATATTAAAAATTAAATCTTCTATCTCATTATTATTTAAAAGCTTTTTTTCATAAACAGCATCAATTTTATATTTTTTGATCCAATAATTATGTAGTTTTGGCGATAGACTGTGATCAATTGGATTTCCTATAACTAAAAATTTTTTTTTCATTTTATAATATTAAGGTATTCTTTAATTTTTTTAACTGGAAGGCCCATGATCGTATCTTCATCCCCTTCTATTTTTGAAAATAAATTTCTTCCTTCACCTTCAATTTGATAAACATTATAAGCATACAGGTCCTTATCAGAAATTTTTTTTAAGTATTTCTCTAGTTCCAAAAAGGTCATATTTTTCATAGTTAATGAGGCTTTATCCGTGTAATTCCATATCATCGATCCACCCCTTGAAATACAAACTGAACTTATCAAGTGATGAGTTTTTCCATTCATCTTTTTTAGAATTTCTAGTGCCTCTGATCTATCGTTTGGCTTTGATATTATTTCACCTTCTAAATCTATTACGCTATCTGCGCCAAGTACCATTTCCTCTGTAAATTTTTGGCTGATTTTGTTGGCTTTTAATTCTGCCAGGTTTTTTGAAATAATTGTTGGAGATGCTTTTTCTTTTAGTAGGCTTTCTTTGACACTATCCTCATCCACATTAGATGGTTCTATTTTACACCGGATATTGTTTTCCTCTAGGATTTTTTTTCTCACACCACTTTTTGATGCAAGTATAATTTCATTAACCATTATTTTTATTTATTTCATATATCTTAATTATTGATGCTGCGGTTTCTTCTACTGATTTTCTAGTAACATCAATTATTGGCCATTGGTACTTGGTAAATGTTTTTTTAGCCTCATTAATTTCTTTTTCAATTTTAGTAATATTTGTATAGTTTGTATTTTCTTTTTCTTTAAGAGCATTCATCCTATTTTTTCTAATATCAACTAATCGCTGAGGTTCGGTTGTTAATCCAACTACACAAGAAAGCTTAGGATTCTTTTTTAAACTTTCTGGTATTGATTGTTCGTTTACTAAAGGAATGTTTAAGGTTTTATAGCCTCTGTTGGCTAAATAAATTGATGTTGGTGTTTTACTTGTCCTGCTTACCCCCAACAATATCAGATCTGCTTTACCTATATCTTTAACAAGATTTCCATCGTCATGTGCCATGGTAAACTGGATGGCTTCAATTCTTTCGTAATACTCTTCGTTCAAAGCATGTTGCCCACTTGGAACATGAGATGCTTTTTGATTTAAAAGTTTAGAGAAGCTCATTATTAAATTTCCCAAAACACTGAAGCATGGAATTTTTTTGTCACCCCCTTTATCTGCTAAAAATTTTGCAAGTGAAGTGTCAACAATTGTATATAAAACTATTGCATTATCATTTTTTTTTGCTTCATCCATTATTTTAGAAACTTGATTTTCTGTTCTTGTAAAAAAATAAGATTTAACATCATATTCTATGTTTTTGAATTGAGCTTTAATTGCCAGAAAAACTCTATCCAATGTTTCGCCTGTTGAGTCAGAAATAAGGTATATTTGATATGTATTACCCATGAATAAAATATTGATAATTAGGTATTATTTTTATCATTTTTTAAAATAATCTTGTTTGTTATTTTTCTTTGTAAAAACCCATTTTTATAAACATTAATAAACATGTTAAGTATTAATATACATTTTATCTAATAATATTAAATAAACCCTTAAATTTAAGACTATACGGTAATTCTATAAATTATTAATTGTTAATAAATCATGTATAAAAACTGAAAAACAATTAATTACCATTATTCACATACTATATAACTAATACTATAATTAAATATTTACTTATTAATATGACACCCATTTACGAAACTATAATAAACAAAAAAACAAACAGATCTCCAATATGGTTAATGAGACAAGCAGGCAGATATTTACCAGAGTTTAGAGAAATTAGAAAATTAAACCCAGATTTTATAAATTTATGTTTAAATGAAAATTTATCTTCAGAAATAACCTTACAACCTCTTAAAAGATTTGATTTAGATGCTGCCATAATTTTTTCAGATATTTTAATGATCCCATATGGGTTAAACCAAGAAGTAAAATTTGAAAAAAATTTTGGTCCAAAATTAGGTTCTTTAGATTTAGAAATTATATCCAAGGTTGATGAAATAGATTTTATAGAGAAATTATATCCAGTTTATAAATCAATTAAAAAAGTTAGCGAAGATAATTTAATGAAAAATAAAAATTTAATAGGATTCGTTGGCGCACCATGGACATTATTAGTTTATATGATTAATAAACATTCTCCAAAAAAAGAATTAGTAAAAGATTTCTTTAAAGATGAATTTTTAATAAATAGAATTTTAATAATTTTAGAGAGATTTTTAAAATTACATATTGACAAGCAAATAAAAAATGGTGCAACTGTAATTCAAATTTTTGACAGTTGGGCTGGTCTTTTAGAAGAAAAAGATTTGCCAAATTATATATATGTGCCAACATTAAATTTAGTTGATTATATTAAATCACTAAATATTCCTGTAATTTGTTTTCCAAGAGGAATAAAAAATTATAAAAATTATTGTGATATCGTTAAACCAGATGCGGTTAATATTGACTATAATGTTGATCCTGTTTCAATATGTAAAGAAATAAAAATACCAGTTCAAGGAGGTCTTGATCCTAAAATTTTATTAACAGACAAAGAAAATTTAAAAAAAGAAACTTTAAAATATTTAAACATTTTTAAAGATCATCCCTATATATTTAATTTGGGGCATGGGGTGTTACCCGAAACCAGTCCTGACATGGTTGACTACTTGGTTAAAACAGTAAAAGATTATTAAATGAAAAAAGCAATAATTTTATTTAACCTTGGCGGTCCTGATAAAATTGAAAATGTAGAACCGTTTTTATTTAATTTATTTAATGATCCGGCAATTCTAAATTTACCAACTATATTAAGATACCCCTTAGCAAAACTGATATCCAATAGAAGAGCACCAATTGCTAAAAAAATTTATGAAGAGCTTGGTGGTTCATCCCCGATATTAAAATTAACCAAGGAACAATCCGAGGCACTTGAAATAAAGTTAAATCAAACCGAAACAGACAATGAATATAAATGTTTTATCATAATGAGATGTTGGAACCCAAGAGCCAAAGATGTGATTAAAGATGTTCAATTATATGATCCAGACGAAGTTGTCTTAATGCCCCTGTATCCCCAATACTCTGCTGCAACATCGGGGTCTTCAATTAAAGAATGGAAAGATGTTTGTAAAAAAAATAACTACCATGTTAAAACAAGCACAATATGCTGTTACCCAACAGATAAAAATTTTATCAATGCACACACAAAAGAAATAATAAAAAAAATTAAAGATCTTAAAAATTTTAAATTAATATTTTCTGCGCACGGCTTACCAGAAAAAAATATTAAACAGGGAGACCCTTATCAGTGGCAAGTGGAACAGTCTGTCCAAAAAATAGTTGAGAATTTGAACATCGAAAATTTGGATTGGATATTAAGTTATCAAAGTAGAGTTGGTCCACTGAAATGGATAGGACCATCTACAGAAACTATAATTATTGAAAATTCCAAAATTGGTAAGCATATCGTTTTAGTCCCTATCGCGTTTGTTTCCGAACACTCAGAAACTCTCGTTGAGCTTGATATAGAATATAAAGAAATAGCAGACGCTAATGGATGTAAAAATTATACAAGAGTTCCAGCACTTGGAATTAATGAGGATTTTATTAAAGCAATGTCGGAATTAATAATTAAAAAAAATGAATATAAGATTAATGAGAATCTTTATCCACCAAAGATACAGTGTCCCTCTAATTTTAAAAAATGTCCTTGTTTGAATTATGAATAGTTATTTATTATTCAAGAGCCTACATTTAATAGCAGTAATCTCCTGGATGGCAGGCCTTTTATACTTACCTAGAATTTTTGTATACCATGTAGAAAATTCAAAAGATAAAAACACTTCTTCAATATTTAAAACAATGGAAAGAAAATTATATTTTTACATTATGACACCAGCAATGATTTTAACTTGGGTGTTCGGATTAATTTTAATTTCCTCTTTGGGTTTCGATGTTCTTTCTTCAACTTGGATTAAACTAAAATTGTTGTTAGTGATTTTATTAACCTTATATCATTTCTATTTATCTAAACTTCTTAGTGATTTGAATTTGGATCAAAATACTAAATCTTCTAAATTTTTTAGAATAATTAACGAAGTACCAACAATATTGCTTATTTTGATTGTTTTTATTGTTATTTTTAAGCCCATCTAAGCTTGTAATAGTTCAAAGAGTATATATATTTATATCATCTTACAAAAATTTTAACCCCACCCCCCCACTCATGAATATACAAGAACTTAAATTAAAATCATCTGAACAATTAATTACGCAAGCAGAAGAGCTTGGTATTGAAAATGCTAGCACACTTAGAAAGCAAGAAATTTTATTTGCTATATTAAAAAAGGTTGCAGAAAAAGAAGAGATAACTGGAGCAGGAGTTTTGCAATTATTACAAGATGGATTTGGTTTTTTAAGAGCAATGGAATCTAATTATTTAGCTGGACCAGATGATATTTATGTTAGTCCAAGTCAGATAAGAAAATTTGGTTTGAGAACAGGAGACACAGTTGAAGGCCCTGTTAGAGCTCCCAAAGAAGGAGAAAGATATTTTGCATTATTGCAAGTAGAAAAAATAAATTTTGAGGAGCCAGAAAAAGCTCGTCACAAAATTGCATTCGATAATTTAACTCCACTTTACCCAAATAAACAAATGGTGATGGAAGTTGAGACAACAAAGATTGAAAAAAAACCAGATTTAACTCCAAGATTAATTGATCTTGTGAGCCCAATAGGAAAAGGTCAAAGATCGATAATTATTTCACCTCCTAAAGCTGGTAAGACAATGATTTTACAAAGTATCGCCAACTCAATTGCTAAAAACTATCCAGAAAGTTACTTGATGGTTTTATTAATTGATGAGAGACCTGAAGAAGTAACAGATATGAAAAGAACAGTTAAGGGAGAGGTTATCAGTTCTACATTTGATGAGCCCGCTTCAAGACATGTTGCTGTTGCTGAAATGGTAATCGAAAAAGCAAAAAGATTAACAGAGCATAAAAAAGACGTAGTAATTTTATTAGACTCAATAACAAGGTTGGGTAGAGCTTATAATGCTGTGATACCAAGTTCTGGAAAAGTTTTAACAGGTGGTGTCGATGCAAATGCATTGCAAAGACCAAAAAGATTTTTTGGTGCTGCAAGAAATATTGAAGAAGGTGGATCTTTAACAATCATCTCAACAGCGTTGATTGATACTGGATCAAGAATGGACGAAGTTATTTTTGAAGAATTTAAAGGAACTGGAAATAGTGAAACAGTTTTAGATAGAAAAATTGCAGAAAGAAGAATTTATCCAGCAATCGATATAACCAAATCTGGAACAAGAAGAGAAGAATTGCTTTTCGATAAAGATGACCTTTCAAAAATGAATGTACTAAGAAGAATAATTAGTCCGATGGGAACAATGGATGCAATTGAATTTATTAATTCGAAACTTAAAGAAACAAAAAGTAATGCAGACTTTTTTAGCTCGATGAATAAACCGGCTTAACACTGTTCCACCCTCACCTATTAATTTAAAGTTTTACAGAACCTCAAAATAGAAGTTATAATGTTGTTATGACAATCTATGCTCTATCAACTGGACCTGGAATTTCTGGAATAGCAATTATTAGAGTTTCAGGAGAAGATACTAAAAAGGTAATTGAACTATTAACAAACACAACAATACCAGAACCAAGACTTGCGACATTAAGAAAAATCAATAAAATCAATACTTCTGAGCTTATTGATGAAGGCCTAGTACTGTGGTTTCCTGGCCCTGAGAGCTACACCGGTGAGGATATGGCCGAATTACATGTGCATGGAAGCAAAGCAGTAATTGATGCTCTACACGCCTCTATTTCAGAAGTAGAGAATTGTAGACTTGCCGAGCCGGGTGAGTTTACAAAATTGGCATTTCAAAATGGAAAAATAAATTTACTGAAAGCAGAAAGTATTGCAGATTTAATTTCTGCAGAAACTGAAATTCAAAGACAGCAAGCAATAAAAATTATGAATGGAAGATCTGCAGACAAGTTCAATGAGTTAAGAGAAAAACTTTTAAAAATTTTATCACACGTTGAAGCAAAAATAGATTTTCCAGACGAAGACCTGCCTGAAGATATCTTTAAGAATATAAAAAAAATTTCTAATGAAGTAATTTTAGATATAAAAAAAATTTTGGATGATCAAAAAGTTGGTGAAAGAATTAGGGAAGGTTTTAAGATTGCAATCATAGGACCAACCAATGCTGGAAAGTCTAGTTTATTAAATTACCTTTCAAATCGTGATGCAGCAATCGTTTCAGAAATAGCCGGAACAACAAGAGACGTAATCGAGACGCACTTAAACATTGATGGTTATCCAGTGGTAGTTTCCGATACTGCAGGAATTAGAGATTCTAAAAATGAAATAGAAAAAAAAGGAATAAAATTAGCACTTGATAAAGCTGAAAATGCAGACTTAAAGTTAATCGTGATAGACGCTAAAAGCATTGATTTTAAAGGAGTTTTGAAGGAATTGATTGATGAAAATGCAATACTTGTAGTTAATAAATCTGATCTTCTAAAAGAAGATTTAAATTCTGAAATAAAAAATTATGCACATGTTTTAATTTCAGTAAAAAATAATCTTAACTTAGAAGATTTAATTTTAAAGATTAAAAATAAATTAAAAAATAAATTTATCACAAGTGAAGATATTTTAATTACTCGTGAAAGGCACAGACAACATCTTGAACAAAGCTTAAATTATTTAAAAAACTTTGAAGAAAAAAGTGAGGCAGAAGATTTTGATAAAGCTGCTGAAGATCTTCGTTTGGCAACTCGACATTTAGGAATGATAGTTGGAAAAGTAGATGTTGAGGAGATATTAGGTAGTATTTTCAACGATTTTTGCATTGGTAAATAACTATGATTTTAAGGGATTTTTGAGCTTATTTTTATGATTTTTGTTGATAAACATAACTTATTTTGCAATTTTAACTAAAAAAGTAGCTTTAATTGTTTTAATAAATATTTTTTAGAAAAACACTGTTTGCTTGTAAATATTTATATCGTCTATAAATTTAAGTTATGAAAAATGATTTATCATTTGAAGTGGTAGTTATTGGAGGAGGGCACGCTGGTTGTGAAGCTGCAGCGGCGTCCGCACGTCTTGGAGTTAACACCGCCTTATTCACACACAAAATTGAGACCATAGGAGAGATGTCTTGCAATCCTGCAATAGGAGGTCTTGGTAAGGGTCATCTTGTCAGAGAGATAGACGCTTTAGACGGTGTGATGGGAGAGGTTGCTGATAAATCAGGTATACAATTTAGATTATTAAATAGAAGTAGAGGGCCTGCAGTTCAAGGGCCTAGAACGCAATCAGACAGATCATTGTATCGTAAATATATGCAAGAAAAATTACTAAACTACTGTAATTTAAACATTTTTTCGGATCCAATAATAAGATTTATTTTTAATAAAAACACTATAAGTGGCTTTGAAACAAAGTCCGGTAAACAAATTTTATGTGGCAAGCTAATCCTAACAACGGGCACATTTTTGAATGGTTTGATTCATATTGGTGATAAGAGAACACCAGCTGGAAGGTTTGATGAGAAGCCCTCAATAGGATTAAGTGAACAACTTAAAAAGTATGATTTTAAAATAGGAAGACTTAAGACAGGAACACCACCAAGGCTTGATGCTAGAACAATTAACTATGATAATTTAGAAGAACAGTTTGCAGATGATGATCCTTATTTTTTTTCTTTCTTAACTAAAAAAAATTTAAACAAACAAGTTTCATGTAGGATGACTTATACAAATGAAAAGGTTCATAAGATAATTAAAAAAAATTTAAAAAGAAGCGCCATGTACTCAGGAAGCATACAGGGGGTTGGTCCAAGATATTGTCCTTCAATAGAAGATAAGATAGTAAAGTTTGTAGATAAGGACCGTCACCAGATATATTTAGAGCCTGAGGGGCTAAATGATCACACAATATACCCAAATGGCATATCCACTTCCCTACCTGAGGATGTGCAGCAGCAAATATGTAATAATATCAATGGTTTAGAAAATGTTAAGATAATTAGGCCCGGTTATGCCATAGAATATGACTACATTGACCCTAGAGAACTTTTTTTAACTCTTGAGACTAAAAAAATTCAAAATTTATATCTTGCTGGACAAATAAACGGAACGACTGGATATGAAGAAGCAGCTGCTCAAGGGCTAATAGCTGGAATTAATGCTGCGTTATCCTTTAAGAAAGAAGAGCCATTTATTTTGGATAGATCAGATGCATACATTGGGGTTATGATAGATGATTTGGTAACAAAGGGTGTTGCTGAGCCTTATAGAATGTTCACCTCAAGAGCAGAATATAGACTAAGTTTGAGAGCAGATAATGCTGACCAAAGGTTGACAAATAAAGGAATTGAAATTGGATTAATATCCAAAGAAAGAGAAGATATTTTTAAAGATAAAGAACATAAATTAGAAATAATATCAAAAATAATGTCAGAATCGTCAATATCTCCAACAAAAATAAAGAACTTTGACATTAAAATTGCAAAGGATGGTATTCTTAGGAAATCTAATGAAATATTAGCCCAAAAAGGTGTTGATATGAAAAAAATAAGAGAAATTTGGCCTGAAATTCCCTATTTTGATAAAAAAATAGATGAGCAAATTGAAATAAATGCTCATTACAGAGGCTATCTTAAAAAACAAAAAGCAGATATATTAGCATTTAAAAGAGACGAAAATTTAGTTATACCTGAAAAAGTTAATTATGATGATCTTTCTGGACTATCGAATGAGGTAAAAGCTAAATTTAAACAAATAAAACCAAAAACCATGGGACAAGCACTGCGAATTGATGGAATAACTCCAGCTGCCGTATATATTTTGTTGTCACATGTAAAAAGAAAGTCTATTAAGCTTATAGCTTAATGGAAGAAATTTTTAAAAAATACCCACTGCTAAGAGACCAAAATGTTCCACGTGAAACATTAGCTGAGTTTGAGATATTTTTGTCAATGCTACAACAAAGAAATGATGAAATTAATATAATAAGCAAAGAGACAGCTAAAAATGAAATAATTAGAGAACGTCACATAGTTGATTCCGCACAAATTATTGAATTTATTGACTTAAATAGTAATATAATAACAGATATAGGATCAGGTGGAGGTATGCCAGGAATAATTATATCAATTATGATTAAAAACCAGAAAAATTCAGGTAAAGTACACTTATATGAAAAAAGTCACCATAAAAGCTCTTTCTTAAGAAAAGTATCTAGAGATTTAAAATTAGACACCGAAGTCATGCAAAAAAATATTTTTGAAGCACAAAATTTAGAGTCGGGTACAATAATGGCAAGAGCTTTTAAACCTTTACCAATAATTTTAGATTTAGTTCATAAAAATTTTAGTAGATACAAAAATTTAATTGTCTTCATGGGAAAAAATGGTGAAAAAGTTTTAGAGGAAACTTTAATAAATTGGGATTTTGATTTAGAAAAGAAAAAAAGTATTACAAGTGAAGATTCTTTTTTATTAAATATAAAAAATATTAAAAAAAAACATTAAAAACTAAATGCAAATTATTTCTGTAATAAATCAAAAGGGTGGGGTTGGAAAAACAACAACAGTAATTAATCTTGCAGCGGGTTTAGCTCAACAAGAGAAAAAAGTTTTAGTTATTGATCTTGATCCACAAGGAAATGCAACTACAGGACTTGGTCTATCCAATTTAGAAAATTCAACTGACACTATTTACGGAGTGTTGAATGGTACAAAGCCAATTTCTAACGTGATTAGAAAAACTGAGTTCGAAAATTTGGATATTATTACTTCGAATGTAGATTTATCTGGACTTGAGGTCGAGACTGCTGATGATAGCATGAGAGCCTTCATTTTAAAACGCGAATTAACCGCTTATTTAAATGATTCTAGAGCAACCTATGATTATATACTAATAGACTGCCCACCATCACTAAGTTTGCTAACAGTCATGGCTCTAGTCTCTTCTCACTCACTTTTAGTGCCACTGCAGACGGAATTTTTTGCTTTAGAGGGTTTAACCCAGTTAATGAAAACCATAGAACGAATAAAAGTTAATTTAAATCCTGAATTAAAAATTAGAGGCATACTCTTAACTATGTATGACAAAAGAAATAAACTATCCACACAAGTAGAAAAGGAAGCAAGAGACTATTTTAGTGAAAAGGTCTACCTAACAGTTATTCCAAGAAATGTTAGACTGTCAGAAGCTCCATCACACGGCTTGCCTGTTTTAATTTATGATAAATCTTGTCCTGGTAGTAAATCATATTTTAACTTTACAGATGAATTTATCAATCAAGAGCCAAAAATAGGGAGTGCAGCATAATGGATACAAACAAAATAAAAAAAGGTTTGGGTAGAGGTTTGTCATCTCTAATCGGTGAAACAAAAGTTGAAATAAATATTAATAAAGTTTCAATATCTGATCTCGTAAGTAATAAATTTCAACCAAGAAAAACATTTGATGAGGAAAGTTTACAAAATTTAACAAACTCAATAAAAGAGAGAGGCATTATTCAGCCAATTATTGTTAGAAAATCTAGCGATGATAGTTCAAAGTATGAGATTATCGCAGGAGAGAGAAGGTGGATGTCAGCACAAAAAGCAGGGTTACACGAGGTACCAGTTGTTATTACGGATGTAGATGATTTAAAATCTTTAGAATTTGCAATTGTCGAAAATGTCCAAAGAAACGATTTAAACGCAATCGAAGAAGCACGTGGTTATCAACGTCTTATCGAAGAGTTTTCTTATGATCAAGAAAAAGTAGCACAATTTATTGGAAAAAGTAGAAGCCATATAGCTAATTTTTTAAGATTATTGATGTTACCAGATAGCGTTCTAAAATTAATTGAAACAAAAAAAATAACTCCCGGACATGCAAAAATTTTAGTTGGTCTTGATAACGCCGAGTTTGTTGCAAATAAAATAATTGCAAAAAATCTTTCAGTTAGGCAAGCAGAAAACTTTGTTAAAATTTTTAAGATAAAAAAACAGTCTCTTAAAGCACCAAGAGACATAAATTTAAAATCGTTAGAAAATTCAATCCGAGAAAAGATTGGACTTAATGTTTTAATTAAAAATAAGAAAAATAATACTGGTTCTTTAGTGTTAGAATATAAGGACCTTGATCAATTAAATAAAATAATTGAGATTATAAAATCTAATTATTAATTTTTTTTTGAATTATTAATTATAAAATCTGATAAAATATTTTTTCCAATGGTAGAATTTTTCTTAATCATTAATTCAATTTCATTACTTTTATAAATTAAATTTTTTAATTCCCATTTTTTCCAAGACCTTGCTTGCTGTATAACAAGAGGCTTATCTTTCCAAAAAATAGGAGGTTTAAAAGAAGAAATTGCTTGATCAATACCATTTCTTGCATCAATTAATTCGTGGATTTTAAGTATTCTTTTAATTTTAGTTAACAATGTCCTAATAACTACTATGTTGTCTTCATCAGAATAGTTGTTTTCATTTAAAATAGTGATAGTTTTTCTTGTGTTTTTTGCGAGTGAATAATCCACTAGTTCTGATGCACTATAATTATCCGCAAGATTAGTTAGTTTAATTATCTCTTGCAGGTTTATACTTTTTTTATTTAAAGAAAAATTTTCAATTTTTTGTAACTCATTATTTAAATTTTTTCTATCACCCCTGCTTCTTTCTATTAAAATATTGATCAATTGTTGCGAAATTGGAATTTTTTTATCTCTAAAAAATTGGCTGATTATAGCATTTAGTGTCTGATTATTATCTTCATAAAAAGGAATGCATACAGCTGATTTTTCTTTTTCAAAAATTTTTCTCAAAGTTGATTTTTTTTCTAGATTTTTTGAATTTAAAATAAATTGAATATTTTCTATTTTTTTTTCTATTAACTCTTCAATGATCTCTCTAACCTTGTCTGATACTCTATTTATGACTATAAGTTTTTCATTATCAAAAAATGATTTTGTAAAAATATTATTGTAAAAATCATCTATATTGTTTAATATTTCTTTCTCCTCATACTTATGAATTTTATTTTGATATTTTTTTACAAAAAATTTTTTGATGGTATCATCTTTTAAACCCTCATTATCTCCATAAAAAAGATAAAAATTATAATTTTCTAATTTTAATTTATTTAGTTCAAATAATTTTAAAATCATCCCTCTATGTTCTTAAGTAAATAAAAATCTTTTCTGATATTTCATTAATCAAATTTAATTCAATACTTTTTTGGTATTGAGTAAGATCAAATTTACTTTGAGTATTATTATAAGTAAAACTTGAATTAAATTCTTTTTGTTTAATGATTGTATCATTAACGGTAAGAGATAAATTTACTTTAATAGAAGATCTATAGATTGAGGGATTTCCAGTTTTGTCCTTTGAAATAACATCTATCTTTTTTGAGCTTTTTAATATTAAAGCGTATCCAGACGTTGAGTTTTTGTCTTCTTCGATTCCCAAAGAAGACATAATCATTTTATTTATTTTTTTATCTCCATTAAGAGTGATGTCATTTATTTGCTGTTTTAAATCATTTTTTTTCAGATAAAGAGGCTCATAACCGCAACTCCAAAAAAAACAAAGCAAGAATAATAAAGTAATTTTTTTTAACATTATTTTAAAATTAAGTTTATTAATTTATCCTTTATAAAGATAGTTTTAATAATAATTTTTTCTTCTATAAATCTTTGTAGTTCTTTTGTTTTTTTAACTTCTTCAATTAAATCTGACTCTTTAATATTTTTTTCCATTAAAATTAAACCTCTTTTTTTTCCATTAATTTGTATAACTATCTTGCACTGATTACTTTGAAGATATTTATCTTTAATTTCAGGCCATAAGTAATCTTTATTAGTGGTAATTTCTTCCAAACATTCGCTTGCAAGATGTGGTGTAATAGGAATCATTATAGTTAGAATTTTTATATAGTTAGATATTAAGTTTTCATTAAACGACTTCCCCTCTAATATTTTATTAAAAAAAGTGTAGATTTCATGTAAATTTGCGATGATAACATTATAGCTAAACTTATTTAAGCTAACGTTAATTTTATTTATTGTTTGATTGGTAAACTCCTCTAAAGATTCATTAAAATCTCGATCTCTTTTTTGTTGCTGCTGAGAACTAAGAACTATTTTTTTATGCAATATCCAAAATTTTTGTATGAATTTGTATGACGCAATCATTCCTTGATCGGACCATTGTACATCTTTTTCTGGTGGACTGTCAGATAGGATAAATAATCTAACTGCATCTGCTCCATAATCTTTAATCATTTGCTCTGGATCAATAGTATTTTTTTTTGATTTAGACATTGATTCTGGTGGACCCACTTTTATTTTTTCCGATATATTTTTTTTACTAAAAAATTCTTTTCCGTTTTCAGAAAAAACTTCATCTGGGCTTAACCATTTATTATTTTGATCTTTATATGTTTCATGACAAACCATTCCTTGGGTAAATAAACCTTTGAAGGGTTCTTTAATTTTAATTTTATCAATTTTATAATCTAGTGCTCTGGTAAAAAATCTTGAATATAAAAGATGCAATATAGCATGTTCTACGCCACCTATATACTGATCAACGGGCATCCAATAATTAACTTCATCTATATCAAAACCTAAATCTTCATTTTTAGGTGAACAAAATCTTAAAAAATACCAGGAAGAATCTACAAACGTATCAAGCGTATCTGTCTCTAACATGCACTCCTCATCATCAATAATAATTTTTCTCCAATTTTCTTGATGATCTAATGGATTACCATTGGTATTTAGATTTATGTTTTCAGGTAATTTAATTGGAAGTTTTTCCAAAGGCACTTTAATAATTTCATTATTTTTTTTATAAGCAATTGGAATAGGACACCCCCAATATCGTTGTCTAGAAACTCCCCAATCTTTTAATCTAAAATTTATTTTTTTTTTACCTATTTTTCTTTCTTCCAGTATTTTAATTGTTTCTATAATTGATTGTTCAGGAACTTTTAAGCCATCTAAAAATTTAGAATTAAATATAACTCCTGGCCCCGTATAAGCTTCTTTTGAAACTTTAAAATCATTTCCTTTATCATTAGGTTTAACTACAGAAATGACATCTAAATTATACTTTAATGCAAAATCTAAATCTCTCTGGTCATGCGCCGGGCAGCCAAATACTGCTCCAAAGCCATAATCCATTAAAACAAAGTTTGCAAAATAAACAGGTACTTGTTTAGATTCATCTAATGGGTTTATTGCAGTTAAATTAGTTTTAAATCCAATTTTGTCAGCTTGAGCGATAGATTCTTCTGTCGTGCCTGTTTTTGAACAGGCGGCTTTAAAATTAATAAACTCTTCGTTATTTTCATATAGTTTTGATATTGGGTGATCAACTGATACAGCTAAAAATGAAAAACCAAATAAAGTGTCCGGTCTAGTTGTAAAGCAGCTAATACTTTTAACCTCTGGATTGCCCTCAACTTTAAAATCTATTTCACAACCAAAAGATTTACCAATCCAATTTTTTTGCATAACCTTGACTTTATTTGGCCACTCATTAAGTTGATCAAGACCTTGTAGTAGATCTTCTGAAAATTTAGATATATTAAAAAACCATTGACTGAGCTTTTTTCTTTCAACAGGTGCCCCCGATCTCCAACCTTTTCCATCAATTACTTGTTCATTTGCAAGAACTGTTTCATCAACTGGATCCCAATTAACATAATTTTCTTTTCTATAAACTAGCCCCTTGTCGTAGAGTTCCAAAAAAAATCGTTGCTGATGCTTATAATAATCTGGAGAGCAAGTAGATATTTCTCTATTCCAATCAATTGAAAGACCTAGTTTTTTAAGTTGAGCCTTCATTGTAAAAATATTTTTTTCAGTCCAATTTTTTGGATCTAAATTGTTTTGACGTGCTGCATTTTCAGCAGGCATACCAAAAGAATCCCAGCCCATTGGATGAAGGACATTATAACCCTGAAGAGATTTATATCGTGCTAGAACATCACCAATAGTATAATTTCTTACATGACCCATATGAATTTTCCCAGAAGGATAGGGAAACATTTCCAAGCAATAAAACTTTTTTTTATCCTCAATTATTTCTGCTTTGAATGTTTTGTTTTCAAGCCAATAATTTTGCCATTTTTCTTCTACAACTTTAAAATTATATCTTTCAGGATCCATATATAAAATGATTTAATTTATTAAATAATAAATCAATTTAAATTACTTAAAAATTTTTCCCAGGTATTTTATAATCCCCTGTTTCTTTTTTAATTGTTGCAACATCTTCATTCTTAATTTGTGCTGCTTTTTTTAAGATTTCAAATTTTATTTCACTGTTTAAATTATTATCAATTTTAGTAATTTTACAATTATTTTGGGCGCTACAAACTTTTTTATGAATAATAACATTTATAGCATCAGATCTTATTTCGTTAGTTAAAAATCTAATGGTAATTTTAATTTCTTCGTTTGAATTTTCGTTACTAAACCAATCAGTTACAATTATTCCACCAGCGTAATCAACATTGTTTAAAGGGGCAAAATTTAATTTTTCTAATGAAGCCCGCCATAGAGGATTTGATGAAGCAAATTGAAAATCACCAGAACCACGACGGTTTCCCACATTTCCAATTTTAAAGCCCCTACCTTCCTTAATATTTTTTATTATTCTATCATTGGCATTTGTTGGAATTTTTCTAGCATCAGTTTTTTTGTAAATTCCACAAGAATTAAGAGTAATTAAGATAGTGAATAAAAGGCAAATTAAAGCTAAATTTTGAAATTTTAAAAATTTTGTCATGATAATTATTTTTATTACCTAATATCAGTTTTATATTAAATTGCTGTAAAAATTAAAAAATCTAACATAATTATGTTGCATTTATGCAACAATAGATAATAAAATAAGCATAAGATGCATCATTAAAAACAAAATTAAAGAAATTTCATGTAGTAATTCATTATTCATATATGAAAATAATAACAAAAGGAAAAAACATGAACAATATAAAAAAAATAGGATTAACAGCATTAGCTGGTTCTCTTGTTGCAATCTCAGCACAAGCTGCAGAAATGTCTGTAAATGGTGCTACAATGTTAACTTATACATCAGAAGATGGGACTGAAGTAACTGGTAACCCATTTGGTATGAAAACTAACCTAGCATTTACTGCTTCAGGTGAAGTTAACGGATACAATGTATCTTACTACCAAGCGTCACAAGATCAATTCGCTGGTATGTCATCAGCTAGATTATCTGTTGATATGGGTGATATGGGAACAATCGCTTTTGACCAAGGTTCTGGATCTGGATTAGCTACAATCGATGATAAAACACCGACTGCTGCTGAAGAAATCTGGGATGGTTTAGATGTAACTACTTCAGGTAGAGTTGGTGCAGCTGGTAGTTCAGGTGTATTTAACTACATAAATACTTTCGAAGGTGTAACACTTAACGCTGCCGCAAGAAAAGGTTCAGGAACTAGTAATAGTGATGGAGCAAGTTCAGGTGTTGGTCAAGGTGCTTGGGACTTTGCTTTAACTGCTGATGGTTCAATGTTAGGTGTTGATGGTCTAGCAATAGGTGCTGGTTACGGTGAAGCAGAAAATGGAGCATTTGCTACTGGTGGTGATAACGCGCATACAACTGCTTTTGCTAACTATTCAGTTGGACCAGTAACTTTTGGTTACCAAATGTCGTACGAGCATAACAATGTATCTGCTACTGATGACGAAGAAACTAAAGCATGGGGATTAGCGTTTAACGTAAACGAAAATCTTTCAATATCTTACGGTGAAAGAGATGTTGTATTCAGAGGTCAAGGTGCTGGAGATGTTACAGAAAAAGGTGATGGTATTGCTGTAGCTTACACTATGGGATCTATGAAAATTGCTGGAAACATGAATGAGGGAAGTAACATGGGTGGTGTATCTGCCGCAAATGACTCAATGACAGAAATTGCTGTTTCTTTTGCTTTCTAATACAGTTTAAAAATTATAGAAAAGCCCCAATTTATTGGGGCTTTTTTTTTATCAAAATTTAAATTAATTTATTTAAATCTCTTAGATAAGGCGCAAACTTTTCAAAAGAATTTTTTGAGCTTTTATATATTGGCTTTCTTGCTTGAGCAGTACTTAATGTCTTAATTGGTGTTTTATTATTATAAAATTTCAAGCAATCCTCTTCCCAATCTAGATCACAAAATTTTATCATATTTTTAATTTCATTTTCAGGATCTTCGATGATTTTTTCGTATTGTGCGTTATAAATAGTGTTTGGAAATTGTTCTTCCCAAAAATTCATGAGATCTAGATAAAGATTATAATAAGTGCCGAGCTCTTTTTGATTATAGCCAAAATCTAATCCACCCTCAAAGAAATTTTTAAAAATAGATAGGCAATTATCTTTAGGATTTCTTAAACAATGAATAATTTTAGAATTAGGAAAAAGTATTTTGATAAAACCAATCCATCTAAAATTTAAAGGAGCTTTATCAGTTATAAAAGGCTTAGATGAATTAAATCTTTTTAAATAATTATAATAATCCGTTCTTAATTGGTTAGTAAAATCTTCATTTTTAACTAAATTAAAAATATTTTCTTCAGATAAATTGTCATTAATCATAAGTTTGGTCTTAACTATTCTAGAAAGTTGAGGGAGTTCACCCGCCCCAAAAACACTCGAGTGTGAAGTTATTATTTGTTCTACTAAAGAAGTACCTGATCTTGGCATCCCAAGAATAAATATTATTTTTCTTTTTTCAATATTGTTTATAAATTTTTGAGATAAATCAATTTTTGTAAAAATATTTGTTAATTGATTAAAAAAAGCAGTTTCATTGTTAATATTAAAGTTTAATGATTTTCTTCGTGTTGAGTTAGCAATATCTAAATTATTGAACGATTTTTCAATTAAACCCATATCCTCCTCTGCTTTTGCAAGCGCAAAAAATAAATTAGTTTTTTGTTCATCATTTAATATTAGATTATCTTTTTTAGAATTCATTCCCTCATAATGTAAATCTCCAGCTTGATATTTTTTTGATTGAGAAATTAACATATCTGCTTGAGTAAATTTTGGTTTAATCTCAAGAGTTTTTTTGGCATAGTCAATTGCAAGGTCAAATTTACCCAAACCCTGATATGCAAGAGCTAAAGAATATAGAACAGCTGGAATTTGTGAATTTATTTTTAAAGCTTTGCTGTATAGATCTATAGCAAATTCAAAATCGTTATTATCTCGCTTAAGATTACCATAATTAACATAGGCATTAATGTAATCAGGTTTCTTTTCAATTATTTTTTTAAATAAACTTTCTGATAATTCAATTTCTCCAATATTTTTATGTACATTTGCTAAATTATTCATGATGGCAATATTATTAGGTTCCATCTTATAACCCTTAATGAAGATCTCTTTCGCTAATTTTAAATCACCAATATTTTGATAAGCAGATCCTAGAATATTGTACAAAATTAAATATTCCGGAGCTTTTTTAATGAGTTTTTTTGCTTTACTAATTAAGATATCAAATTTGGCACTATCAAATAAATTTAGTAAAATTTTAATTTCATTTTCAATATTACTCATTATTAATTTTATATATTATTTTGGTTAATAAAATAAGAAATTCCTGCAAAACCATAGCTTTTTACCAAATTTAGTTTTTTAAAATTTAATTGATTAATACCTCCTAAGGCAATTACTTTTATATTTGTTTTAGCTGCTAGTAGATTAAATTTTATAGGGTTTAAAAATTTATTATTTTTATTAATCTTAAATAATGGTGATAAAAAAATTAATTTTACACCTTGTTGTTCTTTTATTTTTATTTCTTGTACAGAATGTGCAGAGCCAACGATAATAAATTTTTTTTTGAAATTGCTTTTATTAAAATTCATACTTTTATTAAATGATGGTAAATACGCACCGTCCAAATCGAGTTTTATTGCTAATTTTAAATTATTGGATAAAAAAAACTTTCTACCTTGTTTTAGACAAGTTCTTTTAATATTAAGAATTAACCCCTCATCATATTCTGTTTCATAATCTCTAAAAATTATTGCAACTTTTTTTGGTAATTTTCTGATATGATTTTTATCATATGTATTAATAAAAAAAAATAATTTAGGTAACTTGCTATGCATAAAAGTGTTCATAATTTAATTCAGATTGAGAAAGAAATACAATCAAATATTATCAATCTTGATACCACTACCAAATCACCAAAGATTATTGCTGTAAGTAAAACACATCCTATAGCAAGTATATCACCATTGATAAATCATGGACATTTAGATTTTGGTGAAAATAAAGTACAAGAAGCAATAGATAAATGGAGTGATATAAAAAATAAAAAGAATAGTATAAAACTTCATTTAATTGGAAGACTTCAAACTAATAAAGTTAAATATGCTTTAAAAATATTTGATTATATTCATTCATTGGATAGTGAAAAATTAGCTAATAAAATTTCTGATGAACAAATCAAACAAGGAAAAAAACCCAAGATATTTATTCAAGTTAATATTGGTAATGAAGATCAAAAATCTGGAATAAACAAAGAAAGACTGGATGATTTCTATAAATTTTGTAAGAACTTGAATTTAGATATTATTGGCACAATGTGTATTCCCCCAAACAATGGAAATACAGAAAAATTTTTCTTTGAGATGAGTAACATAAACCAAAAGTTAAATTTTAAAGAATTAAGTATGGGTATGTCAGGAGACTACTTGGAGGCAATTAAAAATAGCGCAACATATGTCAGAGTAGGTTCAAAAATATTCGGTAGTAGAACTTAACCTATTTTGATTTTAGTTTTTTGATCAATTAATTTTAATAATATTTCAAAATCTTTTTTTATTAAAGCAACACATCCTGCTGTTGGTTTATAATTGTTTGTTAAATGAATAAACACAGCACTTCCTTTGCCTGAAATTTTTCTTTCATTGTGACTAATTGAAATTATATAATCATACTTATGATCTTTTCTGTGTAGATTTTCTTTAAGTTTTTTATTGTGTGTTTTAATTTCTTCATTATATTTTTTATGACTTGGATCATCACACCAAGCCATATTTTTTTTAATAACTTTTTTATAGATTTTACACTTTGGAATACCAACACGATCTTTTCTAAAATATAATTTTCTTAATTTAAATAACCCTTCAGGAGTTGAATAATCACCCTCTTTTTTGTTGGAATTTATGCCCCCTTTTCCAATACAGCATCTTAATTTAAAATCATCAATTATAAGAGTGTTTTTATTTGGTACATGAATTATCATAGATGTGTTAAATATAATTATGCAAAATGTTTCGATTATAAATTTTAATTCACTATATGAAATTTTAGACGAGATAAAAGAAAATTTATCTTTTAAAATTATAAAATTTGAGAATGAAGAAAATTTTAAAAAGAAACTTGATCTAGATAGAATGGATTGCTTGATAATTTCAAAAACTGATCATAAATTATTACTAAATGATAATCTAACTCATAAAAATTTTTTAGACTTAAATGGTTTGCCTTTATCTTTAAAAAAATTATTAGAACTAATTAGTATTAAATTAATCAAATTAAAATTTAACCAACAGTCTAATGTTGTTATTAAAGGCTATGAATTAAATTTAAATTCTAAATTTTTTTCTAAAGGTAGCATAAATTTAAAGTTAACAGAAAAAGAAATTGAAGTTATTTTATATTTAAACAATACAAAAATTAAACACAATGTTACAGATTTACAAAAAAATATATGGGGTTACTCAGCAGACATGGAAACCCATACTGTAGAAACTCACATATATAGATTACGAAAAAAAATAAGTGATTTATTTGAAGATGAAAAATTTATATTAAGCCATAAAAATGGCTATTTTATTAGCTAAAATAGCTTAATCTAGTCTAGCACCAACTTTTTGGATTATCTTTGAAGACATCTCAGTTCCTTTTTCGAGACATTCTTTTGTTGAAACATCATTAATTAGCCCATGAAGAAAACCAGCTGCAAAGAGGTCTCCTGCACCTGTTAAGTCTACAATCTTTAAATCAGGTTTACTTTGACACTCTACAATTTCTTTATTTTTGATGGCAATGCTTCCTTTTTCACCACGAGTGATGATTAAAAGCTTTCCTAGTTGTTTTCCAAATTCAATAACATCTTCAAAGCTTTTAGCATCAATTAATGCTCTAATTTCTTGTTCATTAGCAAAAATAATATCAAGTTTATTTTTAACTAAATTTAAAAAGTCACTTTTATGTCTCTCCACACAAAATTGATCTGATAAGGACATTGCTTTAGTATTAGAGAGTGACATTGCTTTATCAAAGGCAGACTTTGGTTCTCCCTCATCCCACAAATATCCTTCTAAAAATATCATTTCACTTTCTTGCACAGCTTTTTCATTAATATCGTTTTGGTTAATTTTTCCTGCAATGCCTAAAAACGTAACCATAGTTCTTTCTGCATCAGGTGTGATCAAGATTAAACAAGTTCCAGTTGGTGAAACTTCCTCTTTTTTACTATAAAAATATTGAATTTTTTCTTTAGTCAGACCTTCTTCATATTTTTGTCCCAATTCATCAGCATTAATTTTACCTATAAACCCAACATCATTTCCCAATTGAGACAGACCAACAATAGAATTTGCAACAGATCCACCAGAAACTGTTTCTTCAATTTTAAGAGTTGATAAAAGTTTTTTAAACTCACTTTCATCAACTAATTTCATTGTGCTTTTTGTTAATTGATTATTTACTAGATATTGATCATCAACTTTACATATAACATCGACTATTGCATTTCCGATTCCTAGTATTTTCATATTAAGCTTTTTTTATTTTAACTGGATTTTTTCTATTAGGATAACAAGTCGTACAAATTTTACAAGTCAAACCATAACATTCTCTAGCTTTGCAAAATTCTCTTCCGTAATAAATTATTTGTAAATGTAATTTGCTCCATGTTTTTTCTGGAAATATTCTTTTTAAATCTTTTTCTGTTTGAATAACATTTTTACCATTTGTTAAGCCCCATCTTTGAGCCAATCTATGTATATGGGTATCAACGGCAAAAGCTGGAATTCCAAAACCCTGAGACATGACCACACTTGCTGTTTTATGGCCTACACCAGGTAGTTTTTCAAGTTCGTCAAAGCTTTTGGGTACTTCGCTTCCATGCTTTTCTATGAGCTGCTTAGACATTAAATAAATGCTTTTTGCTTTAACCCGAAAGAGACCAATGCTTTTTATTAACTTTTCAATTCTTTTTCTACCCAATTTTATAAAATGTTCAGGTCTATTGTATTTTGGATATATATTTTTAGTTACATTGTTAACATTTAGATCAGTGCATTGAGCTGATAAAAGAACTGACATTAAGAGAGTGAAGTTACTAGTATGATCTAGAGGGATGGGGGTTGTTGGATAAATCTTATTTAAAATTTTTAGTATTTTTTTAGCTTTTTCTTTTTCTTTCATTATTTAAAGTTCAGTAAGTCCCTCATTGAATAAAGCCCAGGTTTTTTGTTGATAAGCCATTTTGCGGCAGTTAAAGCACCATCTGAATATAACGCTCTGTCGAAGGCCTCATGATTTAACCTAATTAATTCCTTTCCACTTGAAAATGTAACTTCATGTTCTCCAATAATTTCACCTTTTCTAATTGAGTTAAAATTAATTTTTTTGCCATAAGGAAAAGTTTTTTTATTCAAGAATTTCTTACCCATTAAATTATAAAAATCTTTTTTTCTTCCATTGGCAATGCCTTTCCCAAGCATCAAAGCAGTTCCTGATGGGTAATCTTTTTTATGCTTATGATGCACTTCAAATACCTTACTCAAGTATTCATCATTTAAGGACTTAGAAGCAACTTCTGTTAAATACATTAGCAAGTTAACTCCCAAACTCATATTACCAGCTTTTAATATGGGGATTTTTTTTGAAAACTTTTTAATTAAACGCTCTTCTTTTTGACTAAAACCAGTTGTGCCAATTACTAATCTTTTTTTTAATTTGGATGCAATTTTAAGGATCTCGAGTGTACAATTAGGTATTGTAAAATCTATTATAACATCTGTATTTTTAAAAGCTTCATTCGTGTTAAGATTAAGTTTTATTCCTGCTATTTTTTTATTAAGGATTTTATTTTCAGTTAGTGTTACTAAATTAAAATCTTTGTTTGCTCTTACAGATTTAATTAGCTGTTGACCCATTCTACCTAGACAACCCGATATTGCTAAATTAATTTTTTTCATCTAAGAAAATATTAACCTTTTTTATTTAATTAGTCTTTAGTTTTTCCAAAAACTTTTTGCTTTTTGGAAGAACTGTTTGATACTTGGATTAGACTTATCGTTTTCAATTTCTCTAAATTTTTCAAGTAATTTTTTTTGTTCTTTATTTAAAGAAATAGGAACTTCAGTATTTACCTGTACATAAAGATCTCCATTTCCACTTCCTCTCATATAAGGCATACCTTTACCTTTTAATCTAAATTGTTTACCATTTTGAGTTCCGTCAGGTATTTTAATTTTGGCCTTTCCACCATCAATTGTTGGTATTTCGATAGTAGTACCTAAGGCTGCATCTGCAAAAGATATTGGAAATTCAAAAAATAGATTTTCATCAGATCTTTTAAATAAATCATGAGAGTGAACATTTACAAATAAATATAAGTCACCACTTGCCCCACCTTTAGTTCCAGCCTCTCCTTTGCCAGCTAATCTTATTCGTGTTCCATCATCCACACCCTTTGGTATTGTTACGGATATTTTTTTTGAAGCTTGTTTATTGCCCTGGCCATTACAATCATTGCATGGGTTTGTAATTTCTTCACCAGAGCCAGCACATTGAGGACAAGTTTGTTGAACAGTAAAGAAACCTTGGTTAGACCTTACTTTACCATTTCCACCACAAACTGTACATCTGTCTGGAGAATGACCAGGTTTAGAGCCATTACCCTTGCAAGTATTACATTTTTCTGTAGTTGAAAATTTTATATCTTGTTTTTTACCTTCATAGGCTTCTTCGAGAGTAATTGATAAATCATAACGTAGATCAGAACCTCTATCGTTGGTCTTTCGCCTCCCTCTTGATTGCCCACCCCCAAAATCTCCAAAAAAATCTTCAAAAATATCTGAGAAATCGGCTCCACCAAAACCGCCACCTTGTCTTCCACCACCTCCACCCTCAAAGGCGGCATGGCCAAAGTTATCATAATTTTGTTTTTTTTCTTTATCTGAAAGGATGCCGTAAGCTTCACCAGCTTCTTTAAATTTATCTTCTGAGGCTTTGTCGCCTGGGTTTTTGTCTGGGTGATGTTTTACAGCTAACTTTCTATAGGCAGACTTTAGTTCTTCAGGGCTTGCACTTTTACTTACACCCAAGACGTCATAAAAATCTCTTTTAGCCATAAGTTACTTAAGATGATAGTTGCTGTAAGTCTTAGGCGCTTTTTTCTTTATCTTCTTTTGTGCCTTCTGTGCTTTCTTCTTTAACTTCTTCAAAGTCAGCGTCAACTACATTATCGTCTTTTTTTCCTTCATCATTTTTATCACCTTCTTTTGGTGAGCCTTCTTTTTTCTCTTGAGATTTGTAAATTGCTTCACCTAACTTCATAGAAGCTTGAACTAAAACTTCAGTTTTCTTTTTAATTTCTTCAGTATCAGTTCCTTTAATAGCTTCTTTCAAATCAGTTGATGCATCTTCTATTGCTTTTTTATCAGCATCAGAAACTTTGGCACCATGTTCTTTTAGATTTTTTTCAGTAGAGTGTAAAAGGGTATCTGCTTGATTTCTAACATCAACAGACTCTCTTTTCTTCTTATCCTCTTCTTTGTTTGCTTCAGCATCTTTTACCATTTTTTCGATTTCTTCATCACTTAAACCACCTGATGCTTGGATTTGAATTTTTTGTTCTTTTCCAGTTCCTTTGTCTTTAGCAGAAACACTCACAATTCCATTTGCATCAATATCGAAAGTTACTTCTATTTGAGGCACTCCTCTTGCAGCAGGTGCAATTCCAACTAGTTCAAAATTTCCTAACATTTTATTGTCAGATGCCATTTCTCTTTCACCCTGAAGCACTCTTATTGATACAGCGGGCTGATTATCATCAGCTGTAGAAAATACTTGGCTTTTTTTCGTTGGTATTGTTGTATTTTTTTCAATTAATTTTGTTGATACTCCACCTAACGTTTCAATTCCAAGAGATAGAGGTGTTACATCTAAAAGAAGCACATCCTTAACATCTCCTTGAAGAACCCCAGCTTGAATTGCAGCACCCATTGCAACAACTTCATCAGGGTTTACACTTTTATTTGGCTCTTTACCAAAAAAGTTTTTAACTTCAGCTAGAACCCTAGGCATTCTTGTCATTCCACCCACCATTACAATTTCATCAATTTCACTTGCAGTAAGTCCTGCATCTTTAAGGGCAGTTTTACATGGTGGCAACGTTCTTGATATTAAATCTTCAACCAAAGCTTCTAATTTAGCTCTTGTCATTTTTAGATTGATATGTTTTGGACCAGTTTTATCAGCTGTTATAAAAGGTAAATTAACATCTGTTTGTTCTGCAGAAGATAATTCAATTTTTGCTTTTTCAGCAGCTTCTTTTAATCTTTGAAGGGCTAATTTATCTGATCTTAAATCAATTCCAGAGTCTTTTTTAAACTCACCAATCAAATAATCAACGATTGTATTATCAAAGTCTTCACCTCCTAAAAATGTATCACCATTTGTAGATTTAACCTCAAACACACCATCACCTAACTCAAGAATGGAGACATCAAAAGTTCCACCACCCAAGTCATAAACGGCTATTTTTTTGTTTTGTTTTTTGTCCAAACCGTAAGCAAGAGAAGCTGCAGTTGGTTCGTTAATAATTCTTAAAACTTCAAGACCAGCAATTTTACCAGCATCTTTTGTTGCTTGTCTTTGAGCATCATTAAAATATGCAGGAACTGTAATTACAGCTTTAGTTACTTCTTGACCTAAATATTTTTCAGCAGTTTCTTTCATTTTTTGAAGAATAAAAGCAGAGATTTGAGAAGGTGAATATTTTTCCCCTCTAGCTTCAATCCAAGCGTCTCCTTTTTCTGAATTAACAATTTTAAAAGGTGCAGCTGCAATATCTTTTTTTACAGTAGGGTCTTCAAAACTTCTTCCAATTAATCTCTTTACAGCAAAAATAGTATTTTCAGGATTGGTCACGGCTTGTCTTTTTGCAGGCTGACCTACAAGTTTTTCTCCATCTTCAGTAAAAGCTACAACTGAAGGAGTAGTTCTTGCACCTTCGGTATTTTCTAAAACTTTTGGCTGACTACCTTCCATGATAGACACACATGAATTTGTTGTTCCTAAATCTATTCCTATAATTTTGCTCATAATTTAATTCCTACTCCTCATATAAGTGTTAATTTTTAATCTACAAGTTATGGCAATCATTATTAATTGTCCAAATTCTCTTCATTTTCCTCGTTTTTTGTATTATCCTGAATTTTAGTTTTTTTTGAAACTGCGACTAATGCTGGTCTCAAAAGTCTATCTTTCATCATAAAACCTTTTTGAATTTCTTGAATAATTGTTCCAGGTTCGTTTTGGTCATCATCAATTTCCATCATAGCCTGGTGTTGATTTGGATCCAACTTTTTACCAACAGAAACTATAGGTATAATTCCATTCTTTGAAAAAATTGAGGCCATGTCTTTACTTATAATTTCAAAATGTTCTAAAGTCTTTTTTAAAGCTTCGGTATCTTTTAATACTTCATCACTTTCTAAAATCTGTTTTGACCTCTCAAGATTATCAATTAAATTCAAAGCTTCTTTTGCAAAAGAAAACCCACCATAATCAAATGCATCCTCTTTTTCTTTCCCAAACCTTCTTCTTTGATTTTCCATTTCAGCAAGAGTTCTTATAACTTTATCTTCTAACTCCTTAATTTTTTCTTCAAGGGAAATTTCTTTTACTTCTTGATTTTTTTCTGTTGAATCTTCTTGCTCTAATTGAATTTGCTCCTCTGTTTCAGTCTCTTTAATTTCTTCGTTTTGACTTTCAGAATTAATGTTTTGATCTTTTTCCATTGTGACTTATATGGTATGGAATTTAATAATTGCTAGATGTTAAAGAATAAAATTATAAAATTATTGGTAGGCACAAATAATAATGGAAAATTGAAAGAAATTAAGGATTTATTACCCAAAAACCTTGCAATATACTGTCCATATGACTTTAAAATCAAAAGTCCAACAGAAAATGGTAAAACATTTAAAGAAAACTCCCTAATCAAGGCTAAATTTTTTTCTAAAAAGTCAAAAATGATATGTCTGTCTGATGACTCAGGTTTAGAAATAGATATTCTAGATGGAAACCCTGGAATTTATTCAGCTAGATGGGGAGGTAAAAAGGGTGACTTTAAAAAGGCAATGAATAGAGTTTTTAAAGAACTAGATAAAAAAGACAAAAATTGGAGACAAAAAAAAATTAAGGCCAGATTTGTTTGTGCTTTAACTATTTATGATAGGAACAAACAAATAATAAATTCTATTGGTAAAGTTGAGGGTTGTATTTCACCAATTATAAAAGGTAAAAATGGGTTTGGTTATGATCCTATTTTTATACCACTTGGAAAAAAAATTACATTTGGTGAAATGAGAGCATCACAGAAATATAAAATAGATCATAGATTTAAAGCTTTTAAAAAAATTAAAAAATTTTTTTAAATTGTCCATCCTCAACTTTATAAAAATTTAAAATATGATTAATTTTGTTATTTTTAATTTCAAAAATTCCAACTTTTCCTTTAAATAAGTTTTTTTTCATAAACATTTTTTCATTAATAACAGAGTTGTTTTGAAGGGTTAAATAATAAACGAGTCCAACTAAGTCATAACTTAAAAATGACAATTGATTGGGGTATTGATTGTATTTTTCAAAATATTCATTTGAAAACTCATCATAATTATCTTTATTTATAGAAGGAAAATACAATGGTTGTGAGCTAGTCTCTTTTAACAGAGATTCATCAAACCATTGATTGAGTGTAATAAAATATTTTTCTTTAGGAGATATATCCGTATAAAGTAGTGAGGTTGTTACACTTTTTAAACTTTCATCAAAATCAGAAATTACCACTGAGTCAAAATTTACACTACCAAGAGTATCTTTCTTTTTTAATCTTTCAATTAAACGTTCTTTATTTTTTTGTTCTGATTTCTCCAGTCTATTTATTTCATCTTCAAGGTTCTGTTTTCTAACATCATAGCGTGTAATTTTTTCAATTTGTTGTGTAAGTTTAGTGGGATCAGTATTGTAAATATAATTTTCTAATATTTTTATTTTAGAATTAGAAATAGCTTTTTCAATTTCATTTCTAAAACTTACATCTGGGGTAAGAAAGATTGTTTTTTTTATTTCATTTAAATCTATAAATTTTTTAATTGCATTTAATTGGGAAGTTGCATTAATTCCAGCGTTAATAACATTCTTCGAAAAATTGTCATTTTTATTTGTCAGAGATAAAAAAGTCAGTTCATTTAACTCATCTAGGTAAATTAGACTTTCGTTAAAAACGGGACCAATTATAATTTTTATTTCTGAATTAGCTAACTCTCTGGCTGCTCTTAAAGTGATATTAGGGTCTGATTGCGTATCCTTCGGTATGATTTCAATTGATGCATTGCTTATAGTGTTAATTGCAAGACGTGCAGATTTAATTATAGATTGTCCTATTTCAGCGTTCTTTCCAGTTAAAGGGACAAGGAGGCCAATTTTAATTTTATTATTTGCCAAAAGTGATTCTGGAACAATCGAAAAAGTAAAAACTAAAAATAGTATAATTTTAATAATTTTATTCATTTTAATGTTATTATTATAACTATTATAATTTAATGATTCTACATACTGAAAACATAAATAATAAAATTAAAAGTGGGCTTTATATTGTATCTACTCCTATTGGAAACTTAAGTGATATTACTTTAAGAGCACTAGAGGTATTAAAAAGATCGGATTATATACTATGTGAGGACACACGTATTTCTAAAAATTTATTAGAGCGGTATGAAATTAAATCAAAACTTATTGCAAACCATAAATTTAATGAAAAAAAAAATTTATTAAAAGTTATTGATATTTTAAAATCGGAATCAATTGTTTCTTTGATATCTGATGCTGGGACACCATCGATTTCAGATCCAGGAGCTATATTGGTTAACGAATGTGTTATTAATAAAATAGATATTTTTCCAATTCCAGGCGCGTCAGCAGTTTCTTCTGCTGTCTCCATAAGTGGATTTAGTGAAAAATATTTTTTTTATGGTTTTTTTCCTGAAAAAAATAGCAAATTAAAGGAAGACTTCGAAAGACTTGCAAATTTAGAGAGCTGTATTGTTTTTTTTATTTCTCCACGAAAATTTAATAGATCAATAAAAAATCTAAAACATTACTTTTCAAATAGGAAAATTTTAGTTTGTAGAGAAATGACCAAGTTTTATGAAGAGTATATCAGGGCAGATGTGGATGTGCTTGAACCATTTAAATCTGACCCTAAAGGTGAGTTAACGATAATTATTTCTGAAAAAGTAAAAGAAAAAAACTCATCGATAACGTTAAAAGAATCTGATAAAGATAATATTCAAAAATTAATTAAAAAATTAAGTATAAAAGATATTACTGATTTAATTAGTCAAAACACCAATGTGTCAAAAAAAGAGATTTATAATTATTGTCTAAAATTAAAAAATGAACAATAAAATATTTTTAATAACTTTGATTTTTTTAATCTTAACAGGTTGTGTTGGGATTAGTTCAAAGGGGGTCTTTGGAACAGGAGTTAGTGTTGCGTTTGATCCAAGGTCTTTAGGTACACAAATAGACGACTCTGTAATGCAAAAAAATCTGGCTGCAAGATTAGCCCTAAAAGATAAGAGCTATATATTAACTGTAAGCACAAAAGTTTTAGATGGAAAAATTTTTGTAACAGGAAAGGTAGACGATCCTGAGGAAAAACTTCATATTACTAAACTTGCATGGGAGACAAAAGGTGCTAGGTCAGTCAGAAATGATATTAAGATAAAAGAAGATTTTAACTTCCAGCAATCAGCTAAAGATTTGTTAATTACATCTCAACTTCGTGCAGCCTTAATATTTAACAAAAAAATTAAAGCAACAAATTATCAAATTGATACTTATAAGAAAAAGATATTTATTTATGGGATTTCTTTAACCACAGAAGAAAGAAAAGAAGTAATAGATGAAGCAAAAGAAATACTTGATGTAGAGGATGTTATTGCAAGTATCATCTTGGTTGAAGATTTAAGAATTCAAAAAAATTAATTTTTCTTATAATCAATTACATCAGCAGAGTAGGCAGCAATTGATGCTAAATTTATAATTTCTGAAGTAGATGATCTTAAAGGAGCTATTTCAATGGGTTGACCCAATCCAATTAAAAGAGGACCAATAACTTTTGTGTTACCTAAGCTTTTCATCATTTTATAAGAAATGGCTGCACTGTGTTGGCCTGGCATTATTAATATATTTGCATTTCCCACAATATTTGAGAAAGGGTATAGCTCTTTGTACTCCTCATTTAAGGCAACATCTGGCTGCATGTCGCCATCAAAATCAAAATCTACATTTTTATCTTTTAAAATTTCAACAGCTTTTTTTATATGTTTAGTTCTACTGGTTAGAGGCTGACCAAAAGTAGAGTGAGAAACAAAAGCAACTTTTGGAACAAAACCAAACATCTTAACTACTCTTGCAGATGAAATTGCAATTTCAGCAAGCTCTTCTGAGCTTGGATATTCATTTACACTCGTGTCTCCAACAAAAATAGTTTTTCCTTTTGCAACAACCATGTTTAATCCAAACATGATTTCACCTGGTCTAGCATCTATAACTTGGGTAACCTTATCAAAAGAAGCTCCAAATCTTCTAGTATTTCCAGTGACAGCACCATCAGCATCACCACAAGCAACCATACAAGATGCCCATATAACCCTATCATTTCTAACTAACCTATCACAATCTCTTTCCAAAAGACCTTTCTCTCTTTGCATTTTTTCAAATAAAAAGTTTACATACTTCTCTCTTTTTTTCGTGTCTTCAGAATTAACTATTTCGATATCAAAGTTTTCATTGTAGCCAATTTCTTTTATTCTTTCTTTAATTTTAGTTTTTTTACCAATTAAAATTGGTGTACCTAATTTAGAATTTTTAAATGCAATTGCTGCTTTAAGAGTGTTTTCATCTTCTCCATCAGCAAAAATAATTCTCTTTTGATTTTTTTTGATATAAGAATTAATACCTTGCATAATGGTTACTGAAGGATCAAGTCTTTGTTTAAGTTGATCTTTATAAGCTTCAAAATCTTTTATAGGTTTTTTTGCAACACCACTATCCATGGCAGCTTTTGCAACAGCTGCAGGAATTACACTAATTAGTCTTGGATCAAATGTAGATGGAATTATATAATCTTTTCCATATTTAGGACGATCCCCCCCCATTGCAGCAACAACTTCATCTGGAACATCTTCTCTTGCTAATTTTGCAATTGAGTTTGCAGCAGCAACTTTCATTTCTTCATTAATAGTTGTAGCTCTTACGTCTAATGCTCCTCTAAAAATATAAGGAAAGCCAATTAAATTATTTACTTGATTTGGATAATCAGATCTCCCTGTTGCAATAATGGCATCATCTCTAACTTCCATTATTTCTTCAGGTGTTATTTCAGGATCAGGATTTGCACAGGCAAAAATTATTGGGTTCTTGGCCATAGTTTTTACTAACTCTTTTTTCAAAGCTCCTTTTGCAGACAGTCCTAAAAATACATCAGCTCCATCTACAGCCTCTTCTAAAGTTCTTTTTTTAGTTTCTACTGCATGGGCAGATTTCCACTGGTCCATTCCTTCAGTTCTACCCATATAAATCACTCCTTTACGATCGAGCATGATTACATTTTCACTAGGTACACCACTATTTTTAAATAAATTTGTACATGCGATTGCAGATGCACCAGCGCCATTTACAACAACTTTAATATCTTTTATTGATTTGCCACTAATATCTAGAGCATTAATTAATGCAGCTGTAGTTATTATTGCTGTTCCATGTTGATCGTCATGGAAAACTGGAATATCTAAAATTTCTTTTAATTTTTCTTCAATTATAAAACAATCAGGAGCTGCGATATCTTCTAAATTAATACCACCAAAACTGCATGCAAAGTTTTTAATACTATTAATAATTTCATCAGAATCTTTTGAATCAATTTCTAAGTCGATAGAATCTATGTCAGCAAATCTTTTAAATAAAACTGCTTTTCCCTCCATTACAGGTTTGGATGCTAATGCTCCCAAATTACCCATTCCTAAGATAGCTGAGCCATTACTTATCACTGCAACTAAATTTCCTTTGGATGTGTAATCGTATGCAGTTTCGGGATTATCAGCTATAGCTTGAACCGGAACAGCAACACCTGGAGAATAGGCTAGTGCCAAATCTCTTTTTGTAGTCATTGGCTTAGAAGAATTGATCTCAATTTTTCCAGGTTTATTCTTACTGTGGAAATCTAAAGCTTCCTTATCGGTGTAATGGTCTATTTTAGTTTTTTTCATTTATGTTAATTAGATATACAAATGGAGCGAATTTAAGACTAATATGATTTATGAACTTAATTAAGTCAACAGGCACATTTAGTTTTTTTACCATAATAAGTAGATTATTGGGTTATGTAAGAGATATATTGATAGCCGTGTTTCTTGGTGCAGGCCCATTAGCAGACGCTTTCTTTGTGGCATTTAGGATACCAAATACATTTAGAAGGTTATTTTCAGAAGGAACATTTAATGCAGCGTTTGTGCCCAGTTATTCGTCAGTGTTAGATAATAAAAAAAAGTCACAAAAATTTGCTAATAATATTTTTACTTTATTGATAGTAGGATTGTTTTTTTTAGTCCTTATTATTGAGATAATGATGCCAATATTTGTCTTTTTGATAGCACCAGGTTTTGAAGGTGATTATAAAAAAATGGAATTAGTCATAACTTTGACGAGAATTACCTTCCCCTTTTTAATGTTTATTAGTTTGGCATCTTTTTTTTCTGCTATTTTAAATTCACATAATAAATTTGCTGTAGCTTCAGCTGCACCTATAATTTTGAATATTCTTTTAATTGGAGTATTGCTCTTTGGAAAAATTTTAAATGATGAATTGGTATATTATCTGTCTTATGCGGTAACTATCTCAGGCCTCTTACAGCTTATCTTCTTATATTTTTTTGTAAAAAAACACTTTTCTCCTAAAATTAATTTGTCATTTAAAATTGATAATAAAGTTAAACTTTTTTTTAAAAAATTACTTCCCAGTATTTTTTCTTCAGGTGTTACTCAGATTAATATTTTAGTAGGAACAATCATTGCATCTTTCCAAGCTAGCGCAGTATCTTATCTTTATTATGCAGATAGAATTTATCAAATAAATCTTGCTATTGCAGGAGTTGCAATAGGAACAGTAATACTTCCTCAACTTTCTAAGCATGTTCAGGGTAATAAAAAAGATAAAATAAATCTGATTCAAAATAAAGCTCTAGAGTTAAGTTTATTTTTAAGTATTCCAGCAGCACTAGCATTACTTATTGCTTCTGAAGAAATTATATCTTCTTTATTTGGATATGGTTCTTTCAATGAATTAAGTGTTATAAACTCAGCAAAAGCTTTATGCTATTTTGCGATTGGATTACCAGCATTTTCTCTTATTAAAGTTTTTTCAGCTTTTTTTTTCGCACGACATAATACAAAGGTACCTTTTTATATTTCCTTAACTTCTGTTTTATTAAATGTGTTTATTAGTGTGATTTTTTTCGAGGAAGTTGGGTTTATAATTATACCTATAGCAACCACTATATCGTCTTGGTTTAATGCCATTTCATTGTTTATTTTTTTAAAAGTAAAAGATTTATTTAGCTTTAATTTAGTATTTTTAAATAGGTTTGTTAAAATTTTATTAGCCTCAGTATTGATGGGGATATTCTTTAGATATGTAATTCATTTTTTTAATGATGATTTACTTTATGAGGCAAGCTTTAAAGCTATTTATCTAATTGGCGCAGTTGTATCGGGGCTAATATTTTACCTTTTAATTGCAATTTTAATCAAGGCTTTTAAAAAAAGTGATATTAATTTAAACTACTAGCCATGAGCAAAAAAATTTTTTCAGGAGTCCAACCAACAGGAAACCTTCATCTAGGAAACTACCTTGGTGCAATTAAGAACTTTGTAGAGCTCCAAAACGAAAAAGAAAATGAATGTATTTTTTGTGTTGTGGATCTTCATGCAATAACAGTTAAGCAAAACCCAAAAGAATTAAAAAAAAATATTAGAGAAACTGTAGCTACATTTATTGCATGTGGAATCAATCCGGCACAAAGCATAATTTTTAACCAATCTATGGTTTCAGCACACTCAGAAGCAGCGTGGATTTTAAGTTGTGTTTCAAGAATAGGTTGGCTTAATAGGATGACACAATTTAAAGAAAAAGCAGGAAAAGATAAAGAAAAAGCTAGTATTGGTCTTTATTCGTACCCAGTCTTGATGGCTGCAGATATTTTGCTTTATGACGCAACTCATGTTCCAGTTGGAAACGATCAAAAACAACATCTAGAACTTTGTAGAGATATTGCGCAAAAGTTTAATAATGATTTTGATGCAATAGATTTTTTGAAAGTACCAGAGCCATTAATTCAAAAACAATTTTCTAGAATAATGAGTCTTAAAGATGGAATTAAAAAAATGAGTAAGTCAGATCCATCAGATTTAAGTAGAATTAACCTCACAGATGATAAAGATCAAATAATAAATAAAATAAAAAAAGCCAAAACAGATCCGTTACCTTTGCCAGGAGGAATTGATAATCTAGCAGAAAGACCAGAAGCAGAAAATTTATTAGGGATTTATTCAAGTTTAAAAAATAAAAATTTAGAAAAATCTATAATGGAATTTAATGGAAAAAACTTTTCTGAATTTAAAGAAAAATTATCAGAAGTTCTAATTGAAAGAATTGAGCCAATCTCAAAAGAAATTAAAAAGTTATTAGAGGATCAAAAATTCTTAGATTCAGTTTTATTAGAAGGATCTGATAAAGCGGACAAAATTGCCTCAAAAAAGATGAAAGAAATGAAAGAATTAGTAGGTTTTTAACAAATATATTTATTAATTGGTTTAAATTTAGACATTTACCTTTATATATAAATACATGTTTGTTCAAACCGAAGTAACACCGAACCCCAATTCACTTAAGTTTTTGCCTGGAAAGACAGTTTCCAATAATGGTTCATTTGAAGTAACAAGGAAAGAAGAAACCGACAATGAATTGGTAAGGAATGTTTTGTCAATTAATGGAGTAACAGGCGTATTTTTAGGAAAAGATTTTATATCTATAAATAAAAGTGAAGAAGTAAATTGGGAAGAAATTAAACATATAGCTATTTCGCTGATTAATGATTTTTATTCAACAGGAAAAGAGTTTGTAATTGCCAATGAATTACTTGAAACAAAAAAAGAAGAACACACTGAAATCGAAAAACAAATTATAAGTATTTTAGAATTAAAGATTAGACCAGCAGTTGCAAAAGACGGTGGTGACATTAAATTCAAAGAGTTTAAAGATGGAATTGTTAAAGTAGAACTGCAAGGAAGTTGCTCTGGTTGTCCTAGCTCAACAATGACTTTAAAACAAGGTGTGCAAAATCTTTTGTGCCATTATTTACCTGAAGTGAAAGAAGTGGTTGCAGTATAGTATGAGAAAAAAATATTCAATTTTTGAAATTAAGAAATACCTTAATAAAAAAGGATTTGTTGTTAAAAAAAAAGAAAAACTTCAAAAAGATGAAATAGGAATAAACAGTCTTTCAAGAACTTTTTTATCAAGCTTAATTATTATATCAATTTTTTTTATAACTCCACTAGCTATTAATCTTACAAAAGAAAAAATGATATTTTCTAAAGACTATGAAAATAATTCAAAAAATAACTTAAAAAAGTTACTAAAAAATCAAACATCAAAGTTAGATGAAAAATTAAATAAAAAGTTTTTATATGAAGATATTTTAACATTTGATGAACAGCCATCAGATGCCATATTGTTAAGTGCTGCAACAATTGAAGAACTTTTCAAATCAACAGATTATAATTTAAAAGATGTTAGAAAAAACAAACTAGTAAAACCTATAAGTTTAGATTTATTACCAAAAGAGATTGTAAAAATAGAAAATACCAAAAAAAGAAAAGACCTTTTTATTCAGATAATTTTGCCTTTAGTCATTGATGAAAATAATAATATCAAACTAGATAGAATTAAGCTCTTTAGTATTTTAAATAAAAACAAAAATACAAAAGCAGAAGAAGGGTGGTTAAATGTGAAATTCAAACAATATGGAGTCGTAAATAAAAATTTATCTACATTAAAAGTTAGAATGGATGAAGTGCCCGTTTCAATGGCCATTGCACAGGCTGCAAAGGAAACTGGGTGGGGAACATCAAGATTTGCTCAAGAGGGAAACGCATTATTTGGTCAATGGACGTGGAGTGGAAAAGGAATAAAACCAGCTGATGCAGAAGATGACAGTACTCATAAAGTTATGAGATTTAAGGTTTTACAAGCGTCAGTAAAAGCTTATCAAAGAAATTTGAATACACACTCCTCTTATAAAGACTTTAGAAGCGCAAGAGCCGAATTGAGAGACAAAGAAAAAAAATTAGATAGCATGATTCTTACCGAGTACCTTGATAAATATGCAGAGACAGGAAAAGAATATGTTAAAATTTTACAACAAATTATCAGACAAAATGATTTAACAGATTTTGATGATGCTAAGTTAATGCCATCAAGCAAAGATTTAGAAAGTTTAATTTAATTTTGGTTCACTGAAAATTGAATACCAAACCATCTCCATATTCCATTATCATTAAGTGAACAATTAACCCTACCTCTTCTGAATGTAAATTTTTCTCTAAAGTTTAATTTCAGTATATTTTTATTAAAATTAATATTTGACTTATTCCATCCGTCACCTTCATCAGAAAAACAATTAATATTTTCTATATTTTTTTGATTTTCAAAAAATTCAACAGATAGTGTTGGTGGATTATTATCAGTAATATATTTATCTTCAGGGTTTAAAGATTTGTATTGAAGTGGACTAAGATTAATTAAAAATTTAAATCTTTCTAGGTCACCGTATTTTTCATTAATTGGGAATCTAGGTAATTCATGGGGATCTTTATTAATATCAATAACACCAGAATGTTGACCAAAAGCAAAATCAAAATTTTTGGAAATAAAATCTTTAATAGTTTTGCTATATTCACCAAATGGATATGAAAAAAAAATTGGGTTATAACCTAAGTGCTGATTAAAAATTTTGATTGAAGTATTAATATCAAACAAAAAATTTTCTGTTTCTAGGTCAACTAGGTAATCATGAGAATGTGAATGATTACCAATGTAAGCGTATGGCTCTTTCTCAATTTCTTGTATTTGTTCCCAACTCATATAGCCAGTTTTACCTATAGCTTCAGTTGAAACAAATAAAATAAAAGGGATTTTCTCTTTCTTTAAATATGGCCATGCGATTTTATAAAAAGATAAAAATGCATCATCAATAGTAATAAGTATTTCTTTTTTATTTTTTATAATATTAAATTTTTTTTGTAAATGTTGTGGATTATAAAATTTGTAATTTAAGGTGTTTATTATAGACATTTGTTCTTTGAAAATATCCATTTGTATATTTGTTGAAGGATACTTATTCTCATCAAATCGGTGGTACATTAAAGAAAGAATGCCGCTATCTTCAGAATAATATTTGATATTACTTTCTTCTGCTTTAGAATTGAAGGCAAATAACATTATTATAATGAAAAATTTAATAGTAGATGCCACAAGAGATAAAATTTTTTTAACACTCATAGTTAGTGAAAATATTTATACTTGTAGTCATGAAAATAGTAAAATTAATTTTGAAAAATTAATGATCTTAATTAATGATTTTTTAAAGATAAATTCTTCTTCTTTAGATCAAATTGATGTTATTTATGTTAACAGAGGGCCAGGTAGTTTTGCAGGAATTAGAAATTCGTTAGCGACAATTAAAGCTTTATTTTTAACTAAAAAAATCAATTATTACTGTTTTAGTTTTGAAGATTTTAAGGGATTTGAAGAAGTTAAGTATGCAGATGTCCCTAGTTTATGTGAAAAATTTAAAATTAAAAAGAATTTGATTAATCCTATTTATTTAAGTTAAAATTAAAAATGTCAGAAAATATTGAACAAAAATGTCTAGCTAAAGGAGTTAAACTTACAGATCAAAGAAAAATTATTGCAAAAGTAATGTCAGAGTCGAACGATCATCCAGATGTAGATGAACTTTATAATAGAGTTTCAAAGATTGATCCAAAAATAAGTATTGCCACAGTATATAGAACGGTAAAACTTTTTGAAGAATCTGGAATTTTAGCAAAACATGATTTTAAAGGGGGTAAGGCTAGATACGAAGAATTAAACGAGGGACATCATGATCATTTAATTGATGTTAAATCAGGTGAAATTATTGAATTTGTTGATGAAGAGATAGAAAAGCTGCAAGAGAAAATTGCAGATAAGTATGGATATAGATTAGTTGATCATAAATTAGAATTATACGGGGTTAAAAAAAAATCTTAGTATAATGTTGAAAAAAATTTTTATCAAAACTTTTGGCTGTCAAATGAATGAATACGACTCAAATCGTATATTTGATACAGTTAAAAAAATTGGTTTTGAAAGAACTGAAAAATACGTGGATGCAAACTGCTATCTTTTAAATACCTGTCATATTCGTGATAAGGCAAAAGAAAAAGTTTACCACGAAATAGGAAGAGTTAAAAAAATTTTTAGAGAAAAAAAAAAACCAATTGTAATTGTTGCTGGGTGTGTTGCCCAAGCTGAAAATCAAGAAATGTTAAAAAGAGAACCCTATATTGACATTGTAATTGGCCCACAATCCTATCATAAAATAAATGAGGCAATATTAAATCATTCAAAAAATAAAAAAAAAGAGGAAGAAACAGAATTTGATACAATTTCTAAATTTAATTATCTAAGTCAGATTAAAAATAAAGACAGTAAAGTTTCTTCATTTTTAACAATCCAAGAGGGTTGTGATAAATTCTGTCATTTTTGTGTAGTGCCTTATACACGTGGACCCGAATATTCTAGACCTTTTGATCAAATCATAAATGAAACAAAAGAATTAATTCAAAGTGGTGCAAAAGAAATTATCTTGCTAGGTCAAAATGTAAACGCATACAGTTATAATGAGGAAGGTAAAGAGTATAGGCTATCAGATTTGTTAATCAAACTTGATAGCTTTGATAAACTTGAAAGAATTCGATACACAACATCTCATCCTAAGGATATGACAGATGATTTGATTAATGTTTATAAGACATCATCTAAACTGATGCCCCTCGTACATTTACCAGTACAAAGTGGATCAAATAAAATTTTAAATCTAATGAATAGAAAGCACACTATTGAAGAATACGTGGTGATTTATGAAAAACTTAAGAAAATTAACCCAAAAATTGAGTTTTCCAGCGATTTTATTATTGGATACCCAGAAGAAGATAAACAAGATTTTAAAATGACAATGGAATTGATTGAAAAAATAAAGTTTATTAATTCATATTCATTTATTTTTAGTCCAAGACCAGGAACTGTTGCAGCAGATTTAAAACTAGTTGATCACAAAGAATCCAAACAAAGATTAGAGATAATTCAGGAGAAATTATTTAATAACCAAATAAAAAAAAATAAATCTCTTGAAAATAAAATTTTAAATGTTCTAGTAGAAAATAAAATGAAAGATGGGATTAAGTTATTTGGCAGAACAGAATTTATGACATCAGTAATTTTTGACGGCAATATAGAGAACATTGGAAAAATTGTTCAAGTTGAAATAATAAGCAGTAATCAAAATAGTCTTTTTGGAAAATTAACTGAAAGCTCTAAAAAAAAGGTAGCTTAAAATTGAATAATACAGTTTCAAAAAAAATTAATTCAACATTAAAATTTGTATACTCTGATAATAATTCTTTAAGTGTTATTTTTCATGATAATGATTTATTAATGGGGGTTGTTGGTGAGTTTAATGAAAATTTAAAAGAGCTCGAAAAAATTACTAATACAAATCTTTATTCAAGAGGAAATTCTATTTTAATAAAATCAACCCCAGAACAAAACGAAATAACAAAAAATGCTATTCAATTCCTTGCAAATCAATTTATTAACAATGGTAGTATTGAGAAAAAAGATATAATCTCATCTATAGACAAATTTATGATTGAAGAAAAAGTAAAAAATCAAAATGTTTCTGACATAATTAAAACACCAAAAAAATCTGTTATTCCTAGATCTGAGAGGCAAAAAGAATATGTTAGAGCTTTAAGACAAAGTGATATTGTTATATCTGCAGGCCCTGCGGGAACTGGTAAAACCTTTTTAGCAGTAGCAGTTGGATTAACTATGCTGCTTGATAAAAAGATTGAAAGAATTATTCTATCAAGACCTGCAGTAGAAGCTGGTGAAAGACTTGGTTTTTTACCAGGAGACATGAAAGAGAAAGTAGACCCTTATTTAAGACCTCTATATGATTCTCTTTATGATTTATTTGATTTTGAAAAAATACAGAGAATGATTGAAATTGGTGATATTGAAATAGCACCACTTGCATTTATGAGAGGAAGAACTTTAAAGAACTCTTTTGCAATTTTAGACGAAGCTCAAAATGCGACAGATACTCAAATTAAAATGTTTTTAACGCGTATTGGGGAGAATTCAAAAATAGTCATAAATGGTGATCCTTCTCAAATAGACTTACCAAATAAGAATACGTCTGGTTTAAGTAGATCTAAAAAATTACTTGGACACTTAAAAGAAATTTCAGTTGTAGATTTTGATCATTCAGATGTGGTGAGACATCCCTTGGTATCTAAGATCGTAAAAGCTTATACCGATCAAGAAAATGATTAAAATTGATGTGGTTTCCGAGTGCTCTCTCTGGAGTAAAAAAATCAAGAAAAATAAAGCTTTTTTTAATTCCATTATAAAATTTTTTCCAAAAAAATATAAATTTATAGGTAAAAAAATAAATTTAACAATTTTACTTTCAAATAATAAGAATATTAAAAAGCTAAATAAAGATTTTAGAAATAAAAATAAACCTACAGATGTATTGTCATTTCCATTCGAGAAAAAATTTATCCCAAAAAAATCAAATTATCTTGGTGATATAGTAATTAGCTATGAGTTTATGAATAAACCAAAAAATATAAGCATTTTAGAGTTTAAACAAAAAGTTGTTCAAATTTTTATTCATGGATTTCTTCATTTATTGGGACACGACCATATAAAACTAAAAGACTTTAAAAAAATGAGTAAAGAAGAAGATAAAATTTATAAATTTATTAAAACAAAAGTTGCTTAACTTGCTTAAAAAAAAATTTTTAAACATATTATATATATTTTTTTTAGGTGCTATTAGCTCATACAGCCTGCCACCTTATAATTATTTTATAATTAATTTTTTCACTTTTTCACTATTCTTTATTTTTCTTTTTACAGAAAAAAAAACTAACCCAAATAATAAATCTTTCTTTAAATACGGATGGTTTTTTGGTTTTGGTTATTTTTTATTTAGCTTATATTGGATTGCAATTTCATTAACTTTTGATGAAAGTTTTAAATTTTTAATACCAATAGCTATAGTTTTATTTCCTGCTTTTTTGGCAATATTTTATGGATTAATAACTTATTTGTTTTCTGTTTTTTATTCTAAAAATGTTGTGAGTACATTTTTTATTTTTTCGATTTTATATGGATCTATTGAATTTATTAGAGGGTCCATTCTTACTGGTTTTTCATGGAATTTAATTGCTTTTAGTTTTTCAGAAAGTATTTATTTTATTCAAATTCTTTCAGTAATCGGAACTTATTCTTTTAATTTAATCTGCATATCTTTATTTACTGTGCCAGCTATATTTATCTTAAGAAAAACCAGAAAAGAAATTATTGTCTGTTTTTTCTTTATAATAATTTCTGTAGGTTTTTTATTTTTTGGGAATTTAAAATATAATCAATTTAATACTACGACCGATATTAAAAATAATTTTACAATAAGAGCTGTATCACCCAATATTAGTTTAGAGCGATTTTATTCGAAGCAGGATGAGTTAAAGATTATTCAAGAACTAATTTCCTTGAGCAGCCCAGAAAAAAAACAACCAACAATTTTTTTATGGCCCGAAGGAATTATTCCAGATAGTTATTTAAGAGATATGTATATATATAAAGAATTGTTTTCAAATAATTTTGGGAATGATGATTTAATTATCATGGGTCTAAATAGCGTAAAGACTAAAAATAGTGAAAATTTATTTTTTAATTCAATGGCAGTTTTTAACAATAAATTGGATTTAATTCATAGTTACAATAAGATTAATTTAGTACCATTTGGTGAGTTTATCCCATTTGAAACAGTTCTTAGTTTAATAGGACTTAAAACAGTAACCAATGATTATCAATCTTTTTCAAAAGGTGAGAATCAAAAAGCACTTTCAATAAAAAATGACAAGATAGAACTAAAATTACTTCCCTTAATTTGTTATGAAATTATTTATTCAAATAGATTATTTAAAGACAAAAACTTTGATTATATAATTAATATTTCAGAAGATGGGTGGTTTGGAAATTCTATTGGTCCAAAACAACATTTTGCACACAGTATTTTTAGATCAATTGAAAGTGGAAAGTATATAATTAGATCAGCAAACAATGGAATATCTGCCATTATTAATCCAATTGGTATTATAGAAAAAAAAATTGAATTTGGCACTATTGGCTATGTTGATTTTAAAGAGAGCAAAGTCATTAAATCCACGTTCTATATGAATTATGGGGATAAGATATTTTTTATACTTATTTTATTATATATTTTTTTGCTTTTTTCATTTAAGAAAATTGCACATGAGTAATTTAAAAAAATTTTTATTTACAAGCGAGTCTGTTTCTGAAGGGCATCCAGACAAAGTGTCGGACCGCATTTCCGACATGGTTGTGGATAGCTATCTTTCAAATGATCCCTTTTCAAGAGTAGCATGTGAAACTTTAACCACTACAAATAAAGTTATTTTAGCTGGAGAAGTAAGAGGACCTAGCATTAAAGAAGAAGATCTTATTCAAAAAGTAAGAGAGTGTATCAAAGATATTGGGTATGACCAAGATGGTTTTACTTGGAGAGAAGCTACAAAAATAGAAAGCCACCTTCACGCACAATCTGCCGATATAGCAATGGGTGTAGACTCATCAGGCAATAAAGATGAAGGAGCTGGTGACCAAGGAATAATGTTTGGTTATGCTTGTAACGAGACTGAAGAATTAATGCCTGCACCAATTTATTATTCTCATAAAATTTTGAGATTAATGGCAGAAGATAGAAAATCTGGAAAATTAAAAAATATTGAACCAGATTCAAAAAGTCAAGTTACGTTTGAGTATGTTGATGGAAAACCAACCAAAGTAAAATCAGTTGTTATATCTTCACAGCACTCAGCAGATGTAGATCAGGCTAAAGTTAGAGAATTATTAAAACCTTATCTATTAAAATCAATTCCAGAAAAATTTTTAAAAGATTTTAATGAAAATGAATTATATATAAATCCAACTGGAAATTTTGTAATTGGTGGACCGGATGGGGATTGTGGCTTAACAGGTAGAAAAATTATTGTAGATACTTATGGTGGAGCAGCACCTCATGGTGGAGGAGCTTTTTCTGGTAAAGATCCAACTAAAGTGGATCGATCAGCCGCTTACGCATCAAGATATATTGCTAAAAATATTGTTGCATCGAACATTGCTGAAAAATGTTTAATTCAACTAGCATATGCAATCGGAGTTTCAAAACCTTTATCAATTTATGTAGATTTGTTTGATAATGATTTGGAAAAAAATAAATTTGTAACAGAAAAAATTTCAGAAAATTTTGATTTAAGCCCAAGAGGTATAAGAGAAATGCTAGGCTTAAATAAACCTATTTATGAAAAAACAGCAGCTTACGGTCACTTCGGAAGAGTGCCTGAAGCTAATGGTTCATTTTCATGGGAAAAAATAGATAAAAAAGACGTTTTTTCTAGATAGTTGCTATTGAATTAAAAAAAAATCTTTATATATTGCTCTTACATTATTGAAATTACAGAATGGGCTTTAGCCCATTTTTTTTTGGAGCTAATAAACTTATGTTAAATAGAAGATCAGATAAATTAGAATTATTAAGAATTGCTGAAGCAGTTGCTTTAGAAAAGTCTATAGATAAAGAATTAATTATTGATTCCATGGAAACTGGAATTGCAAAAGCTGCTAAGTCGAAGTTTGGGCAGGATAATGAAATTAAAGTTTTAATAGACAGAGAAAGTGGTGATATCGGAATTTTCAGAAAATTAATTGTTGTAGAAAAACCAGAAAATACAAATATAGAAATTAATCTTCAAGATGCAATTATTTTAAATGAAGTAAACAAAGATAAAAAAATTGGTGATGAAATTTTACAACCGCTTCCCTCTTTTGATTTCGGAAGAATAGCTGCGCAAACAGCAAAACAAGTTATTAGTTTTAATGTAAGAGAAGCAGAGCGTGAAAGACAATACAATGATTTCATAGATAAAAAAGATTCAATTTTAAGTGGAATTGTTAAACGTCTAGAGTTTGGAAATGTGATAGTTGATTTAGGTAGAACTGAAGCAATTATTCAAAAAAATGAAATGATCCCAAGAGAAAACATTAAAGCAGGAGATAGAGTTAAAGCTTATTGTTATGATGTAAGAAGAGAAACTCGAGGACAACAAATATTTTTATCTAGAGCTCATCCAAAATTTATGGAAAAACTTTTTGTTCAAGAAGTTCCAGAGATTTATGATGGTTTAATTGAAATTAAATCTTCAGCAAGAGATCCTGGAAGTAGAGCAAAAATTTGTGTTAAAGCTGTTGATACTTCATTAGATCCAGTAGGAGCTTGTGTTGGAATGAGAGGATCAAGAGTTCAAGCAGTAGTTAACGAATTACAAGGTGAAAAAATTGATATTGTTAATTGGTCTGAAGATCCAGCAATAGTAGTCTCAAATGCATTGTCACCTGCTGAAGTTCAAAGAGTAAACGTTGATAGTGTTGCAAAAAAATTAGATGTAATTTTAACTGAAGAAAATTTAAGTAAAGCAATTGGTCGTAGAGGTCAAAACGTCAGACTTGCTACTAAATTGTTAAATTACGAAATTAATATAATGACCGATGCAGAAGATTCAGAAAGAAGACAATCTGAGTTTAAAGAAAAAACTGAAAACTTTGTTAAAAATTTAGAGTTGGACGAAACATTAGGACAATTACTTGTTGCTGAAGGTTTTTCTTCTATCTCTGACATTAAAGATAGCTCACCAGAAAATTTAATGAAAATTGAAGGCATAGAGGAAGACACTGCTAAGGCTTTAATTGAAAGAGCAAAAGAGTTTTATCAAAAAGATCAAGAAGACATCACTCAAAGAATTAAAGATTTGGGACTTCGAGATGATCTTATAAATCACAAAGGACTAACGCCAGGAATGTTAGTTACTTTAGGAGAGCAAAAGATTTTAAAATTAGAAGATTTTGCAGACCTTGCCTCTGATGAATTAACAGGCGGTTATGATGTTGTAAAAGGTGAAAGAATTAAGGTTCAAGGATACCTTGAAGATTTTGCTTTATCAAAAACAGAAGCGGATGAATTAATTATGTCTGCAAGAAACATAATTTACAAAGATTGAGTAATGAAATATGGAAAACAAAAAAACAAAATTAACACTTTCGGGCATAGCAAAGAAATCGATAGAGAATATAGAGTTAGCAAAAACTCAAAGTAAAAATTCTGTTGTAATTGAAAAAAAACCTAGCAAATTTGCACCTAGAGGTAACTTTACTAGACCTGCTAGCGTTAGGTCAAAACCAGTAGCAACAGCTGCAAGTAGCTTCCCCTCTAGAACTACATCAGCTCCTAAACCATCTTCTCCAATAACTAATGATTATGAAAAACGTAAGTTAGCCGAGCAAAGAGCAACCAGAAGACTCAAAGGCGACACAGGTAAACCTGATACTAAAAAAAGAGAATTAAAATTAACTGTTTCAAGAGCGTTAAGCGACGAGATCGAAGCAAGAACAAGAAGTATGGCTTCGCTTAAAAGAGCAAAGTTAAAAGAAAATAGAGAGCTAACTAAAGAAGAAATTCAAGAAAGCTTAAAGCCTGTAAAAAGAGATGTAAATATTCCTGAAGCAATAACAGTGAGAGAACTGTCTAACAGAATGGCTGAGCAATCAAGCAATGTAATCAAACATTTATTTGGAATGGGAGTTACGGTTACTATCAATCAAACATTAGCTGCAGATACTGCTGAATATTTGGTAAAAGAATTTGGTCACAATCCGATCAGAGAAGCGAAAGCAGAAGAGATTATTAAGAAAATAAAAGAGTCTAGATCTGAAAATTTAAAGAATAGACCGCCGATCGTAACTGTGATGGGTCATGTGGATCATGGTAAGACTTCGGTATTAGATGTTTTAAGAAGTGCAAATGTTGTCTCTGGTGAATTTGGTGGAATAACTCAACATATTGGCGCTTATCAAATACAACACGAATCTAATAAACTGACTTTCATTGATACACCGGGTCATGCTGCATTTACAGAGATGAGAGCTAGGGGATCAAAATTAACAGATGTTGTAGTATTAGTAGTTGCTGCAGATGATGGAGTTAAGCCTCAAACAATCGAATCTATAAAACACGCTAAAGCTGCGAACGTTCCAATAGTTGTAGCAATTAACAAATGTGATTTACCAGAAGCAGACCCACAAAAAATAAAGAACCAGCTTTTAGAATATGAACTTATTGCGGAAGATTTATCGGGAGATACTTTAATGGTTGAAATTTCTGCAAAAAATAAAAAGAATTTAGATAAGTTAGTAGAGTCGATTGTTCTCCAAGCGGAAATCTTGGATTTAAAAACTGATTTTGAATCTAAAGCAACTGGAATTGTTTTAGAATCTAAAATTGATATTGGTAGAGGAGCGGTTGCAACAGTTGTGGTTACATCTGGAACAATTAAGAAAGGTGATTTCTTTGTTAGTGGATTAAAATGGGGAAAAGTAAGAGCTTTGATTAACGATAAAGGAGAAAGTGTTAATGAAGCACCACCATCAATGCCAGTTGAAATTCTTGGAATTAATGGAGCGGCTAAATCAGGAGATGATTTTATTGTCTTAGATTCAGAAAAAGAAGCCAAAACATTAAGTGAGACTAGAGCAGATGAAACCAAAACTGGCGGAAGCCCTCTAACTTTTGCAACTCAAGATTCAGCTTTTGCTGATAAGTCAGCTGCAGAATTAAATATTATTGTAAAATCAGACGTTCATGGATCTGCGGAAGCAATTAAAAGTGCGATTAATCAAATTACTCACGATGAAGTGAAACCTAAAATAATTTTATCTGATATTGGAATGATAACAGAGACTGATGTAACTTTAGCAAAAGCTTCTAACGCTACATTAATTGCATTTAATGTTAAGCCAAGTAAGGAAGCAAAAAAATTAGCAGAGAATGAAAAAATTATAATATCTTCTTACAATATTATTTATGAAGTTTTAGATTATATCAAATTAAGAATGTCAGGACTTCTTGCTCCAGATGTTCAAGAAAAAATTATTGGTACAGCTCAAATTCTGGAAATTTTCAAAGTTTCAGGTACAGGAAAAGTTGCGGGTTCAAAAGTAACTGAGGGTGAAATAGCTAGTGGAGCAAGTGCTAGAGTAGTAAGAGATGGGGCAATTATTTATACTGGTAAAATAAGTACTATTTTTAGAGAAAAAGATCAGGCAAAACAGGTCAGTAACGGTCAAGAATGTGGAATAACACTTAAAGACTTTATCGATTTTCAGAAAAACGATACAATAGAGGCGTATAGTACGACTACGACGGAAAGAACAGTATAATGGTTGATAAAACAGGAAAACCCATATCACAAAGACAATTACGTGTTGGAGAGATGATTAGGCAATCTTTAGGTATGATTTTTGCTAGAAATGAAGCTAAGGTGCCAAATTTAGAAACTAACACAGTTACGGTTACAGAAGTGAAAATGAGTCAAGATCTTAAAATTGCAAAAGCGTATGTATTGCCTCTAGGGGGAAAAGATACAGAAAAAGTTATTAAAAAATTAAGAGAATACTCTTTTTTGATTAGAAAAGTTTTATCTAAAAAAGTATTTATGAAATACGTACCAAAGATACTTTTTGCTAAAGACGATTCTTTTGAGTACGCGGAAAAAATAGAAAACTTAATAAAACAAACAAACAAATAGGAAAATAAATAGTATGACGAATAAAGCAGAAGAATTAAAAATGCACGAGAAGGACACTGGTTCTTCAGAAGTACAAATTGCATTATTAACAGGTAAAATTGAAACTCTTTCAGCGCACATTAAGCAATTCAAAAAAGATAAACACTCTTCGGTTGGATTGTTAAGAGCAGTAAATAGAAGAAAAAAATTGTTAGAATATTTAAAGAAAAATAAATTCGATTCTTACAAAAATGTATTAACACAATTAAATTTAAGAAAATAGATAGAAGGAAACGGAAAATAGATGTTCAAAGTATATAAGAAAGAAATTGAAGTAGCAGGAAAGAAGATAAGTTTAGAAACAGGTAAAGTAGCAAGACAAGCAGACGGAGCAATCATTGCTTCATGTGGTGAAACAGTTATTTTAGCAACAGTAGTAGGAGCAAAAAAAGTAAATCCAGATATGGATTATTTTCCTCTATCTGTAAATTACCAAGAAAAATATTATGCAGGTGGTAAAATTCCTGGTGGATATTTTAAAAGAGAAGCAAGACCAACTGAAAGTGAACAATTGATCTCAAGATTAATTGATAGACCAATCAGACCTTTGTTTCCAAGTGAATTTAAAAATGAAGTTCAGTTGTTACCAACGGTAATTTCATATGACAAAGACAATCAACCAGATATTTTAGCAATTACAGCTTCTTCAGCAGCGCTAGCTATTTCAGGAATGCCGTTTATGGGTCCTGTGGGTGCTTCTAGAGTTGGTTTAGTTGATGGAAAATACATATTAAACCCATCAAAAGCAGAATTAGAAAACTCCACTTTGGATTTAGTTGTAGCAGGTACTAAAGATGCTGTACTTATGGTTGAGTCAGAAACATCAGGCCTAACAGAAGAAGTAATGTTAGATGCAGTTAAATTTGGTCATGAAGGTTTTGTTCCAGTGATCAAAATGATTGAGGAACTTGCAAAAGAATGCAGAAAGCCAGAATGGACTGTTGAAAAAAAAGATTTATCTGAAGTTAAGAAAAAACTTGAAGAAAACTTTACAGCTGATTTAACAAAAGCTTTTGCAACAATAGACAAACAAGATAGATCAAATCAAATTTCAGAAATTTCTGATAAAGCAAAACAGCTTTTTGCAGACAATGAAAACTATTCTGATTTTAATGTTAATGATGAATTAAAAAATCTTGAAAAGAAAATTGTTAGAACTGATATTCTTAAAAATAAAAAAAGAATAGATGGTAGAGGTTTAGCTGATGTAAGAGCTATTGAGTGTGAAGTTGGTGTTTTACCAAGAACTCACGGATCAGCTTTATTTACTAGAGGGGAAACACAAGCGATTGTTGTTACTACCTTGGGTACATCTGATGACGAGCAAAGATTAGAAAGTTTAGATGGACAACATAGAGAAAGATTTATGCTTCATTATAACTTCCCACCTTTCTCAGTCGGTGAAACGGGAAGAATCGGAACTGGAAGACGTGAAGTTGGTCATGGTAAACTAGCTTGGAGGGCAATTAACTCCTCATTACCCTCAAAAGAAGCATTTCCATACACTTTTAGAATAGTGTCAGAGATTACTGAATCTAACGGCTCTTCTTCAATGGCAAGTGTTTGTGGTGCATCTCTTGCACTTATGGATGCAGGTGTTCCAATCAAAGAACCGGTAGCAGGCATTGCAATGGGACTAATTAAAGAAGGTGATGACTTTAGTGTTTTATCAGACATCTTAGGTGATGAAGATCATCTTGGAGACATGGACTTTAAAGTTGCTGGAACCAAAGATGGAATTACTTCACTTCAAATGGATATCAAAATTACAGGTATCACATTTGAAATCATGGAGCAGGCTTTAAAGCAGGCTAAAGAAGGAAGAGTTCATATCTTAGGAGAAATGAATAAAGCTTTAAGTGAATCAAGAGCTGATGTTGGCGAACATACTCCAAAAATGGAACAAGTTACTGTTGATAAAAAAGATATCGCAGCTGTTATTGGAAAAGGTGGAGCAACAATTAGAGAAATTGTTGAAAAATCAGGAGCTAAAGTTGATGTGAATGATGAAGGAGTAGTAACTGTTGCTGCTCCCGACGAAGAGTCTAGAAACATTGCTATGCAAATGATTAAAGACATCACAGCAAAAGCTGAACTAAATAAAATTTATTCAGGTAAAGTAATGAAAATTATGGAGTTTGGTGCATTTGTTAACTTCTTAGGTAAACAAGATGGTCTTGTTCACATCTCAGAACTTGCTGCTAAAAGAGTAGAAAAAGTTACTGATGTTGTCAAAGAAGGTGATGAAGTAAAAGTTAAGGTGATTGGTTTTGATAGAGGCAAAGTTAAACTTTCTATGAAACAAGCTGCTGAATAATACTTTAAATTAAAATTCTAAACCCTGGAATGAAAGTTCTGGGGTTTTTTATGGGGTACCTGACAAAAGAACGCCCAAAAAAAATTATGATACTAAATTTTATATTAAAATATATTGGTTTTTTTGCAGCATTTTGCACTACAATTTCTTTTTTACCTCAAGCAATTAAGGTTTATAAATCTAAAAGTACAAAGGATATTTCGTTATATATGTTTCTAATTTTTACAATTGGAACTTTTTGTTGGCTTATTTATGGAGTAGTTATTTCTTCAGTTCCCATCATGTTAGCAAATACTATAACTCTTATTTTAAGTTTTTTTATTTTAATTTATAAGATTAAATATAAATAGACCTAAGTACTTGATAACATAATCGCCTCTAATATTTTTAACTAAATTTAACTATATTTTAGGTAATATTCTTAGGATCTGGCATCCCAACCTTGTTATATCCAGCATCTACGTAGTGAATTTCACCAGTAACACCAGCTGCAAGGTCGCTTAATAGATATAATGCTGAGTTTCCAACATCATGAATATCTACATTTCTTTTTAGGAAGGAATGGTCCTCATTCCATTTATATAAAAATTTTGCATCCCCAATAGCAGAAGCTGCTAAAGTTTTAATAGGTCCGGCACTTATAGCATTTACTCTCATACCTTTTGCTCCTAAATCTCTTGCAAGGTACTTAACACTTGCCTCAAGAGCAGATTTACAAACACCCATTACGTTATAATTTGGAATAGCTTTAGTTGATTCGTAAGTTAAAGTTAACATACTTCCGCCTACTTTCATTAATTTAGATGCTTCTTTTGCAACTTCTGTAAATGAAAAACATGAAATTAACATACTTCTTAAAAAATTTTCTCTAGTTGTATTTAGATATTCACCTGACAATTCTGATTTATCTGAAAAAGCAACTGCGTGAACTACAAAATCAATTTGTCCCCATTCAGATTTAATATCTTCAAAAAGTTTTATTACCTCTTCTTTATTCTCAACATCACAACTAAATGTAGCTTTTGAATTTAATTTTTCTGCTAAAGGAATTACCCTTTTCTTTAGTGCATCACCAAGATAAGTGAATGCAAGTTCTGCTCCAGCTTCTGCTAATTTTTGTGAAATGCCCCAAGCAATTGATCTTTCATTGGCAACTCCCATGATCAATCCTCTTTTACCTTTCATTAAACTCATTTAAACCTTTTCAAAAATCAAAGTTGCATTTGTTCCACCAAAACCAAAACTGTTAGACATTACAGAGTTTAATTTAACACCTGTTTCAGTCTTAGTTATGATTGGAAATTTTTTAGCTTCATCATCCATGTCAGTGATATTAGCTGAAGCTGTAATGAAACTATTTTTCATCATGATTAAACTGTAAATTGCTTCATGAGCTGAAGCAGCACCTAGTGGGTGACCAGAAAGAGATTTAGTAGAACTAATTTTTGGTACCTCGGCACCAAATGCTTCTCCAACACCTCTAAGCTCTGTTATATCTCCAACTGGAGTTGATGTTCCATGAGTGTTTAAGTAGTCCATTTTATTTTTAGCTGTCGCTAAAGCCATCTTCATACATCTAACAGCACCTTCACCTGATGGGGCTACCATATCATACCCGTCAGAAGTCGCGCCATAGCCTGTTAATTCAGCATATATGTTTGCACCTCTAGCTTTTGCATGCTCGTACTCCTCAAGCACTAAAACTCCACCACCACCTGCTATTACAAAGCCATCTCTAGTTTTATCGTAAGCTCTAGAAGCAGTTTCAGGTGCATCATTGTATTTAGAAGACAAAGCAGTCATAGCATCAAACATTGCAGTCATCGCCCAGTGTAATTCTTCACTTCCACCTGCAAATACAACATCCTGTTTTCCCATTTGGATTAATTCGCTTGCATGGCCGATGCAGTGTCCACTAGTTGCACATGCAGAACTCATCGTATAATTAACTCCTTTGATTTTAAAAGGTACAGCAAGAGTTGCTGAAGATGTACTAGCCATAGTTCTTGGGACAATAAATGGCCCCATCAATTTTGGTGTCTTAGCTCTAGTCTTATCAACAGATAAAACCACATTTTCTATTGAAGGACCACCAGAACCCATAACTATTCCAGTTTTAAAATTACTTACATCTTTATCCTCTAATCCTGAGTCTTTAATAGCTTCTTTCATTGCAATGTAATTATATGCAGATCCAGAGCCCATAAATCTGATAGTTTTTCTATCAACATGATCTTCAAGTTTAATATTTGGTTTGCCGTGAATATGACTTCTTAAATTGTGTTCTTTGTATTCCTCACAAAAAGATATTCCAGATTTTGAATTTAAAAGAGACTGATAAACTTCTTCTTGATTATTACCTAAACAAGAAACAACTCCCAAACCTGTAACTACTACTCTTCTCATTATTTAAATAACCCCACTTTTAAACTTTCTGCTGAATATATTTTTTTGTCATCGGCAAATACTAAACCATTTGCAAGACCAACTGTTGTTCCACCTGGTGCCATAACTTTTTTCATATCAATTTCATATCTTACATTTTTAACATTTTGTAAAACTTCACCAGTGAATTTTACTGTACTCACTCCTAAAGCTCTCCCTTTACCTGGATTACCAAGCCAGCCAAGATAAAAACCAACTAGTTGCCACATAGCATCTAGCCCAAGACAACCTGGCATAACAGGGTCTCCTTTAAAGTGACAATCAAAAAACCAAAGGTCTTCTTTGATATCAAGCTCTGCTTTTAAAGAGCCTTTACTAAAAGTACCATTGTCCTCGTTGATTTCAGTTATTCTATCAAACATGAGCATTGGTGGAAGTGGTAATTTTGCATTACCTGGGCCAAAAAGTTCGCCATTTCCGCAGCTTATTAGCTCATTGTATGTGAATGAGTTTTTTTTCATAAATTTCAGTCCCTTAATACTTGATTTATCGTGATTATAATATAGAAATAGTTTAGAACTATTATAAACAATAATGAATAATATAAGTATATACACTAAAAAATTAAGAGAATCTGGCTTAAGACCAACAAGACAGAGACTAAAAATTTGTGAAGTATTATTTTCACCTGAAAAAACCTTTCACTTTACAATAAATGATTTGACTAAAATTATTGAGGATAAGTTGAGTGAAAAAATTTCTTTAGCAACAGTTTATAATACAATTCATGCATTTAAAAAAAAAGGATACCTAAAAGAAATTTCTATCAATGCAGACAAAAGTTATTTTGATACTAACGTAACCGAACATCACCATTTTTTTGACGAAGACAGTAATGAGCTCATTGATTGTAGTAACGAAGATATTGATTCTGTGAATATAAAAAGAAATATCACAGGAAAAAAAATTAAATCAGTAGAAGTATTAATTAAAGTTGCAACTGATAATCAAACTCAAAAATAGTTCAATAATTTCAATAACTTAATATTTACATTAAAATAATTCTAAACTGTTGACATATAGTTTAGAACGATTATATATACATCATAATCATTAAGGAGAAAAATATGTCATTAAAAGGAAGTAAAACAGAAGAAAACTTAAAAGATGCATTTGCAGGTGAGAGCCAAGCAAACAGACGTTATTTATATTTCGCTCAAAAAGCAGATATTGAAGGTTATAACGACGTAGCATCTGTATTTAGATCTACAGCTGAAGGTGAAACAGGTCATGCACATGGACACCTTGAGTATCTTGAAGAAGTTGGAGACCCAGCTACAGGATTACCGATTGGTGAGACTAAAGCGAATTTAGCTTCAGCGGTACAAGGTGAAACACATGAGTATACAGACATGTACCCAGGTATGGCAAAAACAGCTAGAGAAGAAGGCTTTTCAGAAATTGCTGATTGGTTTGAAACTTTAGCAAAAGCTGAAAAATCACACGCAGGTAAATTCCAAAAAACATTAGAATCTATTGCGTAAATAAGACTTAATTTATGGTGGGGTTCTTCCCCACCATTAAATCCTAAAATTTTAAATATGAGCAAAGAAGGCAGTATAGATGCACCCATTAGGCACCCAATTAATTTTGAGCATCCTGATTTTTTAGACCCCAAAAAATTAGATGACGAAATGAGAAGAGCATTCGACATCTGCCATGGATGTAGAAGGTGCTTTAATTTATGTGACTCGTTTCCAAAATTATTTGACATGATAGATGAGTCAGAAAATGAGGATGTAGAAAGTTTAAAAAGTGAACAGTTTGAACCTGTAGTAGACGCTTGTACTTTATGTGATATGTGCTTTATGACCAAGTGTCCTTATGTTCCGCCACATGATTTTGATTTAGACTTTCCTCATTTAATGTTGAGATATAGAACAGCTCAAAAAAAATTAAATAAATTGCCGGCAGTGCCTGCGCAACTAGCTCAAATTGATAGAAATGCAAAAATTGGTGTAATGCTATCATCATTAATAAACTGGGCATCAAACATTAAAAATAAATTCTTTAGAAAAATATTAGAATTGGTTGCTGGAATTGATATGAGAGTTAAGCTTCCCACTTATAATTCAGAAACATTTACAAATTATTTTAAAAAAAATAATATTCTAACAAACAGTGAAGCGCCATCTAAAGATAGAAAAGTTGTAATTTATTCAACATGCTTTGTTAATTTTAATAAAAAAGATACAGGCGTAGCTGCATTAAAAGTTTTAAAGAAAAATGGAGTAGAAGTTCAAGAAGCTTATCCAGGTTGTTGTGGAATGCCTTATCTTGAGCAAGCAGATTTACCAAAAGTTGTAGAGCAAGCCAAAAAAGTTTCCAAAGATTTATTGGAGTGGGTAGACAAGGGTTATCAAATTATTACTTTAACAGCCAGTTGTGGTCTAATGTTAAAATTTGAATGGCCTTTACTATTGCCAAATGACGAAAATATTAAAAAACTTTCAAAAAGTGTTAGTGACATAGATGAATATATCGTTGATATAGCACAAAAGGAAGGCCTAGCAGAAGGTTTACAAGAAATTGATGGTGGAGTTACAGTTCACAACGCATGTCATGCAAGAGCACAAAACATGGGTATTAAATCTAGAGATATGCTTAAATTTATCCCTAATATAAAAATGGATGTTGTTGAAAGATGTGCTGGTCATGGGGGAACTTTTGGTGTGATGAAGGAAACTCACGATTTAGCTGTAAAAGTTGGAACACCAACAGCAAGACAAATTAAAAATAAAAACAATAAATATATGGCTTCAGATTGTCCTTTGGCAGGTAAACATTTAAAACAATTAGAAACAGATACAAATATTGCAAATGATGAGGCACTTCATCCTATCGAATTAATGGCAAAGAGTTATAGATTATAATTATGAGCAAAGAAAAAAGACAAATAGAAAAACAAGATTTATTACCATCTGATGTTTATGCAAAAAGCAGAAAACAAATTAGAAAAGATTTAGTTGAGTTTAAAAAAGATAGAAGAATAGCACTTGGTCCTTATGCCACTTTTTATTTTGAAAGTTTTGAAACTATGGTTGCCCAAGTTCAAGAAATGCTTCACATCGAAAAAGGAGGAGATGAGCAATTAAAAGATGAATTAATAGCTTACAACCCTTTAGTTCCAAATGGAAAAGAACTTACAGCTACACTAATGTTTGAAATTGATAATCCAATTTCAAGAGCTGCATTTTTAGGTAAAGTTGGAGGAATTGAAGAAAAAATATTCATAAAAATTAATGATGAAATTGTTAAGGCTGTTCCAGAAGAAGATGTTGACAGAACATCAGCAGAAGGAAAAGCTTCTTCAGTGCAGTTTATCCATTTTAAATTAAATGATGATCAAATTTCTAAATTTAAGTCAGATAGCACAACCATTGAACTTGGAATCGATCATAAAGAGTACACTCACACCACAAAACTAGCTGAAAATAGTGTTAAATCACTATGTGCAGATTTTATTTAATAGAACCCCAAATATTTTCAGTTTTCACCCAACCTGAATAATCATCAGTCTTCACATTACACCATATATTCTCACATTTTTTTAAAACTAATAGTCTTCCTTTTTCTAGTTTGACTATTGGTTTTGAAAAGTTAGATGGTTTTTTATATAAGATTTTGTCTTCTAAGATGATAATAGAGTTTGATTTTTTAACCTGAGAAACATGGATCCATCCACTATTATTTTTTAAGTCTACAATTCTTCTAAAATTTTCTTTTTGATCTATTTGTTTTATTGGTAAATTTATTTTTTTATAAATATATTTGATCTCTGAATCAAAACTTGGTCCATATCGAACATTTACTTTACTTTTTTTTAAAGAAAGAAACTTTTCTTCTGCTATTGAAAATTGACCAAATAAAACTGATAGATACAAAGCGCAAATAGCTATTTTTTTTATCATTTACAAAAACAGTTTTTTCTTTTTTTAAGTTTAACTTTTCTAAAATTTAATTGTAATAAATCTAAGATAAAAATATATCCATCAAGACTCTTTCCAATACCAAGTATTTTCTTTAAAACTTCGTTTGCTTGTATAGTTCCAATTATACCAGCAACAGTACCAAGAATACCTTCTGACTCACAATTTATTAAATCATCTGAAATATCAGAGTCTTGAAAAAAACATCTTAAACATGGGATTTTTTTATTCTTAAAATTAAAGGTGAATATATGACCGTCAAATTTACTTATAGCTCCAGTTACAAGTATTTTTTTAAATTTATAACAAAAATCATTTAATAAAAATTTTGTGGAAAAATTATCAGAGCCATCAACTATATAATCATAATCTTTTATAATTTTCTTAAAATTATTTTTATTTAGTCTTATTTTGTAAATCTTAATTTTAATACTTGGGTTTATTTTTTTAATTTTACCCCTTGCTACTTGAACTTTAAATTTTCCTATATCACTGGTATTATAAAGACTTTGTCTGTGTAGATTGGACAAACTAACTTTATCATCGTCAACTATTCCTATCAAACCAACACCAGCTCTTGCAAGAAATCCAGCAACAGGAGATCCTAAGCCACCCATTCCAACAATTAAAACTTTTGCAGATATAATTTTTTTTTGTCCTATAGTGCCAATATCCCTTAGTACTATTTGTCTCGAGTATCTCTCTATTGATGCTTTTCTTAATTGGTTATTCATTTACCTGTTGAACCAAATCCACCATCACCTCGTAATGTATCAGGCAAATTATCTTTTTCTTCAAGCTCCATTTTAATTACAGGCATTAAGATCATTTGTGCTATTCTATCTTTATTGTTGATAAGGAAATCTTCTTTACCATGATTAAAAAGTATAACTTTAATTTCTCCTCTATAATCGCTATCAATTGTTCCTGGAGTATTTAAAACTGTAATACTCTTTTTAGCAGCCAAACCAGATCTAGGACGAATTTGGACTTCATAATCCTCTGAAAATGCCATTGAAAGGCCTGTAGGAACTAAATATGAGCTATTAGGGGCTATTCTAATAGGCTCCTCTATAAAAGCCATCAAATCCATACCTGAAGCACCATCTGTTTTGTAAGCAGGCAATTCTACTTTAGGATTTAATTTTTTGATTAATACTTTAGCCACTGAATTTTAATTTAATTTTTTAATAACTCTATCAACTATTTCATCAGAAATTTCAGATTTACTTTTTATTGTAAGCCTTTCATTATCCATATTTTTATCTCTATAATAAATTGAAACTTCATTAAAATTGGAGTCAAATCCAATTGCTTTATTGGAAACATCATTTGCTATTATCCAGTCACAATTTTTTTCTTCTAATTTTTTTTTTGCATTTTCTTCCACATTATTAGTTTCTGCAGCAAATCCAATTACCAACTTTGGTCTAAGAGAATTATGTTTTGATACATAATTTAAAATATCAATATTTTTTTCTAGTTCTAAATTTAATTTTTCCCGTTTTTTTATTTTACTATTATTTATTTCTTTAGCCTTAAAGTCAGCAACAGCTGCTGAAAAAATTGCTACATCTGCTGGTAGATTATCTTGTGTAGCTTTAAACATCTCATCTGCAGTTTCTATTTTAATTAAGTTTATATTGCTGCCCACTTCTAAATTTGTAGGTCCAGAAATTAAAGTAGTTTGAAAACCTTTTTTAGCAAATGCTTTTGCTAAGGCATACCCTTGTTTTCCAGAAGATTTATTTGTTATAAATCTTACAGGGTCAATATACTCATTAGTTGGTCCAGCCGTTATTAAGGCTTTTAGTTTATAATTTTTATTTAATTCACTAAAGTATGAATTAATTTCTTGAACAATGTTAACTGGTTCAGTCATTTTCCCTTCACCAAATTCTCCACAGGCCATATCACCAATTTCAGGACCTATAATTTTATAATCAAATGATTTTAGTTTTTTAAGATTTTCTTTAGTTGATGGGTGTTCCCACATTCTAACATTCATAGCTGGTGTTAAAAAAATATCTTTATCAGAAGCTAAAATTACGGTTGAAGCCAGATCTTCAGAAGATCCTGCGCTCAATTTTGAAATTGTATTAGCTGTAGCTGGAGCCACAACAATTAAGTCTGCCCATCTAGATAGTGAAATATGATCCATTTCAGCCTCATTTTCAGGGCTAAATAAGTCATCATAAACTTTTTCTTGAGATAGTGAGGCAACGGACAAAGGAGTTACAAATTCTTTGGCACTTTTAGTAAGAATAGTTTTAACCTTTGCATCTAATTTTTTTAAAGATCTGATTAATTCCAAACTTTTGTAAGCAGATATGCCACCGCATATTATTAAAAGTATTTTTTTTTCAGATATATTATTCATTGTGCGAATTAAAATACTACTAGACCAAAAATTACAAGCAGTAATAAACCAACAATAGACTGATTTCTAAAGGTAGTCATTTCAGATCTCTTTTCATTTAAGGCGGTAAATGAATTTGAATTTTGTGGGATCTGTCCACTTGCTAAAAACGTTAAAGCTTGATTAGCCTTATCCATAATTTCTGGAAAATCAGGCAATCTTTTAATTACTTCAGTAGTACTTTTTAAACTTTCGTTTAAGGTGTTAATTGGATCTTTTGTTTCTCTTAACCAATTTTCTAAAACTGGTTTTGAAGTTTCCCATATATTGGTATTAGGGTTAAGTTTTCTAGCCACACCCTCAACAACTACCATTGTTTTTTGTAACATTAATAATTGTGGCTGAGTTTGCATGTTAAATTTTTCAGTAACTTCAAAAAGTTGTTTTAATAATTTACCTCCAGAAATATCTTTTACGGATTGACCAAAGATTGGCTCACCAATTGATCTTAATGCTTGTGCTAAATCATTAACAGGCACATCCTTAGGAACAAGACCAGCAACCAAATGTACCTCAGCAACTTTTTTGTAGTCTCTTTGAATAAATCCAAATAAAATTTCAGCTAAAAATCTTTTGCTAAGGTCATCTAATCTCCCCATTATTCCAAAATCTATAGGAACAATTTGCCCATTATCGTCAATGAATATGTTTCCTTGATGCATATCAGCATGAAAAAAACCATCTCTGACAGCATGTCTTAAAAAATGCTGAATAACATCAGAGGCTATTCTCTTAGTATCTATGTTTCTTTTTTGTAAATCTTCTGTTTCACGAATAGAAACACCATCAACCCAATCAAGTGTCATGACATTTTCGCTTGTAAAATTCCAATAAATAGCAGGAACTCTAAAACCTGCATCATTCTTTGTATTTTCAGCATATTCATTTGCAGCCGCTGCCTCAAATCTTAAATCCATTTCTAAATTAGTTATTTCTTTAAGAAGAAAAACTACTTCTACCAATTTTAGTCTCTTTGTTTTTTTTATAAATGACTCAACCATAAAAGCAAAAAGCATCAAAGCATCTATCTCTTCATTAAATACTTTTTTTATATCTGGTCTCAAAATTTTAATAGCAACATCTTTTATGGTCCCATTGTCATTTATTTTTGCTTTATGAACTTGTGCTATTGAAGCTGCTGCAACTGGTTCACTTAAATCAATGATTGAATTGAAAGTATCATCTCCTAGGTCTTTTTTAATTATTGCTTTTGCTTCAGCTAAAGTAAAAGCTGGCAACCTATCTTGTAAGCCCTCTAATTGTTTTGCTAAATCATCTCCGATAATATCAGGTCTAGTAACCAAAAATTGTCCTAACTTAATAAATGTAGTTCCCATTGATTGTAGTGACTTAGAAAGTCTTGCTCCTTCATTTTCATTTAAATTAGTCCTATTAGGTGGAGAAAAAGAAAATGAAAGTATTTGAAAGAGAATCTTAATTGCTAATGGTGGTTTTTTAAATTTAGAAAGAATAGCTAATATATCAGAACGAGCTAATTTTCTTCCTAATTTAAATAAAATGAATATTTTTTTTAACATTAGATTTTCCAGCCTGAATGGATAGCTACAATTCCACCTGATAAATTTCTATAACTACAGTTAACAAATTTATTTTTATTCATTAAATCGATTAACTCTTCTTGATTAATAAACTCTTCAATACTTTTAATTAGATATTCATAAGATTTTTTTGTCCAACTATAGCTTTTCCAACCAAAGGAATAAGTTTTGAATAATTTTTATATATAAAGTCCAAATTAGAGTTTTGAATTTTAGAAAATTCTAAACATAAATAACGACCTCCTGGTTTTAAAACTCTATAAGCTTCTGATAGAGCTTTGTTTAGATTTTTAGTGTTTCGTAGCCCAAAACTAATTGTGTAGTAATCACAAGAATTATCTTTAATAGGCAACTTTTCAGCTGGAGCAATTATCCAATTTATATTTTTATAAGTACTTAACTTTTCTTTGCCTTTACCAATCATTCCTTTATTTGGATCAACACAAAATATTTCACCATTTTTATCAGTTGCATCTAAAAAAAGTTTACCAAGATCTCCAGTACCGCAGGCAACATCAATTAAAGTTTTATTATTTGAAGGGTTCATCCAACTTAATAGATCTTTTTTCCAAATTCTATGAACTCCTAATGACATAAAGTCATTCATTAAATCATATTTGTCATAGACATTATCAAAGACACTTTGGACAAGGCCTTTTTTATTTTGGAGATATTGTTGCATATTAAATTTATTATTTATTGATAATATAGTCTCAAATGCCAGAATTACCAGAAGTAGAAATAGTCAAACAATCGTTATCTAAAAAAATAGAGCGTAAAAAAATCAAAAAAATAATAATTACGAATAGAAACTTAAGGTTTAAAATTCCTCTAAAATTTGAAGAGTTATTAAAAAATAAAATTATAAAAAAAGTAACTAGATTTTCAAAGTATTTGATCTTGAATTTTTCTGATCAGTCTTTTTGTTTAATTCATTTGGGGATGTCTGGGACCGTTCATTTGATAAAAAAAAATAATACTAGTAAGTTTACCAATACTAGTTTTTATAACTCACCAAGCCTCCCAAAGAAACATAACCATGTTGAAATTCATTTTGAGGGTTTACGAGTTATATACAATGATCCTAGAAGATTTGGTTTTTTTAAATTTATAGAAAATAAGAAGGAGCTTGAAAAAAAATTTAGTCATTTAGGGCCAGAACCTTTTTTTAAAAATTTTAATTTAGAATATTTAGTTGGTTATTTCACAAATAAAAAAAAAGATATAAAAAGTTTCTTATTAGATCAAAAATTTGTATCAGGAATTGGAAATATTTATGCTAGTGAAATTTTATTTTTATGCAAAATTAATCCAACTACCTATGCATCAAAGTTAACCAAGCAAAATTGTAAAAAAATTATAACTTATTCAAAAACTATACTTAATAGAGCTATTAAAAAAGGAGGGTCAAGTATTCGAGATTTTAAAAATACCATGGGAAAAAGTGGAAACTTCCAAAAAGAATTTAGAGTTTATCAAAGAGAAAACCTAAGCTGCCTCAGAAATAAATGTGATGGAAAAATTCAGAAAATATTTATATCTAATAGATCAACTTTCTTTTGTAATACTTGCCAAAAATAGGGAATTATTCTATTGACCAGTATAAATTCTCAAGCTATACCACTGCGCTTATGGCAAACACAAAATCAGCAATTAAAAGAATTAGAAAAATTGCTACGCAAACCCTGGTTAATAAGGCTCGTAAGAGTAAGTATAGAAATGCTATAAAAAAAATGAATCTACTTCTAGTTGAAAAGAAAAAAGATGAAGCCTTAAAATTTTTGCCAAAGTTGAACTCTGAATTAATGAAAGTTGCAAAAACTGGAATTATAAAGAAAGCAAATGCCTCAAGAAATATTTCAAGAATAACAAAGAAAATCTCAGCTTTATAATTGATTATATAAAGAGATTTTAAATTTCAACTAATAGTATTCACACCATATAAGAAATTCTACTTCTAGATTAACTACATATAGATTTAGTAAAATAATAAGAAACATAATTTATAAATCATACACTCATAGATTTTAAATTTGTAAAACTTAATGGTTAAATTAATTGTTCAATTAAATAACACTGTGGCAAAAATAATTTCTAAGAGTGAAAACAGACCACTCCGTGGTTATAATATTATAGCGGCATTTAAAAAATAATTATTCTTGTTAGGAATGATTTACCTATAGATTTTATTTATTTTTACTTTTACTAAATT